>JAIBBZ010000002.1:0-300000 GCA_019694435.1 Pirellulales bacterium
GGCCTCGGGCGCTGGCGCCGCCATCGGCACGGCGGCGTCCATCGCCCCGGCACCGCGGCCCACGCGCCGCACCATGAGCTCATCGACGACCGTTTCGCCGAACATGCCCAGGTTTTGCATCGGCACCGCGTCCTTGGGCACCAGGTTGCCGTACATCATGCCCAGGTTGGTCACGTTCGTGGGCGAATGACTCCGGCGCCACTGCCAGAAGAATTGCTTGATCTCGGGCACGTTCGACCCCCCGGCAACTGCGTCGACCGCTTTGTCGTAAATCGCGAGCACGGTCGAACCGACGAACGGCTGGCCGGCCAGATCGGTCAGCTTGAGCTGTACCTTGGCTTCCTGGCCGGGCAGATACTCTTGGGCCGAAGGGAGAACCTCGATCTGGGCCACGCGCGCAGCGGGCGGCACGAAGATTTCGCGCACCTCGCTGTGCAACTTGCCGCCCGAGACGGTGACCGCCTCGACGAAGAAGTTCGGCATGTCGCCGACGGCGATCGGAATGCTCACCGTCGTGCTTTTGCCGTGCAGACGCACGACCTGCGGCGCCGGATAAACCCCGTCTTGCGGTCGCACGAACAACAGCACCGTGCTGTCCGCCCGATTCGTGTTGATCATCAACTCGAGTGTTTCACCGGGAGCATACTCGCGCTTGCTGGGAATCAGCTCCAGTTCGTTGAAGCGGAAGTCGCGGCCGTCGAACGCCTCGCCTCGGACGACGAACACGTAGCCGCCTTCGATCGTATGCCCGGCCGCGTCGGTCACGCGGCACGACAAGCGATATTGCCCCGGCGCGGCAGCGACGAGCTGCTGCTGGCCTTGGCCCCCTTCGTCGCTGGTCAGTTCCCAGTCTTCGACCTTGGTTTCGACGGGTTCCTGCTGGTCGTTGTAGGTGATCCTCAGCAGCTCGAGCACCGCCGTGCCGCGGACGGGTTGGCCGGTGAGGGTCCGCGCCGCGAACTGGGCACGCAACGTTTCGCCGGTGCGGGAGAAGCCGCGATCGACCCAGACGGTGACCTCGAACGGCCGGCGCGCCGCGAGCACGCTGCCGGTTCCGACTACGGTGCGACGCGATTGGTCGACCACTTCGGCCGTGATTTCATAGCGATGGTCCTGGTCGCCGTGGATCGCTCGGGCCAACGCCGAGTCGATTTCGACCTGCACCGTGCCATCCGGACCGATCGGCACCTCTTGTTCGACGACGACCTCCGGCGGCTGCTGCGGGCGGAAGCCCCACCACGGCGGAATCGGCCGGATGCACCCCCACCGCGTGAACCCGGGGTACCAGTCGTAGTCGCTGCCCAACCAGATGTAGCCGCTGCCGTAGAGCCAGTCCCAGGGGCCAGAGGGGAACCAGCGATCGGCGTTCGGCGTGCGCAGCACCTTGTATTTCACCCGGGCCTCGGTGACGGGCGAGCCGAAGTAATAGCGGGCCGTGATCGTCGCGGTGAACTTGTCGCCCAGGCGGATCGGCTCGGCCGGCGCGTCGACGGTGACTTCGTACTCGGGCTTCTTGTATTCCTCGACGCGGAACGAACCGCCGCCGACGTTTTCGAGGTAGATCTGCCAGACGCCCAGCTTGGCATCGCGCGGCAGCGCATATTCACCGGCGATCCCGCCATAGGCGTCGGCCTTGACCTCTTGCGTGAGGACCTTTTCGCCTTGTGGATCGGTCAGCACCAATTGGAAGCTTCGGCCGGCGAATTCGCTCTCGGCCGGCTCGTCATAACGGGGGTGACGGACCCACAGCTTGTATTGCACCTTCTGGTCGGGCCGGTAGATGGGCCGGTCGGTGATCAACAGCGTCTTGACCGAGTCGTAGCGCGCCTCAGACCGCGTCGCGTACCACACATTCTGAAACCCGAGGTAGGCCAGCCGGCCTTGATTCGTGCGGGCAATCACCAGCCAGTTGTATTGCGGATCGAGACGCTTCGAGCTGGGGCGGACCAGGCCGTCGGCGTCCGAGAACTCGGCAAAGTTGCTCGTCAACACGGTGAACCGCCGGCCGCCGCGGTGCTCCTGGCGGTAACCGAAAAACTCGACGTTCGCCTTGGGCACCGGCGCACCGCTCGTGGCGTCGGCCACGAAGTAGCAATGCTGGTTCGACAGCGGTTTTTGCACCAAGGCCGTGTCGTGCAGCCAGACGATCACGTGCGAACGATTGCCCTCCTGCATGTCGGCCGTGAGCAGATAGGCGCCGGCCTTTTGCAGCGGCGTCGCGACGCTCGTGCGGGCATCGAAGTGGTTGGGCCGAGGCTCGAGATCGACGGTCCAGTTGGCTACCTCGCGACCGAGGAACTGCGCCTGGTTCTCGATCACGAGCCGGTGACCGAGCTGCGTGATATCAAGCTGCTGCCAGTCGAGCTGTTCGGGGTTCGACTTCAGATACTGCTTGACCGCGGCCAGCAGCGCCTCGAGCTTGATCTCGCGGGCCGTGAAGTGCACCTGGCGTCCGTTGCGAAAGCGATAGTCGATCGTCGCGCCACGCCCGGCCGCTTGGGCCAGTTGACCTTCGAAGCGCCCCCAATTGTCGACGATCTGTGCGAGCGCCTGCTGCTTAGCTTCGCTCTTGCCGTGCTCGGCGATGTTGCGGCGGAGGTACTCGGCGGCCCGATCGTATTGCCGGCGGTTGGTGAAGATGTCGGCCAACTGCGTGAGGGCCGTTTCGGCGTAGCCGCTTTCGCGTTTGTCGGCCAGTTGTGCGAGCAGTTTGATGGCGTTGAATTCGTCGTCCAGCTTGATGCGCCGCACGCCGATCGCCAGCCGGCAGATCGTTTCCTCGTCGGCCAACGTGTGCAGGGCGTAGGTGCCGCTCTCGTCGTGTTCTTCCGCGGCATCGTCAGCCTTACCGTCTTTGCCGCCCGCGGCGCGTTCTGCCTGGTCGCGGCCGAACCAGTAGCCATAGTCGGCCAGCGTTTGCACGCCGAACTGGCCATGCCAGAACATGGCCAAGGTGTAGGTCACCTCGTCGGCGCGCTGCGGATCGATCGCGACGGCCTGGGCCAGGGCCCAGCGCCAGCGCTCGCCGTCGTTGGCCGCAGCCTCCCAAGTGGCCGGCACGCGGTAGACGACCGGGTTGTCTTCGGCATCGACCGGGGCACCTTGGCTGCCGCCGCTCCAGCCGCGGCCCCAGCCGCCTGCAGCTTCGTAGTCGGGCAGCACGGTCAGATCGGTCAGTGTTTGTAGCTTCCATGCGGCGCCGTAACGATTCGACATTAGCACGTCGGCAACCTGCTTATACAGCGTTGCGATCTCCGTGCGTGCCGGATCGTCAGCGGCCAATTCCAGCGCCTTAACGGCCAACTGCAACGAGCGCACGCGATCGCGCTCGAAGCAACCGACGAACTCGCCGCGGCCGCGCTGATTGCCGCGAGTAAACTCGTTGGCAATGACCTGCCCAAAGTGGTCCAACTGCGCGTACAGCTCGGCGGCCGCCGCGAGCAGGCGCCAGTTCTTGGGCTGCGCCGCCAGGCTCTTCTCGATCAGCGCGTCGCATTCATCGACGCGGCCGAGATTGCGCAGCGACTGCACGGCCATCCGCAAGTCGTCAGGCACCTGGACCGGGTCGGATTGGGGGTCGGTCGCCAAGGGTTCGTAGAAGCTCAACGCATCCTGGAAATTGCCGGCGTCGAATTGCTTCCGGGCAGCGTTGCGAGCCTCGTTCCCGCCCGGCGGGGCCGAAAACAACACGGCCGCACCCGTCACCAGGCATAAGACCGAACCTACACACGCCGCCAGCGCGAGACGTCGCCCGTTCATCTGACTTGATCCTTGCAGATTGTCCTGATTGGACAAGAAAAGCTCGGCCGCACGCCCGGCAGCGCGTCCATTGCTTGAATGGGGGCGCGCAGCGACCCCGAGATGCGGATGCAAATAGAGACGCTTGAAACCGGCCGCGCGTTCCACGGGCCGGCGAACTTCCTTGTCCAGCGTGCATTGTCGAAATTCGGTCCGGCGTCGCAATCTGAGTTTCTGCATCGACTTGCGACAATCGACGCACCGCCGATTCGAATCTGTTCCCGGTAGCTTCGGTCCGGCACGCGTGACTATTATGAATAGCGACGTTTCGGTCTTTCGCGGCGCGACCCTCGGGGGGCCAGGCTGCAGAGACCGCGATCGGTCCCCCGCCTTGCCGCAAGTTGCCTGGGGCTCCCACCCTACGGCAATGCCTGCCTGTTGTATTCACCGCGGCGCGGCCGCTCACCGTGCTCGAGAGACCTGGTTATGTCTGGTACTGCATCGCGTTGCGCATGGTTGGTTGTTGGATTGGCGTTCACGGTTGGCGCAACGACCGAACAGGTCGCCGGTCAACAGGCGGCCGCTCCACCGGCGAGCCCGCCGGCCGAGCCGGCACCTGCGCCGCCTCCGGTCACGGAGGCCCCTGCCCCGCCGGCGGTGCCCCTGCCGCAGCGCCTGGTGCGCAGCCTGGTCGAATTGGGCCAGCGCGCCGTGGCCGACCATCTTGATCTCACGCCGGAGCAGCGCCGCCGCGTTTCCGAGATTCTCGAGGCCCGAGCCCGCGCGCTCGAAGAGGCCTCGCCGGAAAGCCATCTTGAAATCGAGCGATCGATCGAGGCGCAGCTCGCCGAGATCCTTACCGACCAGCAATTGGCCCGCTGGGTGGCCATGACCGAGCCGGCGCCCTCGCCCGAGCAAACCGGTCCCCCCGGCGAGCGCAAGCTGCGATTCAGTTTTCGTTACCAGCCGTGGTCCGAAGTGCTGAGTTGGTTTGCCGAGCAGTCGGACTTATCGCTGGTGCTCGATGCGCCGCCGCCGGGCACGTTCAATTACACCGACAGCCGCCTCTACAGTCCCGCCGAGGCGATCGACCTGCTCAACGGCGTGCTCCTGACGAAGGGGTATACGCTCATTCGCCGCGAACGCATGCTCATGTTGTTAAAGCTCGACGAGGAGATCCCGGCCGACCTGATTCCCGAGGTGAAGCTGGACGATCTCGACCAGCGCGGCAAGTTCGAACTGGTGACCGTGCGGTTTCCGCTCCAGGGTCGCGATCCGGCGGCCGTGTCGGGCGAGATCACGCCGCTGTTGGGCCCGCACGGTAAGTGCGTGACGCTGCCGCAGACCAAGCAACTCGTCGTGACCGAGACGGCGGGCAAGATGTTGGCGATCTCGGCGGTGATCGAATCGATTCCGCCGCCGGCCGCCCCGAACCCGCCTGAGCAGCCCAAGCAAGAGGAGAAGCCGACGCTGGTCGTCTATCCGCTCGCCGGCGCCGACGGCGCGGCGGCCGTCAAGACGCTCGAAGCTCTGTTTGCCGCGGGCCGCTTCGTGCACGACCCCAAAACCGAGCAGATCATGGCCTTCGCCACGCCGTCGCTGCAGGTCGGCATCAAGGAAACGCTGGCCCAGATGCAGGCCGACGAGCCGGTCGAAAAGCAATACCGGCTCGAGGTCTATTCGATCGCCTCGAGCGGGTCGCCGCAGCAGTTGCTCGAGATGTTCAAGGCGCTCGTGCCCGACTCGAAGGTTGCGCTCGACCCCAGCGCCGAACACCTGGCCGTTTGGGCCACGGCGCCGCAGCAGGCGACGATCCGCGAGACGCTGGCCGGCATCGAGGCCGGCGGGCCCGAGGGACAAACCCGTCGCGTCGAGGTCTACCGCGTCGAAGAGGCCGACCTCGCGACGATCCTGGCGACGCTGCAGACGTTAATGCCCAAGGCCAAGCTCGCGCTCGATCGCAAGGCCGGTGCCATCGTGGCCCTGGCCTTGCCGGACGAGCACGAAACAATCCGCGCGACGATTTCCCAGATCGAAGTTCCGCCGGCCGCAGGCGACGTGCCGCGGTTCGAGACGTATGCCGTTACGCCCGAGCAGCGCGAACGCGTCACCAAGGCTCTGGCGGACATGGCCGCCGAACTGCCGGGTATTCAGGTGCTGGGCACCGCGACGCCGGGTGAGCTGCGCGTTCGGGCCCGCGCGAAACAGCACGAGCTGATCGCCGCGGTGGTCGAGCAATTGGCCCAAGAGGTGCCCGAGGCCTTGCGTCCGCAACTCGTCGTCTACCGTCTGCAGTACATCGACGCCGCGCCGGTTGTCACGGCGCTGGCGGCGCTGGTGCCCTCGGCCAAGGTGGTCGTCGAGGCGAAGACCAACCAGTTGCTGATCTGGGCCGCGGCCGCGGATCAGGAAAAGGTGCGCTCGACGGTCGATCAACTCGATGTCGACTTGCCCCCGACGCGGCGGCTGCAATTGCAGGTGCATCCGCTGGGTCAGGCCGAGCTCTCGACCGTGACCCAGGTGTTGGCCGTCGTCGCGCCTGAGGCCAAGCTGATCAGCAACACGACCGCCGGCACGATCATCATCCTCGCCCGCGCCGACGATCAGCTCCGCGTCAAAGAAACCATCGAGGGCCTGCAGCCGGCGCTCGACGATCCGAACCGGCCGCGGATCGAAGTCTATAACGTCCGCAACAGCGACCCGAGTTCGCTCGCCTCGGCCTTGACGGGCGCGTTTCCCAAGGCCCGCATTACGGCCGACACGGTCGGCAAACGCTTGATTGTCTATGCCACGCCTGACGAGCAGGCGACGTTGCGGCCGACGATCGAACAATTGCAGCAACCGTTGCGCGGGGCGGACCAGCCGAAGCTTGTTTCCTATCCGGTAGGTACGGCCGATCTGTCGGCCACGATGACCCTGTTGCAGCAGGCGTTCGTCGATGCCCGGTTTGCGGCCGACACGAAGTCGAACGCCGTGGTCGTGTGGGCGGCCGACGACGTGCACACGCGCATCGGCGAAATGATGACCCGGCTGGCCACCGACCTGCCGGAACAGTTTCGCAAGTCGACCCGCGCCTATCGCTTCGAGTCGGCCGATCCGGCCACGGCGATGACCGTGCTGCGCGGCTTGCAGCCGTACACGCCCATGGCCGTCGATCCACGGTCCGGCAGCTTGATGGTCACGGCGACGGGCCAGGAGCATGTCCAGATTGCCGAGGCCGTGGCGGCGATCGAACAGCAAAGCGCCGGTGGCGGCAAGCCCGAGGTCCGGGTCTATCCGGTGCGCGCCACCGATCCGTCGACTTTGCTGGCCGCGCTGCAGCAGATGTATGCCTCGCGCGCCGACGTGCGGCTGTCGCTCGATACGAAGTCGCAAAAGATTGTCGCCTGGGCTGGCGCTGCCGAGCAGGCCAACATCGCCGCCGCGATCGAGCAAATCGATCAAACCGCCGACAATCAACAAACGCTGGCCGTGTATCCGCTCGACGGCGCCGACCCGACTTCGGCCGTGACGCTGCTGCAAGGTGCGATGGCCGACGCGCGGTTCGTGGCCGACACGAAGACCGAGACGATCTTGGCCTGGGCCCGCGCCGAACAGCATCCGCGGATCACCGAACTGGTGAAACAACTGGCCCGCGATGTCCCGCCCAACAAGCGTCGCACGTCGCGCGTTTATCCGCTCGCGCACGGCGACCCGGCGGTCGCTTTGCAGGTGATTCAGCCGTTGGTGCCATTGGCCCGGATGGCGGTCGATTTGCGCAACCGGCAACTGGCCGTGTCGGCCACTTCCGAGGAGCACGAGGAAATTGCCACCGCGATTTCCGAGCTCGACCGCGAAGGGGCCGTGCGCGAAGAACGTACGGTGCGCGTGTACGAACTGCACGAGGGCGATCCGGCCAGCCTGCTGACCGTGTTGCAACAGATGTTCGCCACGGCGCCCGAGGTACGGCTCTCGCTCGACGGCAAGTCGCACAAGATCATCGCCTGGGCGTTTCCCGGCCAGCACGAGGAGATCCGGCGGACGCTTGATCAACTCGAAACGCCCGCCGACCTGGCCCAGGCCCGTCAGGTCGAGGTCTACCAAACCGGCGAAGCCGACGCGGCCGCGCTGCTCAAGGTCGTGACCAACCTCTTGGGCACCGCCACCGACGCGCGAATCGTGCCCGACGAGACCAACAACCAGTTGATCGTCTTTGCGCGGCCCAGCGAACACGCCACGATCCGCGCCACGCTCGCACAAATGAGCACCGTCACGCCGGTTGTCGACGTGTTGCCGCTGCGCGTGATCGATCCGTATACGGCCGAATTCGCCATCGAGGAGCTGTTCGAATCGCGCGGATCGGCCGGCAAGGGCCGCGCGCCCAAGGTCGAGGCCGATTACGATTCGCAGCAGTTGATGGTCCGCGGTACCCCCGAGCAAGTGGCCGAGATCCGCAAGCTGCTGGCGAAGATGGGCGAACCGCTGTTGGCTGACAGCACGTCGAACGGGCGCAAACTACGCGTCATCGCCATCCCCAAGGGGGCGGGTAAGTCCACCCTCGAACAGCTGCAACAACTCTGGCCGCAGATTTCGCGCAACCCGATTCGCGTGGTCACGCCGTCGGCCGTGGCCCCCACCGTCGAATCGCTGCGCAAAGAGCGCGAGGCCGACCAGCAACCGCCGGCGAGCGACCCAGACCCCGCGAACAAGCACGGCGCCTGGCAGCCGCGCCGGCTGCGCACGGCCGACCCGCTTGAAAATGCCCTCGCCTGCGCCTTCCCCGGCGATGAGCCGCCGCCCGTTGCGGACGACACCGCGGAGCCAGCACCCGCCGAAGCGACGCCGACCGAAGCGGCTCCCTCCGACACGAATCCGGCGGAGTCCGCCGAGCCCAGTTCCGATGAGCCCACGGAAACCGGCGCGTCGCCAGCCGACGCGCCGCCGCCGGTGGTGATCACCGTCGGGCCGGACAGTATCACGATCGCTTCGGACGACGAGGCGGCGCTCGATCAGCTCGAGACCGTGCTGCGTTCGCTGGCCGCGCGGGCCCCGTCGACCGGCCGCGAGTTCACCGTGTTCACGCTCAAAAATGCCAGCGCCAACAGCGTGGCCGACAGCATCGACCGGCTGTTTGCCTCGGGCTTTTTCGGCTTTCGCGCCAGCGGCGTGACCGTGGTGCCCGACCAGCGGCTCAACGCGATCATCGTGCAGGCTTCGGCCACTGAGCTGGCGACGATTGAAGAACTGCTCAAGGTACTCGACACCGACGAGGTGCCCGCCTCGGCCCAGGCGCAACGTCCGCGAGTGCTCAAAGTGCACGACGCCGACGCCGAAGACGTCGAGGCCGTGCTGCGCGATGTCTACAAGACGCAACTCACGCCCCGGCCCCAGCCTGCGCAACGCGGCGGCGGTGGCGGCGGCGGTCCGCGCGGTGGTCGCGGCGAGTTGGCCGAATATGTCCAGTATCGGATGGCCGTCGACACGGCCCTGCCCGACATGACGTTGAGCGTCGATCCGACGACCAATTCGCTGGTGGTCCTGGCCCCGGAAAGCCTGTTCCGCGAGGTCGAGGCGCTGGTCAAGCAGCTCGACACGGCGGCGCTCCAATCGGATCGCACGATCAAGGTCGTGCAGCTCAAGAGCGCCAAGGGCATCGCCGTGCAAAAGGTGCTCGAAGACATCCTCCGCGACCGCAACCGCGGCCGCGGGCGCAGCCGACAGAGCTCGGGTAACTAGAGCGGCGGTCAGTGTTCGCAACGCTGCGCCGTTCTTACCGGCTGGGATTCAAGTCGCTTGGAAACCAGCGGTCGCGTGTGCTCCGCCAAAGGACGAGCACCAATCCGCCGGGAGTTTTGGCCAATTGGTACGCGAAGTCCGCAGTCGCCCCTGGCCGCGCCCGTTGCGATTCCGCACCTGATGCCGCGCGCGGTCGAGCTCAGTCCGAATGGCCTGACAGATGGCGTGACGCTATTCGGCATACAGGTTTGCGACGATCATCCCGGCCACGAGTGGCAGCATGTCGGCACTTACTGCGTCACTGACCAGGATCGTTCCGATTTGGCCGCGCCGAAACACGGCCAGTGTCCTGCCATCCGCGGTTTTCAGCCGCCCGCCACGACAACCAGGATAATTCAAGATCGTCATCTCGCCGACACGCCATTCGATGTCATGCAAGTTCAGGCAACAGGCCAGGACCGAGCCTGTCAGGCGACCTTCACAGACCGAAGTGTCTCCCAGCGTAATCAACCGGCATGGGACATTGCTTGATCTCTCAAGCGACGTTGGAATCCTGTTTGGCATGTGAAGAGCGAATTGTCGTCCATCATGCCACGTGTACTTCAGCTTGGACCAACGACTGCATGTTAGTTGAAAGACGCCTCGAAACTTGACCTCGCCATCGGGCATCGCCAGGCAGAAGGTAAAAGTGTTACGCAAGGGCGATCCATAGCTGACTTCCATTCGCGTAGCCATGGCATCAGCCCTGTCTGTCCCGCTCGAATTCTTCCGGCTTGAGCAGCCGGCCGCGACTTTCTAAGGGCCTTGGGCGCGCGGCAATTTGGGAGTTCAGTCGTCCGCTTCTCAAAAGACCACTCCACGTTCGTGTGGTTCGAAGTCGCTCGGGAACGTGGTGCGCTCGTCGAATACCGCCCCATCCCTGGCGGAGTCGATCAGCAGAGTTCAGGACAAGTTTGCCCCCCGAAAAGAGCTTCGACAAGCATCACAGCCGATCCGATTGAGCCCTTGGAGTGAGAGTCCATCGAAGATCGTCGCAGGCAGTTGTTCTTCGTGCAGCGATGGCGAGGCGATGTCGTGATCGCAGGTGAGGACAAGCTCGACGGACAGTTCCGCACTTCTAACCGCATGGTACGGCCTTTCGCACGTACAAGCGGCGTCGACAATTGAGCAATCGCGTGGCATCCCTCGGGGCAAAACGCCATGGCGTATCATCCCGCGTTGCACGTGAATTGAATGTGTGCAGTCGAAGCGGGCGATCTGGCTGAGTAGCCACCGGCGGTGGCCGGTCGCGGCTATACCTGGACGGGGGCTGCGTCGAGAATTGCAGTCACGCCCTACCGCAAGGCCGCCGCGTCGGTTGCCGAGGGTGTGGAAGGGGCCGCGGTGTTGATGGCGCGGCCCTCGGCGGCGGTGATCAGGCCGTCGCGATCGGTGTCGTACTGCTCGAAGCGGTGCAGCTCGGTGCCCGACCAGCGGGCCGAGAATTCGGCCATCGAAATCTGCGCGTCGCCGTTCGTGTCGCTGGCCAGGAACCAATCGGGCAGGCCGGTGGGCAGATTGCGCTCGGGCACATAGAACTGCCGGGCGCGGCGGGCCAGTTCGAGTTCGGCCGCCGACGGGTCGCCGCTGGGCGCTGCCGTGGCGACCGGCGCGGCGCCGGGTTCCGTGGGCTGGGTCGGCTCGACGGGCACCGGCATCAGGCGGATCAGCCGCCGGCGACTGTAGACGGCGACCCGGGCCGCGATCTCATGGGCCTCGAGAATACCGTCGGCGTTCAGGTCGGCCATCGCCGGCTCGCCCGGCATGGCGGCATATTCGGTCGGGCTCAGCCGGCCGTCGTTGTCGACGTCGTACTGCGACACGACCACTTCCGCATAGCGGCGGATCTTGGACGAGATGTTTGTCGGCACCGGGGCCTGCGGTTCCTCGCCCTCGCGCAAGGCCTCCATCGGCGATTGCAGCGTGCCGGGCTTTGCCGGCCCGGTCGTGGCATACGAAGAAGGCAACCGGCGCACGGGCGCTGCCGCGGGGGCGGGCGGGTCAGGCGCCGGCGAGAGCACCTGCGTCTCGATCGCCGGCAAAGCTTGCGCAGCTTGCCCCTGTGCAGGCGCCGACGCCTCGGCGCTTGGCGCCGTACCGAGCGACGCGACTTGCGGCGAGGGCTCGGCTGCCGCTGGCTTGGTCTTGCGGGGACGGGCCACGCGAGGCTTGCTCAGCGGCGGAGTCGTCGGCTCGGCGGGTCCAAAATATGCCACCGCGCCCAACAGCGCCGCCACGACAGCCAACAACAACATGCGGCGATTCGGCGCAAGCTGGAGCCACTTCCGACGGCTCTTCACGGTCGAGTTGGCTTCGATGGATGAACTCATAAACACTTCTGGATTGATTGCCCGGCAACCGCCACGGCTCCGGTCTCGCAACATTGTATGCCGGCCGAGCGAACGGCTGCGAGACATCCTCAGCCGCCAAATTATTGCTTTGCGCGCTAGGAGAAACGGAAGCCCCAGGGCTTCCGTTCAGTGCATAAACCCTGTTTGTCATTGAGTTTGTGTGCTCAGTTGGTCTCTCGAAATCGGTCAGATCAGTTTCCCAGATGGTGGGCAAGTTTTCCGGCGTGCACTCTGGCATGGGCAGATGCTTGCGCGTCAAATAAAATGCGTTCGTTCGTGGTCCCTGCCCTGGGGAGGGCTGCCGCGAATCCCGCCTTGGCCACTACCAGCCTGCCTTCACACAGCAAAGATTTCGTGCCCGCGGCGGCGAGCTGCCCCTACCCGGTAGTTCGGCCGTATGACGGGTCCGGCGCAAGCGACCACCCACCGGGGCGAATCGCACCTTCGCTGTCCACCCTGCCGAGCCCGCGCTCGCCGAACCTACCTCCTGAAGCGGATTTTCGACGATGGAAGCCGGTCAAATCCTGCGCGACCACGGCTTGCTGGACGACGAGCAGCTCGACGTGCTGCGCGACTCGGCCAGCGACGGCGAGCGCATCGACCGCCTGGCCATTCAGAAGGGCATGATCAGCGAGGAAGAGGCCCTCGGCGCGCTGGGCGAAGCATTGGGCCTGGAATACGTCGACCTGGCGAACTATGAGTTCGACCCGGCAGTCCTGGAAGACTTTCCGGTCCGGATCATTTACCGGCACGGGGTGCTGCCATTGCGGCGGCGCAGCGGCACGCTGGTCGTCGCCACGAGCGACCCCTTCGAGCTCTATGCCCTCGACGAAGTAAGCGCCGCCACGGGTACCACGGTCGAACCGGTGCTGGCCGCCAGCGCCGAGATCGCCAAGCTGATCAAGACCCATCTGGGCGTCGCTTCGGAGACGATCGAGGGCCTGCTGGCCAAGCGCCAGGAAGAGGCGGTCGAGCTGCTCGAAGAGCTCGATATCGACGGCTCGGAGCAGGCCGAAGCTGCCCAAGAGGCGTCGGTCGTTCGGCTGGTCAACGAAATCCTGGTCGAGGCGATCGAGGCCCGGGCCAGCGACATCCACATCGAGGCCCAAGCCAAGGGGCTGAAGATCCGCTACCGGATCGACGGCATTCTCCAAACCCAACCGGCGCCGCCCGAGATCAATCACTTCCAGGCGGCCATCGTCAGCCGCTTGAAGATCATGGCGAAGCTGAACATCGCCGAAAAGCGTCTGCCGCAGGACGGCCGCATCAAGCTCAAGGTCTCCGGCCGCGAGGTCGACATCCGGGTGTCGATCATCCCGATGATCCACGGCGAAGGGATCGTGATGCGCGTCCTGGACAAGGACAAGATGAATTTCAACCTGGCGGGCGTGGGCCTGCCCGAGGACATCTATCGCCAGTTCCATCAGCTCATTCAACTGCCGCACGGCATCCTGCTGGTCACCGGGCCGACGGGCTCGGGCAAAACGACGACGCTCTACAGCGCGCTAGCCGAGATTCGCGACGACGCGACGAAGATCATCACGACCGAGGACCCGGTCGAGTACCAGCTCGAAGGCATCAACCAGATCCAGGTGCAGGCCAAGATCGGGCTGACCTTTGCGGCGTCGCTGCGCGGAATTCTGCGTCACGATCCGGACGTGGTGCTGGTCGGCGAAATTCGCGACCTGGAAACGGCCGAGAACGCGGTGCAGGCCTCGCTGACGGGACATCTCGTGTTCAGCACGCTGCACACCAACGACGCTGCCGGCGCGTACATGCGGTTGTGCGATATGGGCGTCGAGCCGTTCCTGGTTTCCAGTACGGTCGAAGGCGTGATGGCCCAACGCCTGGTGCGGACGCTGTGTGCCGACTGCAAGCGGCCGTTCGTGCCCGAGGCCGACGAGGTGCCGAACGACTTTCCGCTCGCGCAGGTGCGCGACGGCAAACAGACGATCTACGCGCCCGGCGGCTGCAAGAGCTGCCGTGGGTCGGGCTACCGGGGCCGGGTGGGCTTGTTCGAGCTGCTGGTGGCCAACGACGAGATTCGCCATCTGGCCAACGAGCGCACGGCCTCGCACGTGGTCAAGGCGGCCGCCGTGCGCGGCGGCATGCGCTCGCTGCGGCAAGACGGCTGGCGACTGGTGTTCGCGGGCCGGACGTCGATCGACGAAGTCATGCGCGTCACGAAGGCCGACTAGCGCCGGCCGACCGGATTTGGTTTATGCCCGATTTTGCCTACACAGCCCGACGCGTCTCCGGCGAGCAGGTCAACGGCACGATTGCCGCCAGCACCGAGCGCGAGGCCCTGGCGCTATTGGGCGAGCGCGAGCTGTTTCCGCTACAGATCACCCGCGAGCAGCCAGCCTCGCAATCGTGGCGCGGTCGCAAGGCGGTGAAGCCCCAACTGCTGGCCACCACGCTGGCGCAACTGGCCGACCTGCTGACGAGCGGGGTGCCGCTGCTGCGCTCGCTCGAGGTGCTGGCCAAGCAATCGTCGCACCCGACGCTCGGCGAGGTGTTGTCGGACATTCGCGATCGCGTCGCCGAGGGCTCGACGCTCGACGACGCCTTTGCCCGCCATCCCGACGTGTTCAACGAGCTGGTGGTGAGCATGGTGCGCGCCGGCAGCGAAGGCGGTTTTCTCGAAGACGTGCTCCAGCGGACCGCGCAGTTCATCGAACACCAGGAAGACCTCAAGGGCCGGGTGATCGGTGCGGCGACGTATCCCATGTTGCTGGCCATCGCCGGCACGGCGGCCGTCACGGTGTTGATCGTGTTTTTCGTGCCCAAGTTCGCCGAGTTGTTTGCCCGGCTGAAAGAACAGGGCGAGCTGCCCGGTCTGACCATCGCCCTGCTGTGGCTGAGCGACACGCTTGGCCACTACGGGCTGATCATCGTCGCGGTCTTGGCCGGGGCGATCTACGGACTGCGGCGCTACGTCGCCACGCCCGAGGGGCGCACACGCTTCGATCAGCTCCGGCTGAAGGTGCCCTTGGTGGGCGCGATTTACGTCAACCTGGCCGTGTCGCGGTTTTGCCGGGTGCTCGGCACCTTGCTGCGCAATGGCGTGTCGATTCTGCGGGCCCTGGAGATCAGCAGCGATTCGACCGGCAACAAGGTGCTGTCCGAAAAGATCCGCCGCGCCGGCGACAGCATCACGGCCGGCGAGCGCCTGTCGACGCCGCTGGCCGAGGGCGGGCTGTTTCCCCGGGCTGTGGTGGAAATGATCAGCGTGGCCGAGGAATCGAACAACTTGGAAAAGGTGCTGGTCGACATCGCCGACGGGATCGACCGCCGCACCGAGCGCCAGCTCGACCTGATGGTGCGGCTGATCGAGCCGGCGATGTTGTTGATCATGGCCGTGATCATCTTGTGTGTCGTGGTGGCTTTGTTGCTGCCCGTGTTCCAGATGAGCACGACGATGGGTTGAGGTCGGAAGTCAAGCGTGCCGCGGCGCGGGGTGTCGCGCGGCGGGCACTCGGTTGAGTTTCACGTTTTTTTGAGAAAGGTGACTGTCATGTACAACGCGATTCGCCATCGCCGGCGACGGGCCGGCTTCACGCTGATGGAGCTACTCTTGGTGATGGCCATCCTGGTGATCCTGCTGGGCCTCGTCGCCCCGCGGTTCATGAACACGCAGGCCAAGGCCAACATCAACGCCGCCAAGAGCCAGATCGGCTTGTTCAAGACGCCGTTGGAGATGTACTTCCAGAACATGAACGCCTATCCCACGACCGAGCAGGGCCTGTTGGCCATCGCCGAGGCGCCGGCCGACCTCGAGAACAAGGACAAATGGGACGGGCCCTACATCGACGGCGGTATTCCCAAGGATCCGTGGGGACACGACTACCAGTACCGCTATCCGGCTGAGAAGAACAAAAACGATTTCCCGGACATCTGGTCGCTCGGTCCCGACGGCGAAGACGGCTCGGACGACGACATCGGCAACTGGCCCGCCGACGTCGAGGGCGAAACGACCGAGGCCACCTGAGGCTCGATCCGCATGACGGCGTCGTTGGGCCACGGCGCGAGGTCCGCCAAGCGCGGCTTCACGCTGATGGAAATGCTGCTGGTGCTGGGGCTCCTGGTCGTTTTGGCGGCCGTGAGCTGGCCGGCGCTGCGCGGACCCATTGCCAACAGCCGCCTGCGCGACGCCGCGGCGCAGTTGCGCAACAACCTCGCCCGAGCACGGCTCGCCGCACTCAACGCGGGGCGCGATCACGTGGTGTGTTTCGCCCCCGGCGGGCAGCGCTATGCGATTGCACCGCACGACGGCGTCGGCGCCGCCGCGGCGTTTGCGACGGGCGAGGAAACGGCCTTGCAATACGACGACGCACCCGAGCGCGGGCAACGCGACGAAGCGGCGACGCCGGCCAGCACCCTGGTCGAGTTGGAGCTGCCCGAGGGAGTTCATTTCGCCGCACGAGACCTGGCCCAATCGTACGGCCGAGAATCCGCTGCGGGCACGTCGCCGGCAGCCTGGACCGATGGAACGACCGGTGAGGCCTCGGAAGGCGAGTCGGCCGGAGCCGAACGGTCTCTCGAAGCGGAGCAGATCGTGTTTCATCCCGACGGCTCGTGCAGCGACGCGACCATCCGCCTGAACAACGAGCGGCGCTTCGCCATCACGGTGCAACTGCGCGGTTTGACCGCCGTGGCGACCGTGGGACCGCTCGAACGCGACGAGGTGGAGCCATGACCCGTACCGCGCGCGGCGGCTTCTCGCTGTTGGAGATGATGCTGGCGATGACCATTCTGCTCGGGTCGATCGCCGTGCTGGGCGAATTGGCCAGCCTCGGTCGCCGCAACGCGGCGCAAGCGGCGGCGCTGACCCGGGCCGAGTTGCTGTGCGAGAGCCTCATGGCCGAAATCGCCGCCTCGGGCACGCTGCCCGAGACGGTCGAAGAGCAACCGATTCCGGAGCAGCAGGGCTGGTTGTATTCGGTGCGCCGCGAACCGCTCGAACAGCCGGGCATTGTCTCGGTGCGCATCTCGGTGGCGCAAGACCTGCCCAAGGAACGGCGGCCCGTCCGCTTTGCACTCGTACGCTGGCTACCCGAGCCTGCTTCGCGATCGGGTTCGACGCCGAACGGCTCGTCCAGTGGTTCGTCGGTGGCGCCTGCTGGAGGCACGCAATGAACCGACCGCGCGCCTTCACACTGATCGAGTTGCTGCTGGCCATGGTCTTGTCGACTGTGGTGTTGGCCGGGTTGTGGACCGCCATGCGCGTCCATGTGCGGATGTTCCAAGGCGGGCACCGCGAGGTGGAAGAAGCGCAGTTGGCTCGGGCCCTGTTCCATCGGATCGCCAGCGATCTGCGCGGCACGATCGCGCCCTTGGCGACGGCGAGTCCTGCGTCGTCGTCTTCCTCAGCCGCGCCGTCGGGTCCCGCGCGGCTACGCGGGACTGCGCGGTGGCTGCAGTGCGAAGTTGAATCGGCCGACACGCGCGTCTCGCCGCAGATCGTCACTTACTATGTGCGCGACGAACAGATGGCCACCGGCCGCGCGACGAGCGGCGGCGAGCCGAGCGCGGACGACTTGGGCCTGGTGCGCCGCGAACTGAGTGCGACCTATCGCGATCAACTGGCTGCCCAAGGTCGCCGTGGCGGCGCTCAGACCGCGGCCGCCTCGAACGATTTGCCGCCGTCGCTGCCGGTGCGGCAGTCCGAGGAAACCGAGGGGCCGTCGCCCGAGGTTTTGCTCGCACCCGAAGTGCGGCAGCTCGAATTCCGCTATTTCGACGGCGCCAGTTGGCACGATCAATGGGACAGCGTCGCCGAGGGCGGATTGCCTAGCCTGGTTGCGGTGGCGATCGCGCTCGAACCGCCCCCGGCAAAAGCGTCGTCCGTTGCGGCGACCGCCGGCGCCGCGCCGGATTCGACCGACGACCTTCCCGACTCGCGGCGCGAATCCTTGTTTACCGAATCGCTCCAGCCGCGGCAGTTCGCCGTGTATCGCATGAATGTGACGCTCGCCGCGGCGCGGCCGGCGCAGTCGTCGTCCGCATCGGGCACGGCAACGTCCTCGCCCTCAGCGGCCGCGCCGACGAACGCGGGAGGCATGCCATGAACCTCTCCCGCCGCATGCGATTGGGCCCACCAGGCCCGCGCGGGCTGGTGCTCGTGCTGGTCTTGGTCGTGGTGGCGATGTTGAGCCTGGCCGGCTTTTCTTTTACCGACCTGATGGTTACCGAAGTCAAGGCCACGCGCAGCGTAGGGCACGAGCTGCAGGCCCGGCAATTGCTGGCCTCGGGAGCGACTTACCTGCAATCGCTCGTGGCGCTGCGCCCGGAAGAGCTGGAGCAATTCGGCGGTCTCGAAGACAACCCCGCACGGCTGCGTGCGGTCGAAGTCTTCCGCGACGAGCGTACGGGCCTCACCGGGAGGTTCACCGTGCTCGCGCCGCCCGATCCGTCGTCGAGCGCCAGCGCGACCGAATCGACCGCCGCGCCGCGCTATGGCATGGCGGACGAGTCGGCCAAGCTGAATCTCGCCGCGCTGGTCGAATGGGACCACGCACAAGCCGGCGCGGGACGCAAGGCGCTCATGAACCTGCCGGGCATGACGACCGCGGCCGCCGACGCGCTGCTCGACTGGTGCGACGCCGACAGCAATCCACGGGAACAAGGCGCGGAGGTCGACTATTACTCAGGGCTCGAGCCCGGCTACGGCCCGCGCAACGGTCCCCTCGACACGCTCGCCGAGTTGTTGTTGGTGCGCGACGTGACGCCCGAGTCGTTGTTCGGCCGCGATGCCAATCGCAATGGCGTCCTGGACGAGGCGGAATTGACCGTTGCCGAGCCGACAGCCGGCGATCGCGCGACGACAAGCGAAGCGGGCACCGCTCCGCGCGGCTGGTCTACGTGGATCACGCTGCATAGCGCCGAGGCAATGACAGACGGTCAGGGGAATCCCCGCATCCAGCTCAACGGCGATCTCAAGCAGTTGCACGAGGCGCTCGCCAAGCGGTTCAACCAGGCGATCGCGGATTTCGCGGTCCTCTATCGCCAGTACGGCCCCGCCACGAGTTCGCCGAAGCCGGGCCAGATCTCGCAGGTCGACCTGTCGCAGCCGGCACGGTTCAACTTCAGTTCGATCTTCGACCTGGCCGGTGCCAAGGTTGTCGTCCAGAAGCCTGGCGAAGCGAACGGCGTGCTCGTCGACAGCCCCCTGGGCACGGCGACCGACGCCTTGCGAGGCTGGCTGCCGGATTGGCTCGACGCTGTCATGCTCGCGGCCGCGCCCCGCGTGGGCCGCGTAAACGTGAATCGCGCCTCGCGCGAAGTGCTGCTCGGCGTGCCGGGGCTGGAAGCCACGGAGGCCGACGCCCTGATCGCGAAGCGCGAAGGCCAAACCTCGGGCCAACGCGGTGATCGGGCCCGGCAGACGGCGGCCTGGCTGGTCACCGAAGGCATCGTGCCATTCGACAAGTTCCGCAAGTTGAACGACTATGTAACGGGGGCCGGGGCGGTGTTTCGCACCCAGCTCATCGCCTTTTTTGATGAAGTGCCGCTGACCCTGCGGGCCGAGGTCGTGCTCGACGCGACGCAAACGCCGGCCCGGGTGGTGAGCTGGCAAGATTTTCAACGCCTCGGACAGGCGTACGAAGCCGCGGTGATTCGCGGCGAGGAGGACCGGAGCCATGCCGCGTTATCTGGCCGTTGAATGGGAATCGCGTCAAGCGCGGTTTCTCGTCGCTCAAGCATCCGGCGGGCGGGTGCAGATCGAGGCCTGCGGCTCGGTTACGACCGACGCGCCCGAGGCGGGCGTGCGCGGGCCGCACCCTGAATTGGGCCAGCGCCTGGCCGAGGCGCTCGACGAGCGGCGCGTACCGCGCAGCCTGCGCCGCAGGGCGCTGGTGGCGGTGAGCCGCGCGCAGGTCGACTTGCGGCAACTGACCCTGCCGCCGGCCAGCGATGCCGAACTGCCCGATCTGGTGCGGCTGCAGGCCGTGCGCGAGTTGTCGGCGGCGTCGGATTCGGCGCGGGTCGACTTCTATCCGCTGTCCACAGATCCGAGCGAACCGCGCGCGGTCCTGGCGACGGCCTTTTCGGCCGAAAGCCAGCAAGCGGCGCAGCTCGTCTGGAACCCGGCGGGTTTGGTGCCCGATCGATTGTTGCTGCGTCCGTTTGCGGCAGCCTCGTTGTTCCTGCGCCGCGGGCTGGGCACCGACAAGGTTTGCCTGCTGGTCGACGTGTTGTGCGACGAAGCCGACATGACGGTGATCCAGAACGGCCGCGTGGTCGTGTCGCGGTGCCTGCGGTTGCCGGCCGAAGACGACGACCCCGTGCCGCTCTTGGCCGAGATTCGCCGCACGATCCTGGCCGTGGCCAATCAGGGCGCGGCGCAGACCGTCGACGCGGTCTACGTGTTCGGCGATACGGCCGAGCAACAAGACCTGATCGACCGGCTCCGCGACAATCTCGAACAGCCGGTCGAATGCTGCGATCCGTTCGACGAATGCGAGCTCGAGTCGCATGCGTTTGCTGATAGGGACGAGCGGCGCGGCCCCTACGCGGCATTGGTCGGCACGGTCTTCGACGCCGCCGAACGCACGAGCGCAGGCATCGACTTCCTGCACCCGCGCCGCGCCCCCAAGCCTCCCAGCCGCCGGCGCCGAGTGGCGCTCGTGGGCGCCTTGGTCGGCTTTGCGGCGCTGTTCGTGGGCGTGAACATTTGGAGCCGGTTCGACGAACTCAACGACCAGATCGCCATGGCAGCGAAGCAGTCGAAAGAACTCGATAAGGCCGTCAAACGGGCCGCCGAGGTCGAGGCCACCGTCGCCGCGATCGAGGCCTGGACCGCCGGCGACGTCACCTGGCTCGACGAACTCAACGATTTGTCGAACCGCTTTCCCAAGGCCCGCGACGCGGTCATGCTGCGGCTGACGATGAGCCGGGCCCCGGCCGGCGGCGGCACGATGGACATCGAGGGCCTGGTGCGGCATCCGCAGATCATCGAGCGGATGGAGACCAGCCTCCGCGACGAGTTCCACGAGGTTCGCAGCAAGCGCGTGCAAGAGAGCGTGCAGGACAAGGCCTACACCTGGCAGTTCGAATCGTCGTTGTCGGTCGCGCGGCGCGATCGCGACGAATTTCTCGCCGCCGCTCGCCCGGCCACTGCGCCGCCGGCGGCCGAGGTGACCACCGCCCGACGCGAGGAGCCCTGAACCATGCAAAAGCGCGAAAAAATCCTGGCGGGGCTCGTCGGGGTGACGCTCCTGGTGGCCGTCGGCCCGTCGGTCTTCGACACCGTGCTCCAGCAGCCGCTCGACCAGCGCCGCGACAAGATCGCCAAGCTCGAAAACGACATCGCCAAAAAAACGCGGTTGATCGATCGCGCCAAAGCGGCCAACCGGCGCTTGCAGGCCTGGGAAGAACAGTCGCTGCCGACCGATACGGCCCGAGCCCGATCGGCGTATCAGAACTGGCTCTTGGAGCTGGTCGAGAACGCGGGCTTTGGACGGCCCAACGTCGACTCGGGCGAGATCGTCAACAAGCCGGGCACCTATGCCAAGATTCCGTTTACCGTTCGCGCGCAAGGCACGCTCGAGCAGCTCACGCGGTTCTTGCACGCCTTTTACAGCGCCGATCACTTGCACCAGATCCAACGGCTGGGCATCATGCCCATCTCGCATTCGAACGACCTGGAGTTGTCGCTGGCGATCGAGGCGCTGGTGCTGCCGGGCGGCAGCCGCAAGGAGCAGCTCAACCGCAAGCCGTCGAACCGTCTGGTCGGTACGACGATGGACGACTACGAGCCCATCCTGCGGCGCAACCTGTTCGGCGAGGGCGGCGCCAGCTCGTTCGACGCGGCCGACTATGCCTTTTTGACGGCCATTCTCGACGTCAATGGCGCGCCCGAGGCCTGGCTCACCTTGCGCACCACGGGCGAAGTGCTCAAGCTGCACGAAGGCGACGAGTTCGAGGTCGGCCAGTTCCGCGGCCGCATCGCCGAGGTGCTGTCGCAGGATATCGTCGTCAAGTCGGACGACGAGCGCTGGCTGTTGACGCTCGGCGAAAACCTCAGCCAGGCCACGGCCCTGCCGCCGGAATTTTAGGCGGCGGCCAGGCTCGGCTCCGCGACCGGGGGCCGCAGGCACGTCAATCCTGCCATTCGCCTGCGATCAGTTCGCCAGCGCGGCGCAGCAAAGGTACATGCATGACCGTTGCCGGGTCGAGCAGGAGCACGCGATCCGGCGCGGCGAGTTCGATCTTCAATTGTGCGACTTCGGCGGCGACCTTGTCGGTTACCTCCTCCAAGGTCCTCAATTCGTCTTCTAGTTGCTGGCCATGAGTCGTATCTGGACCGACCGTGTCCAGCTTTTTTCGTAGCGAGGCGATTTCCGAGCGATTCTTCTGCAAGACATCTTCGAGCTTCGTGTACTTCATGTCCTTGACGAGCCGTTCCTGGCCGACAACCTCTTTGAGATACGCCCGGACGACACCATCGACGATCGTCCGGATCGCCGTCGGGTCGTCACCGGCCATCGTGACACGCATCAATTGACCGTCGCCGGGGAACTCGGCCTTGATGTGCGCACGGAGAAACTGGACCTGGTCTTTCTGCGCTTTCAGCAGCGGCAACTGGCCCAGCCTCGGATCCCTCAGGGCAACGTTGAGCACGAAGGGGTTTGTGACCATCACGGTTTGTGAATGTTTGAACCGTTGGAATTCGTCGACGGGGACGCGCTCGAGAAACAGGACAGCCGGCGGCGTCAGCTCTGCACGCAGCCAGCTTTCAGCCTTGTAGGGAGGGCCATAGTGAAACTTCGCGCCGGCGGCGACCATGCCGCTCACGAAGATGGCTACGGCCAACAGTAACCAGCTCGACCAGCGCAGCACCGTGTGAGTTGTCGACATGATTTGCCGCCCTCGAGGAGTTGACCGGATGGCACTGCGAGGTGCCGTGTGTCTGAAGCCTGTCTGGACCCCCGGCGAGCCGGTTGGGGGGTGGAAACGACTCGCCGGGGGCCTCGCAGCGTCGGGCGCTCGCCGTGCCCCCTGCCCGTTTCCTAGCGGCGAGTCAGACGTTCCCACAGCCCGCGGTCGCGCGCCCGGGCCGGACTGAGCAATCGCACGCGATCGGGGGCATCGAGTTCGACCTGGAGCGAGCCCACCTGCGCCGCAAGCCTGGCGTATGTTTCTTCAAGCTGGTGCAGCTCGGTTTGCTTTGCCAACAACGCTCCGGAATTCTTCGTCAGCTGGGCGACCTGCTCCTGCATCGCGGCCAGCCGCTCGTGGCCGCGCCTGAGAGCGTCTTGGCGCAGTCGCAGCTCGACGCTGTAGTTATCCAGCTCGTTCTGCGCCTCGGTAACCAACGCCTGCTTTTCCAGAGCGACCAACTCGGCTCGTGCAACAGCGCGCAATTGCTGCTTTTCGTCTTTTAGTTGTTTGATCCGCGCCCGATGCGTCTCGATGACGCGCTTCGCTGCGATGGAGTCGACTCGGCTGGACGATTCGCGACCGTCGAGCTGCACGGTCAGGTCGGTGAGCTCTTTTTCGAGTAACGCATAGTCGGGATTGTCGCGTAACCACGCGGTTATCTTCTGGTCGTCGATGGAAGGCTCTTTCGAATTCGCCGTGTCCAGTTTTGATTGCGATCGCCCGATCTGCAGCTCCAGGTCGTTGACGTGCCGTTGAGCGACGATGAGCTCCTCGTGGGCCGCCAACAGGTCGCGATCGAGGGCTGCGAGCTTGCGCCGCGCCGCCTCGCTCGAACCGGAACCGGTCGCCGCGGCCAACCTTTCGATCTTGTCCCGCATCGCCGTGATCTCTTCGAGGTTCTTCCGCAGGACGTCGTTCAACTTGGTCAGCAGCGTGCCCTTGACCAGCCGTTCCTGGCTGATCACTTCCTTTTGATAGGCCACGCAGACCGCACCGACGATCGCTTCGAGCTGCTGGGGGTCGCCGCCGCGCATCGCGATGCGCATCAACATCCCGTCGTCGGGAAACGTGACCGAGAGCTGCTCTTGCAGAAAGGCAACCTTGTCCTTTTGTGCCGCGATCGCTGGCAGCCTGGCCACCTCGGCGTTGCGCAGCGCTGCTGCCAGCACCAGCGGCGTGCGGATCAAGCTCGCCTGCGAACGGCAGTAGATCTGGAACTCGGCCGGGTCCATGGACGGGTCCGTCGCCGCGCCGGGCGGTGACGGCTCGATCCGAAACCAGGCCACGGCCTCGTGCGATTTGTCCAGCGGCATCTCCCCGCCGGCCAGCCAATAGCCGCCCAGGAATGCCCCAGCGACGGCGAAAATCAGCAGCGCCAGCGTCGACAGACGCACCCGGCCGCGCCGGTTGCCTGCCCCGGAGGCGTGAGTAAGCCCGCTGCGGACGGAGGGCCGATCGATGTGGTGGGTCCCGATAGCTCGGACGCGGGGCGCAAGGCGATGGGCCATGGCCGATCTCCTCAAGTGAGTCACGTGGTCAGGTCAACCGAAAAATCAGCGCAACACGACGACAGCAAACTGTCCGCACGGTTGCGCCCGGTTGCCCGAGCCAGACGACGGGACCCACCCCGCATGGCGCGAAAGTTAAGCGATGAAGGGAGGGAGAATCAAGAAAATTCCGCCGGGCTTTCCCATCCTGGCGTTAAGTGCCAAACAAGACCGACAAAATTTGACGGGCCGAGAAAGAACCCTTTATACTGCCGAGGTTTGGCGCTATGCGGCGCCCTGCCCTCGCCTGGCCCCCTGCCCACCTGTTGCGGAGCGCAACCATGCTTGTCATTCCCGGCCGCACGACGAAGGACACCTGCGACGGCATCACGCGGCGCGAACTGCTGCGGATCGGCGGGCTGGGCACGATGGGCATCAGCCTGGCCAATGTCTTGCGCCTGCAGGCCACGGCCCGCGCCAGCGAAGGCGGTCAGCAGACCGGCGGTCCCGGTTGGAACAAGGCCAAGAGCGTGATCCTCGTCTACCTGCAAGGTGGACCGAGCCATTTGGATCTGTGGGACCCGAAGCCGAACGTGCCCGACAACGTCAAGAGCATGTTCGCGCCGATCGCCACGAAGGTGCCGGGGCTGGAAGTCACCGAGCTGATGCCGCGGCTGGCCGAGGTCGTCGATCGCGCGACGATGATCCGTTCGATGAGCTATACGCCCATCGGTCTGTTCAACCACACGGCCGCCATCTACCAGATGCTCACCGGCTACACGGCCGACAAGGTCAGCCCGTCGGGCCAGTTGGAACCGCCGAGCCCGAAGGATTTCCCGAACGTCGGCTCGAACATCATCCGGCTCAAGCCGCCGGCGGAGCCGATGCTGCCGTTTGTCATGCTGCCGCGGCCGTTGCAAGAGAGCAACGTCGTCGGCAAGGCAGGCACCGCCGGGTTCCTGGGTCGGGCGTACGACCCTTACTATCTCTACCCGCCCGGCGACGACATGGACATGAACAAGATGGACCGCGTGCGGGTCGACGACCTGCAGTTGCGGCCCGAGGTCAGCTCCGCCCGGCTCGAACGCCGTGCGCGGCTGCGCGACCTGATCAACGACGGCATGCCGGCCGTCGAAAAGGCCGTGAAGAAATACGACGTCGACGCGTACTACGATCAGGCCTTGGGGCTGATCATCTCGGGCCGTGCCCGCGAGGCTTTCGATCTGACCAAGGAATCGAACGAAACGCGCGAAAGCTATGGCCGCAACACGTTCGGGCAGAGCTTGCTGCTGGCGCGGCGCCTGGTCGAGGCCGGCACGCGGTTCGTCGAAGTCAACTGGCCGAAGATCGCCAACAGCGACAACCACTCGTTCGACGTCCACACCGGGCTCTCGCAACGCATGAAAACGCAGTGCGCCCCGATGCTCGACGCGGGCCTGGCCGGCCTGATCGCCGATCTCGACCAGCGCGGCCTGTTGGACGAGACGCTGGTCGTGGCGGTGGGCGAATTCGGTCGCAGCCCGAAGCGCGGCGTCAGCACCTCGGGCAACAACAACACCGACGACGGCCGCGACCACTGGCCCTATTGCTACACGGCCGTGGTGGCCGGGGCGGGCGTGCGCCGGGGTTTGGTGTATGGCAAGTCGGACGCGACCGGCTCGGCCCCGGTCGAATCGCCGGTCCACCCCTGCGACCTGCTGGCCACGATCTATCACAGCGTCGGCATCGTGCCGGACACGGTGGTCTACAACCACCTGAACCAGCCCCGCGAGCTGGTCAAGGGGAACGTGATCTCGGGCATTCTGGCCTAACGCGCCGCTCAAACAAGGCCGAAAACCGCCCGGGCGGCCGGGGGCTTCGGCCTTGGGCTTTGCTAGCTTCAAGCGCCGTTTTGCGCTGGGCGGTAACTTGCACGGGCGCCCGCCGCGTTCCACAATGTGCGCCGCTGTGGAGCGTGTAAATTCCCCGCGCAACTTTGCGCATGATCCCCAAGTTTCAGTGGAGAGTACGAGTATGTGGCGACAAGCGAACGCCGGGTTGGCGCTGGCGTTGGTGCTGATCGTGGGCGTGGGCAACTGGGCCGGCGCCGAAGAAGGCGACAAGCCTGAAACGATCACCGACGTCTCGAAGGCCGGGCCCGACTATCAGATGCAAGGCGAATACGAAGGCGCCTTCGACATCGGCGACGGAAACACGCAGAGCTTCGGCATGCATGTGATTTCCCTGGGCGACAACAAGTTTCATGGCGTGGGCTACGTGGGCGGCCTGCCCGGCGCGGGCTGGGACGGCTTCACGCGGATCGAGGTCGACGGCGAGCTGGCCGACGGCGAGGTCAAGTTCATGGCCAACGAAGGCAGCGCCACGCTCAAGGACGGCGAAGTCATCGTCGCCGGTCCCGACGGCGCCGAGATCGGCAAGCTGAAGAAGGTCGAACGCAAGAGCGAAACGCTCGGCATGGCCCCGCCCGAAGGCGCGATCGTGTTGTTCGACGGCAAGAATGCCGACGCCTGGGAAGGCGGCAAGGTGGCGGACGGCCTGCTCAGCGGCGGCTGCAAGAGCAAGCAGAAGTTTCAGGACTTCACGCTGCACGTCGAATTCCGCACGCCGTACATGCCCTCGGCCCGCGGCCAGGCCCGCGGCAACAGCGGCGTCTACGTGCAGGATCGTTACGAAGTGCAAGTCCTCGATTCGTTCGGCCTGGAAGGGTTGAACAACGAGTGCGGTGGCATCTACTCGCTCAAAGATCCGCGCGAGAACATGTGCTACCCGCCGCTCACCTGGCAGACGTACGACATCGACTTCACCGCCGCCAAATTTGACGGCGACAAGAAGACCGCCAACGCGACAATCACCTGCCGCCACAACGGCGTGATCATCTACGAGAACTACGAGCTGCAGAAGGAAACCCCCGGCGGCCAGCCCGAAAGCGCCGCGGCCGGGCAGATCCAGTTGCAGGACCACGGCAACCCGGTCGTGTACCGCAACATCTGGATCGTCGAAAAGAAGTAGTCGCTCGAGCGACTGAATGCATCGGTGACCTGTTGCCGGCGCCGGGCGGCGCCGGCAACAGGTCTTTTCTTTGGTCGCCATTCGAACCGGAGCCAGGGCCTGTCATGACGCGCGGCATTGCGATCTGTTGCATCTTGAGCGTCGCGCCTGTCGCTGTGGCGGCCGAGCGCGTGCGGCCGATCACCGACCCGGCGCAGGCCGGGCCCGACTTTGCCGTGCAAGGCGAATACGCCGGCCAGCTCGACGACGGCCGCAAGCTGGGCGTGCAAGTCGTTGCACTCGGCGGTGCGAAATTCGATGCCCGGGTGTTCAACGGTGGTCTGCCGGGCGCAGGCGCCGAATTGCCCGCGTATTTCGGTGCCCACGGCGAGACGGTCGACGGCACCACGACCTTCGTCAACCAGGCGGCCACGTTCAAGATCTGTGATGGCCGACTGGAATGGTTCGAGAGCGGTCTGAATTCGCTGGGCACCTTGTCGCGCGTCGAGCGCCAAAGCCCAACGCTCGGCCAGGCGCCACCGGCGGGGGCGCTCGTCCTGTTTAACGGTACCGACGCCGCCCAGTTCAAGTCGGGACGCATGCTGCCCAATCAGACGATGCCCGCCGGTAGCGTCACGCGCCCGTTGATGGGCGACGGTACGCTGCACATCGAATTTCGCACGCCGTTTATGCCCCAGTCGCGCGGTCAGGACCGCGGCAACAGCGGCGTGTATTTGCAGGCCCGGTACGAGGTCCAGGTACTCGACAGCTTTGGCCTGCTGGGCCTCGACAACGAATGCGGGGGCCTCTACGGATTCAGCGCCCCGAAGGTGAACATGTGTTTGCCGCCGCTCACCTGGCAGACGTTCGATATCGATTTCACAGGACCGCGGTTCGACGTCGCCGGCCAAAAGACGGCCAACGCGCGGATCACCGTCCGCCACAACGGCGTCGTCGTGCAGGACGGCGTCGAGTTGCCGCACGAAAGCGGGTTAGGTCAGAAGGAATCGCCCGAGCCGGGACCGCTGCAATTGCAGTTTCACATGTGCCCCGTGCAATTCCGCAACATCTGGTGGCTCGAGAAGACGGCGCCGTAGCTGCCCGTGGCCGGCCAAGGCCGCGCTGCCTGTGGGTTCAAACCGTCACGTGGTCGGCCAGGGCAATTCGTTCGCCGATCGGCGGGTGGCTGTGAAACAGGAACACCTCGACCGGGTGCGGGTCGGGATCGTCCTTGTTGAGCCGCGCCAACTTGTGAAACGCCGCGCGGTAGGCTGCGCGATCGCGCGTGCGCACCAGGGCATATGTATCGCATTGCCGCTCGAACCGGCGGCTGAGCACGTTCTGCACCGGCTCGAGCACCAGCGAGAACAGCGTCATCAAGAACATCACCAGGGGCAGAGCCGCGATCGGCAGGCCCGTACGATAAAACTCGGTGCCGCCCAGCCACGCCGCGAGCCCCCGATCGCAAAGCCACAAGCCCAGGCAACTGGCTCCCGCGCCGAAAGCGATCAGCTTAGGGATGTGGCGATGGACATGGTGGCCAATTTCGTGCGCCAGGATGACGTCGATCTCCTCGGGCGCGAAACCATCGAGCAGCGTGTCGCCCAGGATCACGCGCCGCGTCTGGCCCAGCCCGGCGAGCATGGCGTTGGCCTTGACGGTGTCTTTGCTCATCGCCATCCGATAGACCCCTTCGATCGACAAGCCTGTCCCTTGTGCCAGGCGACCGAAACGTTCGACCAGCTCGCCGCCTTCGAGGCGTTCGATCGTATAGAACAGCGGCAGGATCAGCACGGGCACCAACTGTCCCAGAAGCACGCTGACGGCGAAGAACACCGCCGCCGCGACGAGCCACCACATGGCGCCGGCGATCGAGACGATCGCGTAAAGCCCCGCGAACATCAACAGGCCGAAGACCAGCGTCAGCGTCACGCGCTTGGCATATTGCTGCCACCAGCGCAGGGTCGATTGCTGGCTGAGACCGAACCGTCGTTCGACGACCAGCCCGCTGTAGAACGACAGCGGCAGCGACACGGCAAAATGGCCCAGCACGATCGCGCCGAACATCGCCATGAATCGCAGTACGAGTGAGTCGGTCCGCGCAATCAGCCAGGCGTCGAGCGGCGCACCGAAGCCAAAGGCCGCCACGGCCAGGTAGCCGACGTCGAGCGCCTTGTCGGCCAGCTCGCAGGCCAATTGGATGCGGCCGTATTCCCGCGCCTCGGCCAGTTCTTCGAGCGTCTGGCCCGTTTCGATCGTCTCGCTCGCCTGCGGTGCGCTCATGGCTTGACGGCCACCCAGGTCCAGTGGCGGTCGCTCGTCGCCGCCACCGTCTCGGGCCGGGCGCCAACCTGTGCGACGAGTGCGCGGATTTCGTCGAGCGTCAGTGCGGCGTGCAACGATTCTTCGAACAGCTGCTGCTGGCGCGGCGTGCACGTGCCCGCATGCGCGACCACGAGCTGCCGCAGCGCCGTTTCGTCGCCGGGCCGCATCAGGTCGCGAATGAACACGCGCCCGCCGGGCGCGGTTACGCGCCACGCTTCGCGCAGCACGGCGATCGGATCGGGAATATGGTGGATCAGACTGTTGGAAATGACCGTGCGGAACCGGCCGTCGGCGTAGGGCAATGCCTTGGCGTCGGCGATCCACAAATGCACCCGATCGACGAGATCGGCCAGTACCACGTTGGCCTGGCCCAAGTCGAGCATCTCGGCCGACATGTCGAGGCCCCAGAGGTGCACGGCGGGCAGCGCTTGGGCCACGAGGACGGCCAGTTGCGCAGGCCCCGTGCCCAGATCGAGCACGTCACTCTCGATCGGGCCGGAGGCGAGCAGTCCCTCGACGAACCACCGGTTCGGTTCGTCGTGGTCCATTTCGGCGTATTCGCGGGCATCCTCCTCGGTGTCCATGACCTCGGGTTCGAGGATCCGCTCGATCATCGGCCGCCGTCTCCGCAGGAGTTAGGACGCCACACTTACTTACCGATGGCCCGATGCACCGCCTCGGGGTCCGGGCCATGGGGCAGCGCCGCGAGAATCCGATCGAGCAGGGCGGGCTCCGCTTGCACGTGGATCGTGCGATGGACGTGCCCCAGCGACTCGCCCTGCTTCAAGGCCCGGGTCGGCGACAACGTCTCCAACTCGTAGAAGCCGCCCAGCGACTCGGCCCCCGGCTCGGTGGGCCCGTCGTTGTAGCTGTTGACGACGTCACCGGTGTACGGGTTGACTTGCGGCAGGTTCCAGAGATTGTTGATGTACGCGTGCTTCGTCGGGTCGGCCGGCACCGAAAAGATCACCAGCGTCAGCACCTGAGCGTCGAGATCGAGCGACGCGATCCACGGCAGCGCCCGGGCCTGGCTGATGCCGATCTTCGAACGGAATTGGGCGTCGGCCTTGAACAGCACCACGCCGTCGAGGATTTTCAGGCGATCGGCCGGCGGGTTGAAGAAGTAGCTCGAAGTCACGATCGGCTCGTGCGGCAGCGGGGCCTCGCGATAGGGCACGATGACCCAAGTATGGGGCCCCGGCCGGAACTGCCCCAGGCACCAGATCGATACCAGCCCCGTGGCCTCGTGCAGATCCTTGCCAGCGTTGGTGACGGTGTTGTCGGTTTCAAAGCCGACGTAACGCACGCCGGGCTGGACGAGCAACTCGCCGAGCTGCGGCCCGCACAGGGCCGAGCATTGTGGCACCGACAACATGCGCACGGTGCGCACCACCTTGAAGGCCAGCGGCGTGTTGAAATAGTTGCGCAACTGCAGCGCGCGGGTCAGCCGCAGAAAGGGCGCCGACTTTTCACGGCTCAGGTCGAACGCTCCTTCGTTCAAGCCCGGCGGCGTCTGCCACTGGGACAGGATCTGCGGTTTGCCGGGCTGAAAGTACAGGGAAAAGGGCCCCGCCTCGGGCGACAGCCAGAAGCGATCTTCGCCGCCGAAGTTGTTAAACGTCGTGTCGCTCTTCTTACTGCCGGCGATGTACGTCTGGATGAATTCGCGGTTCACCCAGCCCAGGCTTGGGCCATCGAGCCCCCCGACAGTGCTCGTCATCACGCGACCCTGGTATTCCGGGCAGACGGCCACGCGTGCCTGTTCGCCTTCGGTCAGTTCCTCGACGGTGGTGAACTGGCGGAGAAACTCGATGTCTTGGCGGTAGGTGGGCGGATTTTCGGCTGCCATGCTGGCGGACCCTTCGACAAGGACAAGCACCGCAGCGATCAAACCGATCTGCGTTGCGATTCTCCGAACGAAGCGAGACATGCGTGGAATTCCCTCGTGGGGGGAGCGCTTGGGACGTGCCGCGGGGAAGGCACTCCGCCGCAATCTAGCGGCCGGCAATCCCCGTCGCAAATGCTTGACAGCAAAGTTGTTGGCTTTGTGCCAGGCAAGTAGAATCTTAGGGGTCTGCGGAACAGACAACCTTCGCCGTGGCTGGTGCGCGAGGCGCCCGGCGCGGACTGGATCGATGAGAGGCACCGGGTCCTACGGCCCAGCGGGAGCGCGAATGCTGCAATACGACTTTGAACGCAGTGTAGGTTACTGGATTTTTGCCACCGCGCATGAACTGGCATGCGCCATGAACGAAAAGCTCCAGTCGATGGGCATTACCTACCGGCAATGGGAGGTACTGGCCTGGTTGTCGTTCGAGCAGGGCTTGTCGCAAACCGAGCTGGCCGAGCGCATGGGCATCGAATCGCCGACGCTCGTCGGCGTGCTCGATCGCATGGAACGCGACGGCTGGATTCAACGCGTGCCCAGCGAGACCGACCGCCGCAAGAAGATCATCCACACCACCGACAAGGTTGAACCGGCCTGGGCCCAGATGATTCAATGCGGCCTGGAAGTGCGCAACAAGGCGACTGCCGGGCTCAGCGAGTCACAGCTCGACTCACTGCGCGAGATCCTCAACACGATTCGCGACAACCTCTCGATCGGGCCCATCTCGCGCAAGACCAAGAACCGCGAAACATCCAGCCCGGTTGAACCCGTTGCCGAGGCGGGTGGTCAATAACCCTGCGGTGAGCGCTGGTTTTCCGCAGTGAAGGCGTGTTGCTGGGACGACGCCTTTGGCACCTGCAGGTTCGGGCGTGGTGCCAAATTGCCCGGGGGGAAAGGGTCCAGTCGCTGCGGCCCTGGACTACAATAGGTTCGATGATCGTCCAGCCTGCGCTCCGCACTCGTCTGTTGGTCTTGCTGTTGGCCGTTGGGCCCTGCGCCGGGGGTTGCGCGCGCCAACAGGCGGAGAAGCCGTCTAAGCCCCTACCCCACGTCAAGGTTGCACCGCTCCATCGCGGCCCCGTGGCAGCGCGGGTATCGACGGTGGGCACGATCGTCGCCGTCGAGCGCAGTCGCGTCGCATCGAGGGCCGGCGGCCAGGTCGAAGAGTACCCGCTGCGCGAGGGAGCCGCGATCCAGGCCGGCGACATGCTGGCCAAGCTGCGCACCGAAACCATGGAGATCCAATTGGGGGCCGCGCGGGCCCTGGCCCGGCAGGCCGAGCAGGAATACACGCGGCTCCAGGCAGGCTACCGGCCCGAGGAGATCGCGGCGGCCGAGGCCCGCATGAAGGCGGCCCAAGCCGTGGCGTCGCGTAGCACGAGCGATCTGGAACGGAAAAAGCAGCTCTTCGGCCAGCACACCATCTCGCAGCAAGAACTCGACGACGCCACGTTCGAAGAAAGCCGCGCCGCGCAAACCTTGGCCGAGCTGCGTGCCGATTTCGAGATGAAACGCAACGGCTATCGTCCCGAGGAGATCGAGGCGGCCCGCGCGGCGAGCGATGCCGAGCAGCAAAAGGTGCTCGAAATCGAGGAAGAAATCCGCAAGCGGACGATCCGCGCGCCGTGGTCGGGCTACCTGGTCGAGAAGCTCGTCGACGTCGGCGAATGGGTCACCGAAGGTGGCACCGTGGCGACGCTCGTGAATCTGGACGAGGTCGAGGTCGAGATTAACGTCGACGAGCGGTGGATCAACCTGGTGCAAGTTGGCGGCGAAGTGGCCGTCTTGCTCGATGCCCTGCCTGGAGCGACGTTCGCCGGCAAGGTGCGCACGATCGTGCCGCGGTCGAACTGGGAACAAGGCAGCCGCAGCTTCCCCGTCATCGTACGGGTCAAGAACGAACTGGCCGACGGCCAGCCGCGGCTCAAGGAAGGCATGGTCGCGCGGGTCGAATTTCAGGGGCCGTCGCACGCCGCGATCCTGGCGCACAAGGACTCGATCGTCCGCGCCAGCGGCAAGCCGATCGTGTTCGTCGTCAAAGGGGAAGAAGTTCGCGGCGTCGAGGTGGTCGAGGGATTGAGTGAAGGCGAATTCATCGAAATCACCGGCGACGTGCACGAGGGCGACGTCGTCGTGACCGAGGGGGCCGAACGCGTGCGGCCGTTCGAAAAAGTCGTCGTCCAACAGGCGCCCGCGGCCGACAGCCCGCGGGTGGCCAAGGAGCCGGCCAACGCGCCGCGCGCGCCAGAAGCGGCCGGCAGCTAGTCGTTTAGTCGTTCACATCACTGCTACTACCTACCTGCGTGCGGCGCCGCGCGTGAGAAGACCACGCCGCCCTGCAACCGCGGGCGACCACCAATGCTACTTTCCGACTACTCGATCGATAATCCGGTCAAGGTCGCCGTCGGCGTGGTGCTGGTCGGTTTGTTCGGCGCGCTGGCGTTCGTGCAGATTCCCGTGCAGCTCACGCCCGAAGTGGTCAAACCGACCGTGGCGGTCATGACGTTCTGGCCCGGCTCGAGCCCCGGCGAAGTCGAGACCGAGATCATCGCCAAGCAGGAGGAGCAACTGCAGGACGTCGAGGGGATGATCGATTTTCGCAGCACGTCGGGCTACGGCTTCGGCGAAATCGAGATGGAATTCGCCGTCGGCACCGATTTGAACGCGACCCTGCTGAAGGTGAACAACAAGCTCTCGCAGGTGCGTGAAAAGCCTGAGGATGCGGACGAGCCGATCATTCGTTCGGTCAGCGCCAATTCCAGCTCGATTGCCTACATCAATCTGGTGCCGGCACCGCCTTCGCACGCTCAATTGCAGGCCCTGGTGCGCGAACACCCCGAGTTGGCCGACCCCGTCGCGCCGCTGCTGGCGCAACAGGTGGTCGATGTGCCGACGGTTTACCGGCTGGCGCGCACTTACCCGGCCGTGCGCGAGTTGCTCAAGAACGATCCCCGCGTCAACTCGCTACGGACGTTTGCCGAGGATGAGCTGGCCGCGCGCGTCGAGCGCGTCGAAGGGGTGGGCGAATGCGAAGTGTACGGCGGCAGCGAGCAGGAGCTGCGCGTGATTTTCAATCCCGTGAAGCTGGCCGCCCATCGGATCACGCTGGGCGAGCTGCGCGCGGCGCTGGCAAGGGAGAATACCAATGTCTCGGCGGGCGATCTCTGGGAATCGCGCCGCAGTTACGTGATTCGCACGCTGGGGCAATTCGCTTCGGGCGACGAGGTGGGCAGCGTCATCGTGGCGCAGCGCGACGGCGCCCCGGTCTATGTGCGCGACCTGGCCCGGGTCGAGCTGTCGTCCAAGAAGACGCTTGGCGTGGGCCATCAACGCGGCGTCGACATGCTCACGCTGGCCGTCAAGCGCCAGCAGGGCGCCAACGTGATTCGCGTCATGGAAGGCGTTCGCGCCGCGGTCGACGAGCTCAACGCCGGGCTGCTCGCGTCGCGTGGGCTGTACCTGATGCTCAGCTACGACGAGACGGTCTACATCAACTCGGCCATCGGCCTGGTGACCGGCAATTTCTGGGTGGGAGGGCTGCTTTCCGTCTCGATCCTACTCGTGGTGCTGCGCAATTGGCGGGCCACGCTGGTGATTTCGCTGGCGATTCCGATTTGCGCCATCGCGACGTTCCTGGTGATCCGCATGCTGGGGCGCTCCATCAACGTCGTCAGCCTGGCCGGGATGGCGTTTGCCGTCGGCATGGTCGTCGATAACGCGATCGTCGTACTCGAGAACATTTTCTCGCGCTACCAGAACGGCGAACGCCCGCGCGTCGCCGCTAGCCGCGGAACAAGCGAAGTCTGGGGCGCCGTGCTCGCCAGCACCGCCACGACGGTGGCCGTCTTTCTGCCCGTGATTTTCATCCAGGAGGAAGCCGGCCAGTTGTTCCGCGATATCTCGATCGCCATTGCCGCGGGCGTCGCGCTGAGCCTGGTCGTGTCGCTTACCGTCGTGCCGAGCGCCACGCGCTGGTTGCTGGCGGACAAGCGAGTTCCTACCGCGCGGCCTGCTGCAGTGTCGAAAGCCACCTGGTATGGCCGGTTGATCGATCGCTGCGGCAGTGCGGGCAATGCCGCCATTCTGCGGATCGCCAGTCAATTGACGACCGGCCACTTGGGCTGGTTCGGTTCGGTGTTGTTCGCCGCCATGTTCGGCCTCGGTGTCTGGGGCTGCTTGCCACGGACTCGAACCCTGCCCGGGGCCGAGCCGCCGTTTCCGCCCGTGGCCTGGCCCTGGATCGCGGCGGCCGTGGTCGCCGTGGGCATCTTTGTGGCGATGCTGCGCGCCTGGCCGCGGTTGTCGATTGCGATCTCGACGTTCGTGTTGTGTGGCGGTGTCACGCTGATGCTCTTGCCCGACGCGGAGTACTTGCCCGAGGGGAACAAGAACCTCGTGTTTGCCAGCCTGTCGCCGCCGCCGGGGTACAACGTCGACCAGCTCTTGGCCTTGGGCCAGACCGTCGAGTCGCGGTTGGAGCCCTACTGGGAAGCGAAGCCGGGCACGCCCGAGGCCGCGCGGCTGACCGATGGCCCGTTGATTGACAATTTCTTCCTCGTGGCCCGCGGCGGACGCATCTTCATGGGCGCCCGCGCCGTGGTTCCCGAGCAGGCCAAAGACCTGGTGCCGCTGCTGCAGCGCGCCACGCAAGGCTTGCCGGGAGTCATGTCGTTCGTCAGCCAGGCCAGCTTGTTCGAGCGCAACCTGGCCACGGGCCGCACAATCGACATCGAGATCACCGGACCGAAGCTCGAACAGCTCGTCGACCTGGGACGCAAGGTGATGCTCGGCGTGCAAGAGATCTACCCGGTGACGACCGAGACGAGCGTGCAGCCGATTCCTAGCCTTGACCTGGGCACGAGCGAGTTGCACATCCGCCGGCACCCGGAAAAAGCCGCGCAGTATGGCGTCAGCACGACCGAGTTGGGCTACGCGATCGACGCGCTGAACGACGGCGCATTTGCCGGCACCTATTGGCACAACGGCAAGGAGATCGACCTGGTGCTCTACGGCGATGCCGAGTACAGCCGCCGCACGCAGGACATCGCCGCGCTGCCGTTGGCCGCACCCAACGGGCAGTTGGTTCGTGTCGGCGACGTGGCCGACGTCCGATTGCAGCCGGGCGCCGAGTCGATCTTGCGGATTGACCGCCAGAAGGCGATCACGATTCAAGTGCGGCCAGGCAGCAGCATTCCGCTCGAAACCGCCATGCGACGGATTCAAGCCGAGGTGGTCGACCCCTTGGTCGATTCGCCCGAGGCCCAGGGTGGCTTGTACCGCTTCCGCCTGGCCGGTACGGCCGACGATCTGCGCCAGGTGCGCGGGATTCTTTGGTGGCGCATCGGCCTGGCCGTATTCATCACCTTCTTGCTGATCGCGGCGCTGTACGAGTCGTTCCTGTATCCCTGGGTGATCATGGTCAGCGTGCCGCTGGCGGCCGTCGGCGGCGTGGTCTCGCTGTGGCTATTGAACCAGTTCGTCGTGGTCAAACTCGACGTGATTACTATGCTCGGCTTCGTGATCCTGACCGGGACCGTGGTCAACAATGCGATCCTACTCGTCGAACGTGCGCTGCAATTGATTCGTTACGAGAATTGGGACTATCGCGAAGCGGCCCTCGAGGGCGTGCGCTCGCGCATCCGGCCGATCTTCCTGACCGCGGGAACGACCGTCTTGGGCCTGGTACCGTTGGTCGTCTCGCCGGGCGCCGGCAGCGAGTTGTATCGCGGGCTGGGCTGCATCGTGCTGGGTGGACTGTCGGTTTCGACGCTGTTCACCTTCTTCCTCGTGCCGGTGCTGTTTTGCCTGGCTTACGAATTTAGAGTACGGTGGATCGGACCCGAGCGCCCCGCGGCGGCCGAAGACTACGAGCCCTTGGCCGTGCCTCACGTGGCCCTGGGTGCGCCCGGCGAACTCGCCGGCGCACTGCGGAGCCCGGTCATCGAATAAGGCAATCGCCGGCACAGGCGGTGCTCATGCCGACGGAACCATCTGGGCAGAAACCGTCCGCGGCATCCGGCCGGGCTTCGCCTGCGGCCGACTCGACGATGCTTCCCGTGCAGGTGCGGCTGGCCTGCCCGCACTGCGGGTCCAAGCTGTTCGGTGTTGCCGAGGCAACGCCCAGGCACGTCGGCTGCCCGCGTTGCAAAGGCGCCGTCGAAATCCCGTCGCTGGGCGCCTTGGCCGCAGCCCGCGCGCAGCAAGCGGCTGCCACGCCGGCCACGGCCGCACCGGCGCCCGAGCCTCGGTCCGAGCTGATCCCGGTCGTCTGCCGGCTCTGCAAGACGCGCATGTACGCGCAGCCTGCGCAGGTAGGCCAGCGGTTGCGCTGTCCCGACTGTTACACCGAGACGCTGGTCGAACGCCCGAAGGAGCGGCGGCGCGTCGAGCGCGCGCCGGTCGATGCCTATACGTTGGCCGGAGACGGACCGCGGCCACCCGAACAGCTTCTGGCCATGCCTTGCCCGCTGTGCCACACGCGCCTGCACTTTCCCGTGTCGGCCGCGGGGAGCACGGCGACGTGTCCCGACTGCGGGCGCAGTTTTACGGTCCCCCAGCCGCGCGTGTTGCAGCGTCGCGCACAGCCCGACCTAGTGGCGGGCGAATACGGCGTGGGCGAGGCGCCCAGCCGCGCGCCTGCGACTCAACCGATTCTGCGCGAGCACCGCCCGGCGGCTGCGGTCGACGAGGCGTCGGAGCCGCGGTGGACATTCTTCAGCGGCGTGTTCACGTTTCCCTTCCGCGGTGCGGCGGCGCTCCGCTGGTTTTACCTGAGCGCGGGATTACTCGTCGTCGGCCAGCTTGTTGGCCTGATTGCAGGTCTCTGGCTCAAGGCCGCCGAGGGCAACTCGATCGGCGGCGTGGCGATGGCCTTTCCCGCGATTGCGCTGTTGTGGGTTTCGCTGCTCACGTTCTCCTTCGGCGCCAGTTGCTTCTTGTCGATTGTGCAAGAGACGGCGGCCGGCGCGGACGACGTCGAAAGTTGGGCCGATCTCGACTGGCGGCTCTGGGTCTTGCCGCTCGTTTATGTAGCGTTCGCAGGCCTGTGTGGCGCTGCGTTGGGCTACGGCGCCGGACGGCTGATCGGCGGCTACATCGAAGTGGCCGTCGCCGCCGGCATCGCGTTGTTGGGACCGCTGGTCTTGGTGAGCACACTCGAGACGGGCAGCCCGCTCAACCCGGTTTCGCTGCCGGTGTGGGCCAGCCTGCTACGACGATGGTGGGCCTGGTTGCTCTACTACCTATTGTCCGGTGTCGTAGTCGCACTTGCAGTTGCGGTCTATGGGGGCTTGATGGGGGTGGTTGGGTTGCAACTGGCCGGGCTCTTGGGTGCGCCCGTCGCTGCGGCCGCATGGTTTATCGTCGCGCGGCTGCTGGGGCGCTTGGTCTGGCGGGCATCGTGGGAAAATCTGCCCGATGAGCCGGACGAAGACGCCTGAGCCGTGCCCCGGGGAATCGGGTGGCGTGCTCGTTCCGCCCGGCTCGATCTGATACCATTTTGGTTTCGACTTGCCCGCGCTGGGGCGGGCGGGGGCTCACGGAGCAGAGTGCTGGCGGCCGCGCGCCGCGCAGACGCCAACAAGGGACGCACAATCATGGCCTTGGATCCCTACTCGGCTTGTCCGGGCGGAACCGGCAAAAAACTCAAATTCTGCTGCCCCGACCTGGTGCACGAGCTGCAAAAGCTCGAACGCCTGACCGAAGCTCAGCAATTCCAGGCCTGTCTCTCCGAGGTCGAACGCCTGCTGGCGAAACATCCGGGCCGCGCCTGCCTGTTGAACATGCAAGGCGAATTGCTCGAAGTGCTCGGCCGTCACGAAGAGTCCGAACACGCCTACGAGGAGCTAGCAGTCGCGCAGCCCGATAACCCCGTGGCGCTGGCCAAGCGTGCGGAAGGGCTCGCCGCGCGAGGCGAGCTGCGTGAAGCAATCGAGCTGGTGCAACAGGCGCTGGTGCGCGGCGAGAACCAGATTCCGCGCGCGGTTCCCGACGCGCTGGAAGTCATCACGACGGTTCTGGCGCAGCGGGGCGACCTGATTGCGGCCATCGCGCACACCGAGCTGTACCTGGCAATGCTGCCGGACGAGCAAGAGATGCAAATGGCCCTGGCGCGGCTCGAAGCGGCGCCGGCCCCATTGCTCCTCAAAGAACAGCGCTCGCTCGAGCCGCTCGACGATTTGAAGAGTCCCGCGGCCGCCGAGGCGCTCGAGCTGGCGCATCGCGGGGCCTGGGCTCAGGCCGCGGACAAGCTGGCCTCGCTGACCAAGAAGCACAAAGAGCATCCCGGCCTGTGGCGCAACCTGGCGACGTTGCGTTCGTGGCTGCGCGACAACGACGCGGCGGCCGAGGCCTGGCGTCAACTCGCCGCGCTCGATCTGCCCGGCGACGATGCCGTCGAGGCCGAGGCCCTGGCGCAACTGCTCGACCGGCTACCCGAGGGCGACATGATTGCCCTCGTGGCGATCGAACAAACGGTCCACGATCTCGACCAGTTGTTGCAGAACCTGTCCGCCGACGCACGGTTCAACGCGATCACCGTCGAGCGGCGCGCCGGCGACCAGCCCCCGCCGCAGGCCGCGTTCCAGATTCTCGATCGCGCACTGCCGGCCGAAGGCGCGACGCTCGAACTGGGCGATATCCCGCAGATCATCGGACAGTTGGAGCTGTACGGTAAGGAAACCGACCGCGATGCCCGGATCATCCTGCTGGCTGCCCAGGACGAACGTCTCGACCAGGCCCGGGACATCCTGGGCGAGCACGGCTTTGGGCTGCTGGGTCCGGCCAGCGAGCCGCGCGTGTTGAATCCCGCGTACACGCACAAGGGTTCGCAGGCCGTCCAGTGGCGTTTGCCCGACGATACACCACCGGAAAAAGTCGCCCAATTGTCGGCCGCCCATCGCGAACAGGCCTACCTGCAAACCTGGCCGAAGACGCCGGCCCAAGTGCTCGGCGGCAAGACGCCGGCCCAGGCGGTGTCCGACCCGCGCTGGAAACGGGCCGTCGCGGCGCAGATCCTGTTGCACGATCTCATGACCGAAGCCGACGGCGAGCCGTTCGACTTTGATCGGCTGCGTTCGCAGCTCGGGCTGCCCGTCGCGCCATCGATCGAAGCGGCCAGCGTCGACGTCGATCGACTGCCGCTCGCGCGGCTGCATCGGGTCGACGTGCAACAGCTAACCGACCATCAGCTCGAGCACCTGTTCTCCACCGCTGCCCGGTTTCGCGCCGACCGGGCGCTGCGTAAGGCGGCCGACGAGATTCTTGCCCGCGAGTCGCTGCGCACCGCCGAGGCCGGCCCCCGCGCTTGCCTGGTGCTGTCGGGCCTGGCCCGACAGCCGCAAGAGGCGCTGCAGTGGATCGATCGCGGCCGCGAGCTGGACGAGGCGCGAGGCAAGTCGTCGGCACCTTGGGATCTGCGCGAGCTGCGGCTGCGGATCGTGATGGGCCAGCCCGAGGAGTTCCAACGCGTGCTCGATCATCTGGCCCGCGAACATTTCCGCGAGCCGGGCGTGCGCGAAGCCGTGATGTCGTTTCTGATGCAGATCGGCGTGATGACGCCCGACGGCCGGGTGCGCGGTCCGCAAGTCGCACCATCGCCCGAGACCGCCTCGGGGCTGGTGCTGCCCGAGTCGCCCGCCGCGAGCGGCGAGATCTGGACTCCGGACAGCGAGCGCGCGGCCAGCGGCAAACCGGCCCTCTGGACGCCCGATTCGGACTGACGCAGCGAAGACACCGATGCAACAAGCCGACCTCGATGCCTGGCACATGCGTCGAGCGCTGGCCTTGGCCGAGCGCGGGCGCGGCGCGGTCGAGCCGAATCCGCTGGTGGGTTGCCTGATTGTCCACGGCGCCGAAACGATTGGCGAAGGGTGGCATCGGCGTTTCGGCGGGCCGCATGCCGAAGTCGAGGCGCTGCGTGTGGCCGGTTCGAGGGCCGCCGGAGCCACGCTCTACGTGACGCTCGAGCCGTGTTGCCATCACGGCAAGACCCCGCCCTGCACCGACGCCATTCTGGCTGCCGGGATTCGTCGCGTGATCGTCGGTCATCGCGATCCGTTCCCGGCGGTCGATGGCGGTGGCCTGGCGAAGCTCGCTGCGGCAGGCGTCGAGGTTGTGGTGCCCGTTTGCGAGGCCGAGGTGCGGCGGCTGAATGCGCCCTATCTCACGCTGCTGGGCCAGGGCCGTCCGTGGGTGATTGCCAAGTGGGCCATGACGCTCGACGGGCGGATCGCGACAGCGAGCGGCGACAGCCGCTGGATCAGCAACGAACGCAGCCGGGCCGTGGTGCACGAGATTCGCGGACGGGTCGACGCGATCGTCGTCGGGCGAGGCACCGCCGACGTCGACGATCCGCTGCTGACGGCCCGCCCGCCGGGGCCACGCACCGCCACGCGGGTCGTGCTCGATCGCCGTGCCCGGCTCGCATCCGATTCGCAGTTGGTGCGCACCCGGACGGCGGCGCCGGTGCTCGTCGTCGCCGGCACCGAGGCCGCTGCGAAGGATGTCGAGCGTCTGCGTAAACTGGGTTGTGAAGTGCTGACGCTGGCCGCCTCGACGAACCACGAACAGTTGCGCGAGCTGTTGGCCGAGCTGGGCCGGCGACGGATGACCAACGTCCTCGTCGAGGGGGGCGGCACAGTGCTCGGCGCGCTGTTCGACGCCGACCTGGTCGACGAGGTCCACGTCTTCACGGCGCCGCGCATCGTCGGTGGTGAAGGGGCGCGGTCTCCCGTGCTTGGTGCCGGACGCGCGACCATCAACGACGCCTTTTCGCTCGCCGACGCCCGCATCGCCACACTCGACGGCGACGTCTATCTCCAAGGCGTCGTCGCGGGCCACGACCCCGGCGCTATTGCAACTGATCCAGCGCCGCGGGCAGATCTTCCGTGACGATCGACAGGCCGTCCGAGGCCCGTAGCTGGACCTTGTAGAGCTTGCCTTTGCGCAGTTGCACCGAAGGCGCCTCGCCCTGCACGACGCGCACCCCCGCCGCCGCGGCCCGTGCCGGGTCGTTGGCAAAGTCCCAGAAGTTGTCCCAAATCTCTTGTTCGAATTCCGAGATCGGCGTGCCGGGACTGTAAGCGGCGGGCCGCGATCCGACCGGGTCGAGCCGCAGCCCCTCGTTGGGCTCTTGATGTTCGCCGAACAAGCGACGGAACAAACACACGCTCGTGGCGCGCAGTGGATCGCCCGTCTCGACGAAGTTGTCCTGAAACTTGATCACCCAGGCGTCGATGTAGATCACGTCGCCGTCGATCGTGGTTTGCTTGGGCTCGGCCAAGGGCCGGCCTTCGTTGTCGACCTCGACGAAGCGCAGCGTCGTCTTCAGCGGCTGGTCTCCCTCGGGCTGCTGCTGCTCGATGACGACCACCTGCGCCACGCGATGATCGACCTTGGACAGTCGCAGGGCTGTCTCGGCTCGTTCGCGCTTTTGTTCCGATACCTCGAGCTTGCCGGTCAGCTCGGCGACACGTGCAGTCTGCTCCGACAATTTGCGTTCGGCCTGTTCGCGGGCATGGAACAGGTTGTAGCCGTACCAGCCGCCGAACGAGAGCAGGAACACGATCACCAGCGAGAGCAATGTTCGCAGCGCGCTGTTGAGCGCCGACAAGGTTTTCAGCATGGCGAGTCGATCCTCGCATCGAGCGAGCGGCGGACGGGGGGGGTACGGTCGCGACTCTAGCCGCGCGGGCCGGTAGCAGGCAAGATCAGGCCGGCGGTCCCGGGGCGGCGCATGCCGGTTATTCGCCGATTCCTAGCAATGCTTGCCGCGCTTTCCCGCGGGGCGACAAAGCCCAGGCGCCCGTCAGCGGACAAAGGCCGCCAAGGCGTCGGCCGCCGCGTGCAGTTCCTGGAATTCGGGCCGTTGGGGCACGGCGGCGCCGACAGCCAGCTCACCGATCAGTCCGCCGAGAAATTCGCGTTCGAGCGTCGCATAGAACCACTCGACCCGGCTTTGGGCGTAGTGCTGCTGGAGCCGGCGAAACAGGAGGGCCGCCGTATGGGCCAGGCCACGGCCTGCCGCCAGCACGGCCGCATCCCCTCCGCCGGCCATGCCGCCGGCAACAGCAGCCTCGGTCGCCAAGTGGCTGGCCGCCTGGGACGCTGCTTGTACGGCGGCCTGATGGGCCATGCCGTCGAGCACGAAGAAGCCGCTAAAGAACAGCGACACCGTGATCGCCGGCCGGGCCAATGCGGCGGCGTGATCGAACGATCGCAGCCAGGCAACTTGTCGCGGGTTCTCCAGCGCCCAGCGTTCGAGCTCTTCGTGCAGGTGCGCACGGTAGTCGTCGGCCACCGGCGGCAATTGCGCGTGCGCCGTCTCGATCCGGGCCAGCAGCGATCGGCGCGAGTCTCCGCTCAGCAATTTCTGCAGCCGCGGCCGCAGCGTCTCATTGCCTACCTCGGCCAGCCGCTCGAGTTGACCCAGCAAATCTCCGACCGCGCATACGATGGCGTCGTGCTCGGCCTGATGAAATTGCGCGAGCGGATCGGGCCCCGCCGGGTTGAGTGCGCGCCACCCGGCCGTGACCGGCCAGGTGATCGCTTGCCACGCCTGGCGATAGGCACCATGCACGCGGCGCGACCACGCGGCGCGACGCTGGTCCCACCAGGTTTGGATCTCCTCCACCATCAGCCGGGAAGGCAACGTCGGCCATTCGACGCGGGCCATGTCGGTCGAGGCCAGGACGTTCTGCGCCACGCCGAATTCCGACGCGGCCGCGCGGATCTGGGCCAGGTAAGCCGGTAGACCAGTAGTGACCGTGGCCAGGGCGCCGCGCAACGTGCGTAACTTGATGGCGTCGAATTTCAGCGCGGCCAGTTCGTCGCGTAGCGACGAACTCTGCTCGGGCGCATTGCGGCCCGTGGGACCCACTTCGTAGAACGACAGCGCGAGCGAATTGGCCGCGCGTCGATCGTACGGCACGACGTACACCAATTCGGGCGCGACGCCCGTCTCGGCCGTGAACGTCTCGAGCCAGAGCGGCCAGTACTCGCGGTCTTCCTGCACGTCGACCTGGTTGAAAACGACGATCACCGCCTTGTCGGCGGCGGCCGCCTTGCGAAAGAACTGTTTGACGGCGGCGTCGTTGTACTTCTGCTGGGTCAAGACGGCGATCAAGACGTCGGCCGCCTGCCGCACGGAGTCGGCCCGGCGCCAATTGACCTGGGCATCGGAATCGATGTCGGGCGTATCGAGCAACAGCAGCCGCGCCGGTACGCGCACCCCTTCGCGCCAGAACAGGTGATCGGTCTCGCCGGCTCCCAGGGCGTCGTCGGCCGAGTGCCACGGCGCCAGTTCAAATCCGGGAAACAACTCGGCCAGTTCGGCCCGGGAGTGGAAGTCAGGCGGCACCAGGCACACCGGGTGTTTGGTGCCTGCGGCCAGGGGGCTGACGCCGCTGGCCGTTTCGCCGGCCAGGTGATTGAACAACAGCGACTTGCCGATGTTCGTGCCGCCAACCACCGCCACGACCAGCCACGGCTCGCCCCGCGTCTGCGGCAGCAGCTTGTGCACGAGCAACTCGTGCCATTCGTGCCCCGCTGGCGAGGGAACGGCCAAGGCGCCGATCGGCTCGGCCAGCGCGGTCAACGCCTGCTGCGCGCGACGGAGCCACGCGGCCCAATCGCGAACGTCGTTGCCGGATTTCTGCATCGGTTGCCAGGTGCAAGCGGTGCGCAAGAAAGGTGCCTGCTAGAAGTATATCGCCCACTCGGCGGCGTTTCTTGCAGAACGTCCCGACGCAGGTGCGGGTTGTCGGTTTGTCGCGAAAAACCATAAAATGCCGGGCTCGCCTCAACCGGAACATCTCGAGTTCACTCGCTCGCCACGGACCCGCCGCATGGCCGCTTCGGATATCGTGATCAAGGGCGCGCGCGAACATAATCTTCGCGACGTGTCGCTGGCATTGCCGCGCAATCGGCTGATCTGCTTGACCGGCGTGAGCGGCTCGGGCAAGAGCTCGCTGGCCTTCGACACGTTGTACGCCGAGGGGCAGCGCCGCTATGTCGAGAGCCTGTCGACCTTTGCCCGGCAGTTCCTGGGGCAGTTGCCCAAGCCGGACGTCGACCTGATCCAGGGCTTGAGCCCTTCGATCTCGATCTCGCAAAAGACGAGCGGGCAGAATCCGCGCTCGACCGTCGGGACGATCACCGAGATCTACGATTTTCTCCGCGTGCTGTACGCGCGTTGCGGCCAGGGGCATTGCCCGCGCTGCTCCCGGCCGATCACCGCCCAGACGCGCGAGCAGATCATCGAGCAAATCCTGGCCCGGCCGTCCGAGCAGCGGTTTCTCGTCCTGGCGCCCATCGTGCGCCAGCAAAAAGGCGAATTCCGCGACTTGTTCGACGATCTGATCAAGCAAGGATTTGTGCGGGCCCGCGTCGATGGCACGGTGATCAGCCTGTCCGAAGAACAGCGGCTCGACCGGCAGATGCGTCACGATATCGAGGTCGTCGTCGACCGGCTCGTGACGGGACCGCAAATTCGCCCCCGGTTGGCCGAAGCGGTCGATCTGGCACTGCGACTGGGCGAGGGCAACTTGATCGTCGCGCCCGAGCAGGCCAGCGCGCCTGCGCCGCCGGTCGAAGACGGCGGCGACGAGTCGCCGAGCGCGCCGCGGCGCGGGGCACGCCAGCGTCAGCGCCCGGGCGACGTGCACTTGTCGGCTCACTATGCCTGCACGCCGTGTGGCCTGAGTTTCGAGCCGCTCAGCCCGCAGTTGTTCAGCTTCAACAGCCCGCAGGGCATGTGCCCCGATTGTGACGGTCTCGGCGAGCGGTACACGTTCGACCCGGCACTATTGGTCCCCAATCCTGGCCGGTCGTTCAAGCAAGGCTGCTTCGAGCTGATCGGCCCGTGGAAGGAAATGGGCCGCTGGCGCAAGCACATCTACAACGGCATCGCCGAAGCGCTCGAACGCGACTATCAGCTCGACCCCGGCACGGTGCTGGAAACCGCCTGGGAAGAAGTGCCGGCCGAGATCCAGCGGCAGCTCTTGTGGGGCACCGGCGAGCGGCACATCACCTATACCTGGGGCGGCGGCTCCGGCGCCTACAAGTACGGCGGCCGCTGGGAAGGCATCTTGCCCGATTTGCTGGGCAAATATCGCAACAGCAAAAGCGCCATGCAGCGGCGCCAGCTCGAAAAGTACATGAAGGTGCTGGGTTGCAGCAGTTGCCGCGGCCAGCGACTCAATCCGCAGGCACGGAGCGTGCGCATCGCAACCCGAGAGGCCGGTTTCGCCGCGCAGCCGGCGCTCACGCTGCCCGAGGTTTGCGAGCTGAGCGTGGCTGACGCGGTGCGGTTCTTCAGCGCGCTGGAGCTGGACGACATCCGCGGCCAGATCGCCGCCGAAGTGCTCAAGGAAATCCGCGCGCGGCTGACGTTTTTGCTCAACGTCGGGCTCGAATACCTGACCCTGGCCCGCACGGCGCCGACGCTGTCGGGTGGCGAATCGCAGCGGATTCGGCTGGCGGGGCAGATCGGCTCGGGACTGGTCGGGGTGTTGTACATCCTCGACGAGCCGTCGATCGGTTTGCATCCGCGCGATAACGACCGGCTGCTGGCATCTCTGGTGCGGCTGCGCGACATGGGCAACACGGTGATCGTGGTCGAGCACGACGAAGACACGATGCGCGCGGCCGACCACTTGGTCGACTTTGGCCCCGGCCCGGGCGTGCGCGGCGGCGAAATCGTCGCCACGGGCAAGTTGACCGCCGTAGCCCACGAGCCGCGCAGCCTGACCGGGCAGTTCCTCTCGGGCCAGCGCAAGATCGAGGTCCCGCGGAAGCGGCGCCCGGCAGGCGACAAGCGGCTCGTGATCCGCGGCGCACAACACAACAACCTCAAGAACGTCGACGCTGATATCCCGCTCGGCACGTTCGTGTGTGTGACCGGCGTGAGCGGCTCGGGCAAGAGTTCGCTGGTCAACGACATCCTGGTCGAAGCCTTGCGGCGCGACCTGAACGGTGGCGAGGGCACGCCCGGTGCCTTTCGCGAGCTGCTGGGCCTCGAGCATCTCGACAAGCTGATCGCGATTGACCAATCGCCGATCGGCCGTACGCCGCGCAGCAATCCGGCGACGTATATCAAGGTCTTCGACGACATCCGCAAGCTCTACACGCAACTGCCCGACTCGAAGGCCCGGGGCTACAAAGACGGCCGGTTCAGCTTCAACGTCGAAGGCGGGCGGTGCGAGGCTTGCGAAGGCAACGGTTCGAATCGCCTGGAAATGGACTTCCTGGCCGACGTCTGGGTGACCTGCCCCGTGTGCCAGGGCCATCGCTTCAACCGCGAAACGCTGCAGATTCGCTTCAAGGATAAGTCGATCTCGGACGTGCTGGAAATGGACATCCAGCAGGCGCTGTCACATTTCGAAAATATCACCCCCGTCCGGCACAAGCTGCAGACGCTGCACGACGTGGGCCTCGACTATCTCAAGCTCGGCCAGCCTTCGCCCACGCTCTCCGGCGGCGAGGCGCAGCGCATCAAGCTCGCGCGCGAGCTGGTGAAGAAGAGTACCGGCAAGACGTTGTACCTGTTGGACGAGCCGACCACGGGCCTGCACTTTGCCGACATCGAATTGCTGCTCAAGGTGCTGCACAACTTCGTCGAGGCGGGCAATACCGTGCTCGTGGTCGAGCACAACCTCGACGTGATCAAGACGGCCGACTGGGTCATCGACCTCGGGCCCGAGGGCGGCGCCGGCGGCGGCGAGATTATCGCCACCGGCACGCCCGAACAGGTCAGCGAAGTCACCGCCTCGCACACGGGCCGGGCCCTGGCGCCGCTCTTGGGGCGCAAGGCAGCCGGCGCGGCGAAGCCGGCCACGCCCAAGGCGAGCGCGAAGGCGACGCCCCCGCCCGAGCCGACCAAGGCGATCGTCGTGCAAGGTGCGCGGCAGCACAATCTCAAGGGCGTCGACGTCGAGATTCCGCGCGACGCGATGACCGTCTGCTGCGGCTTGTCGGGTTCGGGCAAGAGCTCGCTGGCGATGGACACGATCTATGCCGAAGGGCAACGGCGCTACGTCGAGAGCTTGAGCGCCTATGCCCGGCAGTTCGTGGGGCAGATGCAGAAGCCGCAGTTGGACCACATCAGCGGGCTCTCGCCGGCGATTGCCATCGAGCAAAAGAACCTGGGCCATACGCCGCGCTCGACCGTCGGCACCGTGACCGAAATCTACGATTACCTGCGGGTCATGTTCGCCCGGTTGGGCACGCTGTATTGCCCCACCTGCGATGTCCCCATCGGTACCCAGACCGTCGACGAGATCGTCGACAAAGTGCTGGCCGAGCCTGAGGGCTCGAAGCTGTACCTCATGGCGCCGCTGTTTATCGAGGTTGGCGAGCGTTACGAGGTGCTGTGGGACGATCTGCGCAAGCGCGGCTATCAGCGCGTCCGCATCGACGGCGAGACGCACTCACTCGATGCGGTGCCCACGATCGATCGTCGGCGCAAGCACGAGGTGGCCGTGGTGGTTGATCGCATCGCGCTGAACCGCTCGGCCCGTTCGCGGCTGGCCGACAGCATCGAGTCGGCCCTGTCGTTGGGCCAAGGCGTGTTGCACGTGGCCCACGTCGAGACGGGCGTGCCCGAGCCGCGGTGGCGCGTGCAGGTGCACAGCCAGCACTATGCCTGCGATCGCTGCGGACGCAGCTTCGAGCCGTTGGCCCCGCACAATTTTTCGTTCAATAGCGCGCTGGGCTGGTGCCCGGCCTGCGAGGGCCTGGGCACGCAGACCGGGGCCAATCCCGCGGCGCTGCTGCGCGATCCGAAGCTGACCCTGGCCGCGGGTGCCGTGTCGCTTTGGCCGCACGTCGAAGTCGCCATGTTCCGCGCGATGCTCGATGCCTTGGCGACCCACGCGCGGTTGCCGGTCGACGTGCCGTTCGAGCAGCTCGATGCCCGCTCACGGCGGATCGTGATGCACGGCTGCGGAGACGATTGGATTGCCATAACCCGGCCAGGCACCAAAGCGACCGACGACGCGGCTCGCCCCTGGTTTCGCTTTCAATACAAGGGGCTCTATCCCGCGCTCGACGAGGCCGCGCGGTTGTCGCCTTCGCTGCGCGGTAGGCTCGATCAGTTCGTCGACGAAGTCGAGTGCTCAACCTGCGCGGGCAGCCGGTTGCGCGACGATGCCGCCGCGGTGCGGTTCCAGGATTACACGCTCGACGGCTTGTGCCGGCTGCCGCTCGATGTGCTGTCGAAGAAGATCGAGGCCTGGCGGCTGTCCGGCTCCCAACAAAAGGTCGCCGGCGAGTTGCTGCGCGAAATCCGCGGCCGCCTCGAATTCCTCGTCGACGTGGGGCTCGATTACCTGACGCTCTCGCGCCCCGCGGCCACGCTCTCCGGTGGCGAGGCGCAGCGCATTCGACTGGCCAGCCAGGTGGGCAGCGGCCTGACCGGCGTGCTCTACGTGCTCGACGAACCGACCATCGGCCTGCACCCGCGCGACAACCGCCGCCTGATTCGCGCGCTCACCCGGCTGCGCGATTTGGGAAATACATTGCTCCTGGTCGAGCACGACCGCGAGGTGATCGCCACGGCCGACCGTCTGCTCGATTTTGGCCCCGGAGCGGGCCGCCTGGGGGGCCAGATTGTCGCCTCGGGCACGCCGCAGGATGTCTCGCGCAGCCGCAGCTCGGTCACGGGCCCCTATCTCTCGGGCAAGAAGTCCATCGCCGTGCCGAGCAATCGTCGGATGCGGCCGTTGGCCGAGACCGTGGCCGAGCCGCCAACCAACGGCGCCAAGCAGGCCGCGAAAAGGACCAAGGGCAAATCGCCGGCCGGGCCAGCGCCGTTCGTGCCGCCCGGCAGCGGGTGGCTCGAGGTGCTTGGTGCCCGGCATCACAATCTGCGCGGCGCCGACCTGCGCATCCCGTTAGGCGCGTTCACGGCGATTACCGGCGTCAGCGGCTCGGGCAAGAGCTCGCTGGTCGACGACGTGATGTATTCGAGCCTGGCCAAGGTGCTGCACCGTGCCCGTATCACGCCGGGCGCGCACGACGCGATTCGCGGCGTCGAGCGCATCAACAAGGTCATTCGCGTCGATCAGCAGGCGCTGGGTAACACGCCCACCTCGAACCCGGCCACCTACACGGGCACGTTCGATTTGATTCGCCAGTTGTTTGCCCAGGTGCCCGAGGCCAAGCTGCGCGGCTTCACTCCGCGGCGGTTCAGTTTCAACGTGCCGGGCGGGCGCTGCGAGGTCTGCGAGGGGAACGGGCAGAAGCGCATCGAGATGCACTTTCTGCCCGACGTGTGGGTCGAATGCGACACCTGCCGGGGCAAGCGGTACAACCCCGAAACGCTGGCCGTGCGCTACAAGGGCCAGTCAATTGCCGACGTCTTGGAAATGTCGTGCCGCGAGGCGCTCGATTTGCTGGGCAACATTCCGGCGATTCGCCGGATTCTGCAAACGCTGTGCGACGTGGGCCTCGATTACCTGACGCTCGGTCAGCCGGCCCCCACGCTTTCAGGCGGCGAGGCTCAGCGCGTCAAGCTTGCCGCCGAATTGGCTCGTCCCGACACGGGCCAGACGTTGTACGTCCTCGACGAGCCGACGACCGGCCTGCACTTCGACGACCTGGTCAAACTGCTCGACGTGCTCAACCGGCTGGTCGACCTGGGCAACACGGTTGTCGTGATCGAGCACAATCTCGACGTGATCAAGACGGCCGACTGGCTCATCGACCTGGGGCCCGAGGCCGGCGACGGAGGCGGCTGGATCGTCGCCCAAGGGACGCCCGAAGACGTCGTCGCGCAGGCACGCAACCACGCCGGGACGGCCGCCGGCCGGGCGACGGGCAAACCGTCGCGTGCCAAGCAAAAGTCGTTGGCCGGGGTGACGCAGCAGCGTTCCTATACCGGCGAGATGCTCGCCGAGGTGCTCGAGGCGGGGCCCCACGCCGAGCGGCCCAAGTACGATCCGCACGCGGAACAATCGCCGCGCGTCGACGACCTCGAGCTGGCCGAGGTCGGCCAGGATGCGAAGATGCCCTGGCAGATCGACGGCCGCCGCTGGCACACGCAAGAGCGCGTGGGCCGCAACGGCGTGCCTTGCCGTTGGGACGGAAAGATCCTGGCCGCGATCATCGACAAGATTCAAGAATCCGGCGCCTTCAGCGAGACGAACTACGACAACCGGACGATCGTCGAGATCTCGGCCGAGCGCAAGGCCGACGGCTGGTTCTTCCACGCCTCGACGGGGCACGAGTGGCTGCTCACGCTCAAGTTCCGCACCGCTAAGCGGACGTTTCAGCGCGACAAGCTCGTCGAGGCGCTCGATCTCAAGCCGCTCAACGAACTGCCCGAGCTGCCGATCTACGGCAACGAACCGCGGGTCAAGTGCAAGCAGTTGCGCGGCCCCTGGCAGGAAGTCCAGCTCCAGGTGCATTCCTGGGAAGAGATCGACAAGCCGGCCTTCTGGGAATTTCTCGCGGCGGCGATCGCCGGCTTCGAGAAGTTCACCGAGCGCAAATCGCAACGGCCCGAGGACATCATGCCCTGGAAGGTCCTGGGGCAAAAATGGCACTTTGCCCGCCGCGGATTTCCGCCCGGCAAGACGGTGCGCTGGAAAACCGAGACGCTCGAAGAGTTGTGCGAAATGCTTGCCGAGGTCGCGCCGCAGGGGCAATTCCTCTGGAACCAGCAGCAGGTCGTGCACTTGCTCGTGCCGCAGCAGCCCGACCCTTGGGCGACGATCCACACCAAGCGCGTGGCAGGCATCGACCTCGAGCTCCGCGGTCCGAGGAATCTCGTGGCCTTGGGGCGGATCGCCGATCTCGGGGCCGAGCGCGAAGTACAGCCCGACCGCAGCGGCAAGGACCTGGTCAAGCTGCGCCTGATCGAGCCGGACGACTTGCAGCGCGGAAACCTGCGGGCCTTCCTCCAGGAACACCTGGCCAGTTTGAAGAACGGCAAGGCGCTCGCGTGATGCGCAGGGCCGCCGACCTGAAATCGAGACGGAGAAGTTGCGATGAGCGAAGGTGAGGCGCTGCTTCCGGCGCGGGCCCTGTTCCGCTTCGAGCTGCCGTGTTCGAGAAAAGCCACGCTCTGGTCGGCCAAGGGCGCCGAATTGGGTCCCGAGTTTCGGCTGCCGAATCTCGGCGAACTCGAGGGGCGCTCCGAGTTTGCTGACGTCCGCATGGCGTGGAACGAGTCGGGCCTGGCGTTCAGCGCCGTCGTCACTGGCAAGACGCGCACACCCTGGTGCCGCGAATCGAAGCCGGCCGACAGCGACGGGCTGCATGTCTGGATCGACACGCGCGATACACATAATACCCACCGCGCCACGCGTTTTTGCCATTGGCTGGCGCTGTTGCCGGCAGGCGGCGGCGGTCGGTTGATGGACCCGGTGGCTGCGCTGCTGGCCATCAATCGAGCCCGCGAATTGCCCAAACCGCTGGCCTACGACGTGGTGAAGCTGCGCGGGTCGGTCAAGGCGAACGGCTACAGCGTCGAGGCGTTCGTGCCGGCCGCCGCGTTGACGGGATTCGACGCGACCGAGCATCCGAAGCTGGGGTTCACCTATGCCGTGCGCGATAGCGAACTGGGCGAGCAGACGTTTTGCTGCCCTGGCGCGCTGCCCTACATGGAAGACCCCAGCTTGTGGTGCACGCTCGAATTGGTGAGATAATGGAGAGCCAAGCGCCGCCTTGCGCTCCCCGCACCCCGCGAGAATCTACCGCACCATGACCAGCTCCAAGCATCACGCCGAAATCGTCGCCCACCTGACTGAGCAGGGATACACCGCACCGCAGATCATCAAGATCATGGAGAAGGTCGCCGAATACGATCGCCGGATCGTGCGCGACTCGGTGCTCGACGCCATCGCCGAGGGCAGCTTCAACCTCGACTCGATCATCCGCGAAGCGCTCAACGACGACGAAGCGTCTTGATTCCGGGCAGCGATGGCCGTGGTGCGGCGTCAGATCCGCAAAAACACCTTGCGGCGATACATCCACCAGCACACCAGCCAGAGCACCAGCAGTGCCAGGCCCGATTCGACCACCGGGCCATAAGTGCCCGAGAAGATTTCATCGCCCAGGTGCGTGTGCATGGTCTTCTTGACCCAGGGCTTGAACAGCCAGCTCATCACGTACATGGCGAGCGAGTTCATGCCCACGACAATCAGCGGATAGGCCCAGGCCCGCAGTCGCCAGACATCGATCACGAGCACGAACGCGGCCAACGTCAGCAGCGTCCAGCCGGTGCTGAATACGGCCCAGCTCGGCGTCCAGATCCGTTTGACGATCGGTGCCACGGACCAGGTCCATTCGACGCGCGGCCAGATGTAGCCGTCGATCGCCATTCCCACGGCCAGGCACAGCAGCCCACAGCCAACCAACATGCCCACCTTGCTCAACAGCGTTCGCGGTCCGCGGAGCATTTCGCCCGCCATGATGCCGAACGTCATCGTGCCCATCGCGGGCACGAAATTGAGCGTCTGGTAGCCGCCGCCGTTGGCGTAAAACTTCTCGGGTCGCGGAAATAGATTGAGAAACCAGCGATCGAAATAGCCGGCCGGGTTGACGTGCTTGTTCCAATGCGCGGCAAAGCCGGTCAGTTGTTGCCAATCGGCTGGGATGTGCTCGGCCGCGGCGTTGAAATCGGCCGGCGGCACCGGCCACGCCGCGAATAGCGCCCAATAGCCGAATAGCGTTGCCGCCGTGGCGGCCAACTGCACGCGCCAGCCCTGGCCCAGGGTGAGATAGACGAGCGCGTATCCCAGGCCGATCTGCGACGCGACGTCCTCGTAGGTGAAGTTGGTCTGCGCGTGACCGTTCGAACGGAGGAATACGCCCAGCGACGTCAGCAGCAGTGCCCGCCAGATGACGTGCCCGCCGATGGCGCTCGTCGAGTCGCCGCGCGCCTTGCGGGCCGCGAACGAATAGGGCATGGCCACGCCGACGATGAACATGAACGAAGGCTGGATCAGGTCCCACGCCGCGCAGCCGGTCCACTCGACGTGCTCGAGTTGATAGGCGACGGTTTTCCAGACGGGGCTATCGGGAAACTGCTCGGCGACGTCGGTCAGCGCCAATCCGCCCGAAACCATCGCCAGCATCACGAAACCGCGATAGGCATCGAGCGAAACCAGCCGTGGCGCCTCGTCAGGAGTTGGGTCGGTGGCCATGCGCGGACTTCTACGGAACGAACCGGGACCGGCGGACGAAGGCAAGACAGGTCGTGCGACAGTTTAACCACGAGGGGGGGTAAGCGAGCAATGCCTTTCCGCGAGAATCGTGTTCCAATTTTCCCCGGCCGCGGGGATTAACCTGCAGCGGCGCCGCGGAAGTTCTCCCGCATCGTCAACCGCCGCCGGGGTTGAGCGGAGATTGGCCATGGAATCGGTGACCGTGATGGACGAACGCACCGACTTCGTGCGGTTGCTCGTGCAGAACCAGCACCGAATCTACGGGTACATCCTGGCGCTGTTGCCCGATTTTGCCGCGGCCGACGATGTGTACCAAGAGACCTGTACGGTGCTGTGGCAGAAATTCGCGCAGTTCGAGCCGGGGACCGACTTCTTTCGCTGGGCCAGCACCGTCGCGCGGTTCAAGGTGTTGAAGCATCGCCAGCGCCGCGGCCGGGAGGCCCTGCTCGTGGGCGACTCCTTCTTGTCGGTCGTCGAGGCCGAGGTTCAGCGCCAGGCACCGCATTGGGATCTTCGCCGGCAGGCCCTCGCCCAATGTCTGCAGCAACTGCCCGACGCCGATCGCCGGCTGCTGCAGGCGCGATACGAAGCAAACGTCGATGTGCAGACTTTGGCTGCGCAGCGACAGCGAACGGTCTTCGCCATCTACAAGGCCTTGACGCGCATTCGTCAGTCGCTGTTGACATGCATCGAACGGCGGGTTGCCGTGGAGACCGCACCATGAACGCCGATGACGCGCTGGTGCGTGAATGTGCCGAACTGGTCGGAGCCCTGGCGGATCGCGAATTGTCGCGTCCCGAACTGGCTCGGCTTGAGGAATTGGTTTGCAACTCGCCGGCGTGCTGCACCTATTACGTGCGGTTCGTACAGCTCAACGCCGGCCTGCGCCATTACCTGGCCGCTGCGCCGGCAGGCGACGCCCACGCGGCAGTGGCTCCGGGTCAGGACCCTCCACCGGCTCACCGTCGCGAGCCGCTCCCCTTGCAATTGCCCGACGCGGTTTGGCCGCCAAGGGGGCAGTGGGGCGCAATGTTGAGCTGTGGGCTGTTGCTCGTGGCCCTGGCCGTCCTTTCCTGGGCCGTGCGCTCTGCCGATCTGAAGCCGTCCGCACCGCAGGTCGTGGTTCGGCCCGCCCCGCGATCTGTCGCAAGACCCGAAGAGGAACCCCTGGCGACAGTGATGCCGGCGAGCACCGCGCAGCTCGTCGCCGAGCCAGGGCCCGTGGCGGCTTATCGAAAGTTGGGTTTGGGTCGGCTGTTGGTTGCCGGTGGACGGTTGATCTTGTTGTTTCGCGGCGGATCGCTGGCGCTCATCGAGGGGCCGGCGGAAGTCGAAATCGCCGCCGCCGATCGAATGATCGTCAACCGGGGTGAGGTCAATCTGGCGGTACCTCGGGCGGCGATTGGTTTTACCATCGACAGCGCCGTGGCGCGGACCGTGGATCTCGGTACGCGATTTGGCGTGCGTGTCGCCGACGGAGGGCAGACCGACGTCCAGGTTTACGAAGGCGAGGTTGAAGTGGCGCCGCTGCAATCCAGCGCTGCGCAGAAGCAACGCGTCAAAGCCAGCCGCGCGGTGCGGCTCGGCGCGGGCAGGAACGCGGAATGGGAAGTGCTCCGCTTCGTGCCTCAGCCGCGACAGGCTGAACTTCTCGCGGGCGTCGCTGCCGCCATACCCCATTGGAAGACCGTTTTTCAGGACGATTTTCTGGATGATGCGTTGGACGTCGATCGCTGGTCGGTCGTCACCGCCGGACTTCCCGGTGCGCCGCGCATCACGGTCGAGAAGGGGCGTGCGATGCTTTGCGATCGCGGCTACCTCGTGACGCGCGAAGAGTTCGATCCCTACGCCGGGGGCGTACGGATAAGCGGCCGCTGGCGGTTGGGCACCGCCAAGGACGTGCTCTCGGTCGTCACGCGCAGCGATGCGGTTCCCACCGGAGAATACGGACACTGTCACCGCGGTTTGGAGTTTGGCATCGTGTCCGGGCCGGGGAAGAACTTCATTGCCATCCTGGGCCATGGCGATTGCCAGGCCAATTACCAGTCGGCGCCCTTTGAATTGCGTGTCGGCGACGAGATCGACTTCGAGATCGTCGATTCGCACGCAGGCCAGATGTTCCGCGTGCGCACCACCGACGGCCGTGCCGAAGCGGTGCTCACTGCGGTGGCGATTTCGTCGCCGGGTGAGAACCATGTGGTGTTTCACAATCGCAACCGGCAACGGCTACCGGTTGTTAGTGAACTGGAAACGGTACGGATCGAGCTGCCCGAGGCGCGTGAGCTGCGCGACCCAGGCCTTGCGCCTTAGTCCACCAGCGATCTGCGCTCGTCGCTTGCACAGTCTTGTTTCGATGTCTGACTTCACCCTACGTCTTCCTCCAGAGGAGTACGCCAATGAACTGCGAATCGATCCGCCTGCCCGGGAGTATCGCCCGAGGCATATCGCTCGTCTGTCTGATACTGATCGCAGCAGCCGTCCTGCACCGATGCGCCCGGGCCGATTTGATCATTGCCGACTCGGTCTTCAACGACTCCGATTGGACGCTGACGATCGAAGGAGGCGACAACTTCGGTAGCAGCAATGGCCAGGATGGAGTGTCTGGCAACCCCACACCGTCGCGATTGCATACCATCGGCGTGGCAGACGGACGCACCGAACCCGCGTACACGATGGCGACGTTTCACGCGACGGCTTACGACCCCAGCCTGCTGGGCGCCATCGACCATATCAACTGGTCCTACGACTGGCGCCGCGGTCAACAAGAAGTTACCTCGCTCTTGGCCCCGGCCGTGTGGCAAAACGGTAATGTCTATTCCGCCGGCAGCACGCTCCAAGCCATCTATTTCACGTGGGTCTCGGAGAACTTCGTGCTTGCGGCGACCGATTTTCCCGGCGCCGATTTCTCGGCGAGCGGCGCGCCAATGCAGTTCGGTTACCTTTGGGACACCGGCACCTTTAATGGCTTGATGAACCTGGCGATCGACAACTGGAACGTCGAAATCGTCTCGGCGGTGCCGGAGCCGACTTCGCTGTCGCTCGTCGCCGGGGCGTGCGTCGCACTGCTGGCCGGAGGCATGTGGCGGCGGCCAATGAGGCGGTGCTGACAATCGGCGTAGTCCGCCAGCAGGGAAGCATGCGAGTTCGGCGATTTTCGGATTCCGCCGGCAGACGACCGGGTGCAGGCGTGCGCACCCGGTCGCTGCGCCCATGTGCCTGCAAAGACGCTACGGGGCCATTTGCATCCGCCGTCCGGGATGGATTACGATTCTTCGTAATCTCCAGAAGCTTGCTTGACCTTGGGCAATCCGGCGAGTTCAGCCGCTTGAGGAACCGGCCATGGCAAGGCGGTCGTGCAGCGGACCACTGCCGCGACGCGAATTCCTGCGTGCCGGCGCCTTGGCGCTCGGTGGACTGACGCTGCCCCAGGTGCTGGCTGCGCGGGCGGCCTCGGGCAACGCTTCGGCCGATACGTCGGTGATCCTGTTCTGGATGTGGGGCGGTCCCGGCCAGCACGAGACGTTCGACCCGAAGCCGGACGCACCGAGCGAATATCGCGGCCCGCTGGGGGCCATTCGCACGCGCGTGCCGGGCCTGCACTTTGCCGAGGTCTGGCCGCGCTTGGCCTCGGTGGCCGATCGGCTCTCGGTCGTGCGCTCGTTGCACCACGAGATGACGGCCCATAACGACGGGTCGATCGAGATTCTCACCGGCAAGACTCCCGCCAAGATCGATCTCACCTCGCAGGCCAAGAGCGAGCATCCCGATTTCGGCATGGTCGCCAGCCACGAACGCGGCACCCGAGCCGACGGCCTCCCGCAATACGTGGGCATCCCGCGCCAACCGTTCATGACGCAGACGGTTTACCTCGGTGCGGCGCATGCGGCCTTTGCCGTCGGCGATCCTTCGGCGAAGACCTATGCGCCGCCCAATCTGACCCTGCCCGCCGGGGTGAACGGTTCGCGGCTCGGCGATCGGCGCGGCTTGCACGCCTCGTTCGACCGGCTGCGGCGCGATCTCGACCTGCACGGCAGCCTGCGCGGTACGGACGAGTTTCGCGACCGCGCGCTTGATTTGCTCACGCATCCCGGCGTGATCGAGGCCTTCGACTTGTCGCACGAGCCCGACGCGCTGCGCGAGCGTTACGGGCGGCACCTGTGGGGCCAGGCCTGCCTGTTGGCCCGGCGTCTGGCCGAGGCAGGTACGTCGGTCATTACCGTCGATGCCCTGGCGCCGACGCTTTCGGACAAGTACTTCAGTTGGGACGACCACGCCGGAGCGAGTCTCGATTGGGACATGGCCGCGGCCATGCGCTATCGGGCCCCGTTCATGGACCAGGCCGTGTCGGCGCTGATCGAGGACCTGGCAGCCCGGGGACTCGATCGCCGGGTGATGGTCTTGGCGCTGGGCGAATTCGGCCGCACGCCCCGGGTCGTGAACTACCTGGGCTATCAAGGGCGCGATCACTGGCCGCAGGCCCAATGCGCTCTCGTCGCCGGCGGCGGCTTGCGGATGGGACAGGTCGTCGGGGCGACCAATTCCAAGGGCGAGTACCCAGCCGAACGCCCGCTTTCGCCGCAAGACCTGATGGCGACGGTCTATCGCCACCTGGGCATCGACTACGACCGGCACTTCATCGATTTCACCGGCCGCCCGGTGCCGATCCTGCACTCGGGCGACCCGATTGCCGAGTTGATTTGACGGGCACTACGCCGGGATTGTTCCAACGCAGGCTCGAATCGCGAGTTGGCGATCACCACGCGGCGGTCGTCGTAGGTTGCGTTCGCGCCGGCGAGACGATCCTAGCGCCAACGGTCGCCGTCATGAATCAGTTCAGCGAAGGGTCTTCCGGCCGGACGGCCACCTTCATGGCCCGGAGCAGATCGTTGGCCGTGGCCTGACCGCGGAGCCTGGCCCAAAGATCGCGCTCGACGGCAAACACGATCTCGGCCGAGGCGGGCAGCACGAGCCAACTGTCCTGGGCCAGCTCGGCCTCGAGTTGGCCGGCGCCCCAGCCGGAGTAGCCGACGAAAAACCGCATGGGCCCCGAGGTCTGATCGACAAGATGCTCGATATGCTCCGGCTGGGCGCTAAAGTGCACGTCGGGCACCACCTCGACCTCCGAGCATTCGGCGTTGCAGTGCACGCACATCAGCATGCCTTCGCAGGGCCCGCCGACGTAGAGGTGCTCTTCCGTGCTGCAGGGCTTGTCGCTCACTTGGGCCCAGCCCTGCTTGACCGGCACATTCGTACACCGGTTGAGCACCAGGCCCAGCGCCCCCTGTGCCGAATGTTCGACCAGCAAGACGACCGCCTGGCGAAAATTCGGGTCGGCCAGCTCGGGTGCGGCGACCAGAAAATGACCGCTGAGGCTTTTTTTCCCTGGGCTGCTCACGAACGACGAACTCCCCCTGCGCGACCCGGCCGACTCATGCCACGACCGCCCGGGCCAGGATAATCTGTACGCAACCCGGGCACGAAGGTTCGGCCCGGCTCGTGCTTTATTGTATCGAGATCAGAGCATCGCGGAGGGGACTTTGGTCTAACCCCGGGCGTTGCCCTGGCGGTCTGAGTTCAGGCTGCTGGCCGCGCAGCGGGAGCGTGTTCTTGCAGGGGTACCCATTGGCCATCGACGAGCCGGACGTGCAAATCGCGCTGCTGTTTGCCGAGGTCGATCCGATGCCTGTGGAATTCGCGCTGGATCGCCAGGTTGAGATCGTGCTGCACGCCGCCGAGATGGTCGGGCGTCGCCACGCACACGCGCAGCACAAAGCTGTAGGTCCCATCGCCGATCCGCTCGAACGTGACCGACAGCGGCGGCTCGGCCAGCACGAGCGGATGGGCCTGGGCAATCGACCGCAGCAGCCGTTCGACTTCCACCGGCTCGCTGTCGGCCGAAACCTCCAGCGAGATCGCCAATTGGATCAGCGTGTCGCTCAGCGTCCAGTTGACCAGCCGGTCGGTGATGAAGGCCTTGTTCGGAATCACCAACTCTTTGCGGTCGCCGTTGAGCAGCGTCGTGGCCCGCATGCGGATTTGCGTGACCCGGCCCGTCAGATCGCCCACGTTGACGATGTCGCCGACCCGGACGGGCCGTTCGAACAGGATGATCAGCCCGGAAACAAAGTTGGCGAAAATCTCCTGCAGGCCGAACCCCAGGCCCACGCTCATCGCGGCGATGAGCCATTGGACCTTCGACCAGCCGATGCCCACTTCTTCGAATGCGGCGACCAGGCCGACGACGGCGATCAGGTATCGGGCAACGCTGGTGATGGCATAGCGCGTGCCGGTGTCGAGCGGCAGCCGTTGCAACAGGCTGATTTCCAACAGGCCGGGCACATTGCGATAGGCCACGGCCGTGAGCCCGCCGAAGATCAGCGCCACCAGCAGGTGCGCCAGGGTGATCGGGTTCTCGGTGCCGCGGGCCCAGAGCGCGATGCCATTGAGCATGCCGAGCGCCGGGAGCACTTCGACCCACACGGCCCACAGTCCAAAGACCGTGGCGACGGCCATCAACGCGCGGAGCAATTGCTGCGACTGGGCGTTGATCGTCGAGAGGTCGACGCGCGACACCTCGAGCGGTGCCTCGCCGCTCTCTTTGGTCTCGCTGGCCAGCGCAGCGCGCCGGGCGCGGGCCTGCTTGATCGCGAGACTGCGCCGCGCCAGCAACAGCCAGCGCCACAGCAGCCCGCAGGCGAGCGCCACGCCCACCAACAGCGCCATCGACAAGAGCATCCGTTCGGCGAGCTTCAGCGCGGTGAAGTAATATCCGCCCAAGGCCATCACGGCCAAGACCAGCGGCGCACCTACCAGTGCCGAATACCAGAACCAACGCCCGCGCTGCAGCCACCGGCCCGAATCGCTGTTCAAGAAAGTTCGCGGCACGCCGCGCGTTGGGTGCAGCGTGCGTACGGCAAACGCGGCCAGGGCCAGCAGGCCGACCACGAAGACGAGCCGGCCCAAGGGTGCCATGCCCGGCTCGTCGACCACGATTTCCTGCAGGGTAACGACAAAGCTGACTGGTACGACGACCGCCGCGAGCCACCGCAAGTTGCGGCGCAACAGGCTCAGATCGGCGCGCGGCCAACCGAAGTGCGACTCGGCCAGGCCCCAGGGCCGGCAGATCTTGAGTACCAACTCGGCCAGGAAATAGTGGATCGCCGCGGTCTGCAGTCCCGCGGCCACGCCGCGCACGAAGGCCTCGCCCGGCCAGGTGGCCGTCAGACGCCAGGAGAGAAACACCAGCACGCCGGGACCAAGCCCGGCCAGCAGCAGCGTGAGCAGCGCGGCCCGCGCCGTCGGCGCGAACGACTCGCAATAGGGACCAGCCGCCGTCTCGCCGTGCAGCCGCAAGCGGCGGCGCAGATATCGATGGAACAGTAACGCGAGAATCACCAAGGCCGCCGCCAGGACCCAGACGCTGCGATGCTTGTCGATGTCGGCGCGCAGCCAGTCGACGACGAGCTGCCACGACGCCGGACGGACCAGTTCGCGGCTCGCCTTGGCCAGCCCGGGCCCGTCCCGCCAGGAAATCCACGGCAGGCTGCGGATCCACAATACGCGTTCGTCGATGTAGGCCCGGCTTGTGAGCGTCTGGTCGATCAGTTCGCCTTGCACCGTGTCGAGATCGACGAGCAGGCGGTGCAGGCTGTCGGTGTCGACCAGCAACGCGTCGAGCACCTCGCGCCGCGTTTCCAACGAGGCCCGGATCGTGTCGCGCAGAATCCAGGTGCTGCGGTCGACGGGGAAGTCGCCATGTTGTTTGAGAATGTCGGCAGCCAGGGTGTCGATTTCGGCGAGCGGTTCGCGCTGGTCTTCGAGCTCGAAGCGGTGCAATTGCAGCTCGGCCAGCTCGGCCTGGCGCAGGCGGCGCTTCTGGCGGTACTTGCGCACGTTGGGCAGCGACGAGCATTGCCGCCGCAACAAGGTGCCGACCGCGTTCGACAGGCCCGCCTCTTCGACTCGGGTAGCCGTGCGCTTGTAATCGTGTCGCAGGCTGGTTAATCGCTTGGTGGTACGGTCCAGCTCGTTGTGCAACTCTTCGATCAGTTCGGCGACGCGCTGGCGCTCGACGGCCAACTGATGGTTCTGCTCGGCCTGGGCCTTCACGATCGGGTTGGTATGCGCGGCCAGCCTCCGGGCGAGCTGTTCTTGCCGCTGCGCATCGGCCGCGCGGCGCGCATTGGCCTGTTCTTGCAGCGCGGCGACGAGCTTTTCCAATTGCGAGACTTGCCGCGCTGCGAGGTCGCGATCGAGCGGCAGCAGTTCGACCGACGCGTCGTACCAGGCGAGTTCGGCCTCGCCGCCGGCCAGCTCGGCGGCGACTTCGCGGCGATGCGCGGCGGCCAGGTCGTCGAGCGCCTGCTGGACCGCCGGGGCGGCAGCCGCCGCGGCCGTGGCCGTCGACTGCGGCTGCTCGTCCGAGCCGTCGATCAACTCCAGCTCCTGGCGCAGCGCCGACAACGATCGGGCCAGCGCCCCGCGACGCTCGGCGCGCCGGCTGGGTTCGTCTTGCGCCTCGGCCAGCGCCTGACGCGCGGTGTCCAGTTCATCGGTCGCCGTCGCCAATCGTTCGAGACAAGTGGAAAGCTCCGCTTCGGCCGGCAGATCGAGCGGCAGCGGCGCCTCGGGCACGCTGAGCTTCGATCGCACCGCTTCGAGCTGCGCGGTGAGCGCCTGGCGCCGGCGCTGGAACTCGGCCGCGCGCCGGGCATGGTTCTCGCCGGCTTCGAGGGCAGCGCCGGCCTGCTCGTACAGCTCGGCCCCCGTCGTGCGGTCGCCGGCCTCGAGATTCGAGCTGGCCGCCAGGGCTTCGGCCCGGGCCGATAGCTCCTCGCGCGAAAAGGGCGCGCTGGGCAGGGCCTGGCCCTGGGCCGGTTCGGCACCGGCCAACGCCAGCGCACTGCATAGGTAAAGGCCCACCGCTGCGAGTCGCGGTTGCCGACGATTCCACGGACGCATCACCCTCACCCCCTTCGGCCCAGGCCGGCGGTTGGGTCGATGACGATATCCGTACCGCGGCGCAGGCGTCGAGGTCGATTCTGCCGGCTGCTAGCTTGCCACGTGCTTTTTCGCAGGGTTACGATGGCGATTCGCTGCAGTCGGGGGAAGTGTTCCGGGGCTGTTCTTGCTGGGGAAGGTGTCTTTCATGCCATCGCTCTGTGCGCGTGTCGCTTGTGGCCTGTTCGTCGTGTTGCTGGTGTGTCCGCTGGCCCCCGCGGCCGAGCAAGGCTCGCCGATCGATCCCGAGCAGCTGGCCGCCAGCACGACGATCTACCGCGACCAGTGGGGCATGCCGCACATCGACGGGCCCACCGACGAAAGCGTCTGCTTCGGCTTTGGTTACTGCCAGGCCGAAGACTACTTCTGGCAACTCGAAGATTCGTACCTGCTGGGGTTGGGACGCTATGCCGAGGCGCATGGGTCCAAGGGCCTGGAAAGCGACCTGCTCAATCGACTGTTCGAGGTCCCCCAGCGCTCGCGCGAGGACTTCGCCAAGCTCGAGCCCAAGATGCAGAGCATCAGCGAGGCCTTCGTCGCCGGGATCAACTATTACCTGGCCAAGCACCCTGAGACGAAGGTCCGGGTGCTGCATCAGTTCGAGCCGTGGTATTTGTTGGCGTTTGCGCGGATGGTCGTGCTCGAAATGAATTGGAGCAAGGTGGGCGCAGCCCGTGACAAGATTCCCACCGAGTATGCCCAGGGCTCAAACGCCTGGGCGATTGGTCCCGAACGCACGAAGTCGAAGAAGGCGATGCTGTTTTGCAACCCGCATCAGCCCTTTTACGGCTATGGCCAGTTCTACGAGGCGCACCTGCGCAGCGGCGAAGGCTGGAATTTCACCGGGGCGACGTTCTTCGGCAGCCCCTTGCCGACGATCGGCCACAACGAGTATCTCGGCTGGTCCTACACGGTGAACCAGCCGCGCCTGGGCAGCGTGTGGCGCGAGAAATTCGACGATCCGGCGCACCCGCTCAACTATCGCTATGGCGACGGCTACCGCGCGGCCGTCGAATGGACCGACACGATCAAGGTCAAACGCGGTTCCGGCACGATCGACAAGCAGGTCACCTTCCGCAAGACGCACCACGGCCCGATCGTCAAGCAGGAAGCCGACGGCCTGTACCTGGCGGCGAATATCGGCAAGTTCTACGACGCGATGGCCGGCCGGCAGAACATGTACATGGTCCGCGCGAAGAACTTCAGCGAATGGCGTCAAGCCGTGGCCATGCAAGACTTCCACCAGTTCAACACTGTTTACGCCGATCGCGACGGCAACATTTTCTACCTCTACCAGGGCATCGTACCCCGGCGCGATCCGAGCTTCGATTGGACCCAACCGGTCGACGGCAGCGACCCGCGCACCGAATGGCAGGGCATTCACGGCCTGGACGAGCTGCCGCAGGTGTTCAATCCGCCGTCGCATTTCCTGCAGAACTGCAACCAGAGCCCCTTCACTGTGACCGACGACGGCAACCCGTATATCGGTGACTTCCCCAGCTACATGGTAGGCGAAAAGTACGACGACAAGCGGCGTGCGAAAATCTCCCGGATGCACCTGCGCGAGACGCACGACGTGACGTTGGCCGATTGGCAGCGGCTGTCGCTCGACACGACCATGTATTGGGCCCTGACGGAAATCCCCAAGCTGGCACGGCTGCTCGAAGAGGTGAAACAGAGCCATCCGGAGCTGGCCAAAAAGGCCGCGCCCTATTTCGAGCATCTGCAAGGCTGGGACTGCGTGTGCCGGCTCGACTCGACCGCCGCGACGCTGTGCGTGGCCTGGTACGAAGTGCTCTACGGCGAGTTGTTCCGCTCTGAAAACATGCTGCAGAAGTACATCGATGAGCCCGCCAAGCGGTTCGAGGCCCTGGTCACGGCGGCGGAGAAGCTGCAATCGACCTACGGCAATTGGCAAGTGGCCTACGGCGACGTGTTTCGCATGCAGCGCCACGCCGACGTGGCCGACCTGTTCCAGATCCCGTTCGATGACAAACGGCCCAGCGTACCGAGCGCCGGCCTCAACGGCCCGATGGGGGTCGTGTTCAACATGTACTTCACGCCGCCGATCGAAATCCCGCTGGTCAAGTCGATCAAGAAGCGCTATGCCGTAGTCGGCAACAGCTATGTCGCCACGATCGAATTTGGCGACCGGGTCGTCGGCGGCTCGCAACTGCAATTCGGCGCCAGCGGCGATCCGCAGTCGCCGCATTTCTTTGATCAGGCCGAACAACTCGTCTCCCAACAGAAATACAAGCCGCAGTTGTTCTACTGGGACGACGTCGTGGCCGGCGCGGTTCGCACCTATCACCCCGGCGAAGAGCCCCGGGCCGGAGCCGCCGCCGCGGCGACCACCGCGCCGCAAGCCGGCCAGTAAGCGGCCCAAGAGAAAAAAAGATAGTGCTCGTGCCGTCAGGCGCGGGCCGAATGAATCGGCCGCTGACGTCCGCGCTGGGCGCGGTCGAACGTCGTTTGCCGCAGCACGAGCCGGGTGATCTCGGGCCGGCAGTTCAGCCGTAGCGGAAGGATGGAAGAGACGCCGCGGCTGACGTGCATCACCGTCGGCCGCTTGTGGAACGTTCCGGCGGCGTATTTCACACCATGCCGGCTCGGCGCCGCGACCGGACCGACCCAAGGCAATTGAAACTGCCCGCCGTGGTTGTGGCCCGCCAGCATCAGGTCGAAATCGTGCCGCCGAGCCCAGTTGAACTGGTCGGGTGTATGCGCGAGCAGAATGCGCGTCGGCCCGCCGTGTGTCGGCCGCAGCGGGGCATTGCTCAGGTCGGCCGCGGGCACAATCCAGGGCATCTCGTTGCCGGCCAGCAATACACGGCCCGACCCGGTCCCCATCTCGATCCAGCGCCCGCCCAGGTCAGTCAAGCCGGCCTCGATCAAGCGTCGCCGGACTTCGATCGCGTCGACCCGCAGGTCGTGATTGCCGAGGATGAAGTACACGCCCAGCGGCGCTTCGAGACGGCCCAGCGTTCCAGACAGCCACTCGATGCAATGCGGCCGATCGACGATGTCGCCGGTCACCGCAATCAGGTCGGCCCGCAGGCGATTGGTCTGATCGACGATTTCGTCGAAGTACGGCAGCTCGAGCCGTCCGGTGAAATGCAGGTCGGACAGGTGCGCGATAGAAAGTCCTTCGAGCTCCGGCGGCAGGCGATCGAGTTGCAGGTGCTTTTCGCTCACTTCCAGCTCGAACGTTTGATTGCCCGGCATCCGGGCCAGCATGCGCTGCGAAGCGCCGCTGACGGGGTGCCCCCCGAGCCGGTGCTTCAGGTCGACCAATTCGGCATTGCTTTCGCGCAGCGCGGCCGGAGGTCGCCGGAACAGCCCGCGCATGGCCCAGGCGACGCCCGGCCCGGCCGGCAAAATGCAGCACAAGACAAAATAGGCGGCGAGCAGTTTTTCATACGCCGCGCCGGCCCACCAATCGAGCGGGCCAAAGCCTGCGGACCAGAATTGCACCGCATAGACCGCGGGCAGACAGATCGTGAGTGCGACGACCACGCCGCTGAAGAGCCGCATGACCCATTTGTGGATCGGCGTGGCATGCAGTTGGCTGATGATCCAGAACGCCAGGGCGACGTGACCCAGCGCGGCCCAGGCGATGCACAGCCACTGCGCGACGGTGAAGCCAAACATGGGCACTTTCGCTGTAGCTGGCGAGTTCTCAACGCACGGGAGCGAGCGGCACGGGCAAACCGCTCTGCTGGCCGGCCGGTGTCGGGCTTGTCAGCCTATTGGCGGACCACGATCGGCGGTGAGGTCACAACCTTGGTCACCGTTTCCAGCAATTGGTCGAGGCGGAACGGCTTGTAAAGCACCGCCTGCAGCCCCGCCTGCCGGGCCTTGACGATGCAGTGGCCCGGGTCGTAACCGAAGCCCGTCATCAAGATCATGGGCACGCCGTCGACCAGGATATTGTGCAGCTTGCAGAGCAACTCGTAGCCCGACATGTCCGGCAGGCGAATGTCGGAGATGATCGCGTCGTAACAGCCGTCGGCCAGGAAATTGCGGACCATGCTCACGGCCTCGCCGCCGTCGTGGGCCGTCTCGACCGTACAACCGCAACGCTCCAGCAGGGCATGGGCGGCACCGCGGACCGATTCGTCGGCATCGACGACCAGAATCTGCTTGCCGTGCAGCTCGGGTCGAGCCGGTTGCTGGGCATACTGCGGATGGGCTTGCGTGGGTGCCATCGACTGGCCGACCTTCTGGATCTTCAGCTTGATATCGCGAGCGTGCCGCAAAATCCGCTGCAGCTTCTCGACCACCTCCGTGTCGTGGCCGATGTATTTTTCCATCACGTTGACGGCGTCGTTGAGGATCACGTCGATCGGCAGCGCGACGGCGCTGTGGATCGCTTCGACGTTTTCCTGGGCCGTGATGGCCTTTTCTACGGCGAGCAATTCCAAAGTGTTCAGAGCCACGGCCAGGTCGCGGGTAAACAATTCGAGAAATTGCAGGTCGCGATAGTCAAAGGCCCGCGGCTGCGGGCTCTCGACGTTGAACGTGCCGATCACCTGGTCGTGCAACATCAGGGGGACCGTCAGCGAGCTTTTGGCCCCCTTGCAGCCTTCGAGGTACAGCGGGTCCTCGGTCGTGTCTTCGCAGAGATAACTCTTGCTGGTCGCCGCCACAAAGCCGGTCACGCCGTTGCCTGTCGAGAGGGCCCGTAGCGGTCGGGCTGCCGCCTCGGGCTCGATGCCCACGGCCAGCAGCGGTTCGAGCCGGTTGGTCTTGCGGTCGAGCAGGCGGATCTCGATGACGTCGAAGTTGAGCAGGTTCTTGGTGTATTCGAGGATGTTCTGCTTGAGCAGCTCGATCCGTTCCTCGAACGTCATCTCCTGCAAATCTTCCGGCTTGAGCTCGGTCAATTTGGCGCCGGCCTGGTGAATGGCCGAGATTTTTTGCTGCTCGAGAATCTGCGCCGTGACGTCGCGGATGGTGACGATCAGGTGGGCGGCCGGATTGCCCTCTTCGCGGATCGGCGACGCGTGAATCTGGAAGTGGCGGTTGTCGCTCGTCCGCAGGATCGTCCACGCACCGTGCCGGTCGTTGGCCAGGGCCGTGTGGAAGGGACAGAAATCGGGCCCGATGATCTCGGGCGACCCGAGTACGGCGTAGAAGTTCTTGCCCACGACGTCGGTCAGACCCGACCACTCATTGAGCCGGCCATTGGCCCAGATGATCGAGTTGTCGACATCGAGCAGAACGACGCCGTCGAGCATCCCCTCGAGCACGCGCTCGTTTTGGAGCAGTCGCCCGACGTCGAAGGCCTCTTTGACATAGGCCTGATCGACGAACACGCCGGCGAAGTCACCGCGTTGCAAGCAGTGCAGGGCCCGCAGCATCGATCCTACGACAACAACCTCGGCATCGTCCCCCAGGCGATCGACCAGAGGCTGGTCGGTCTGCCGAGGGTCCTGCACGACGAGGATTTTTTTGCGCGCACTCACTGCGCCGACTCCACGGTGGGAGCACTTGGATGAATCCGCTGTGCAATTATAGAAGCCCAGAATTTCTGGAACAACCGCGGCTCTCACCCGTTGATTGCATCGGCTGCCCGACCGTTGCAGATTGACACGCGTCGGGCGTCAGGCGCGACAATTTTTCACGAGTTTGACGCGCAATTGTCCTACGGTCCTTACGGCCGTCATGGGGGGAAAGATCGGCCCGGTTGCCGACCGCATTCGACAATCGCCCGCCCGGTCACTCGCAGACACTCAGGGAGTCGCCGCGCGCGGGGCACGCCGCCGCGGTGCCGGGGGCGTGCGGTCGCCGTCGGAGTCCCCCACGAATGGCAACAGGCGAAATTCAAGTTTTGCCGTGTCGACCACCGCTTTGCGGTCGCCCAGCGAGCGCGGGGAAAGCACTGCGCCCATGTCCTCGGCGTCGGGCGCCAGGACGACAACTTCAATGTTTTCGAGCACCTGTTGGCCAAATCGCAGCTTGGGCAGCGTGACCTTGTGCGCCTCGATCTTGCGGTTGCCAGCGGCCAGCACGTCGACGCGCGGAGCATCGTCCGGAATCGCCAGTCCGGCGGCCAGGGCCACACTGTGCGGCAGATACGTCATGGCCACTTCTTCGCCCCAGGTAAACGTTGCGGCCGTCTGTTCGTTGACGATCGCGCTCACGCGCGGCCGGGCATTGTCGCGATAGGCTAACACCGTCTCCGTAAAGACGAGCCTATCGAGCCGGTCCAGGCGCTTCAAATCGCGGTCGTAACGCTTAAGCGGGCCCAGCTTCTGCTTGCCGCCCAATGCGGTTAGCGCATCCTGCACATCCTGGTTCGTCGTCAAGGCTGCATAACTGCCATCGACTTCCGCCGCGTGTGCCCGCAGGTAGAGCAGCGCCACAGCCAGGGCGTTGCGAGCTTCGTTCACGCGGTTAACGGCCGCCTTGATCATGGCGCTGTCGTCGAGCCCGGCTGGATCCATCACTTGCGGTTTCAGCAGATTGATCCGGTCGGCCCGTTGCTGGGCCTGCGCCGTGACCCGTTCGCCTTGGGCCGCATTCAATGTCCCGCTTTGCAGCAGTTCATTGAGCTTTTGCAACTCGGCTTCGAGTTGGGCAACCTCTTGCTTGAGCGACTCGCTCTCGCGCAGCCCGGCGGCGAAGGCCTTTTCGGCCGTGATCACGTTGCGTTCCAGCTCACGGATGGCGTCGAAATAGCCTTTGACCTTGGCTTCGACGGGGCTGAGCCAGGTGTTGCCGTCGCGGACCAGGCCCTGCTTGGCAAGAAAATCGGCGGCGGCCGTGTTTTCGGCGGCGCCGGCCCCACCGCCAGCCACCAGGCCCAGCACGAACCATATGCCCACAACGATCCCCACACGGATCATGCTCGTGCTGCTCCGGAAGAATCGGCACCAACGGTCCGCCTGCAGCGATCATAGGTCGGCCTTCGCCAGGGCGGCAAGCCAGCGGACCGCAACGCCACAGGCCGGGACGGTTGAAGTTACCCGGCCCTCAAGGTCGATGAATGCTAGCAGTGCCTGCGCGCAGAGGGTCCAGGGCCCGGGCCAGGCATGGCTCCGCATCGGCAAGGAGACGGCAGCATGTGGCGGGCGCTGTTTTTGGCGTTGGGTATCTCGGCGGTCATCCTGGGGGCCGAAAGCCTGACCTTGGAAAAAGCCGTGTTGAAGCCCAAGGGTGGTAAGCAGCAGTCGGGCTTTGCCACGGCGAGCTGGATGTCGCCGACCGCGCGGGGTAAAGAGGTCGTGCCACCCGAATGGGCCCCTTGGAGCCTGCTGTCGATTGGTGCCGTGACGATGCTTTACTCGTTCACGATTCCGCAGCGCGTCGGCAGCAAGGGCTAATCGACCGCAAGGTCGGGGGCCGCTTTCAGCTTCCCGCGGCCGGGTTGACCGGCGTTTCGGCGGGCGCGCCGGGGGTTTCTCCGGCAGCGGCGGTCTGGCTGCGGCGTCCGGAGTCTTTGACCAACTGACCGGCGCGATATTCGGCCCTGCGCACTTCGAAGCCGTTGCGGTTCCAACTGATCCACCGGCCGTCGCGCTGGCCGTTCTTGTATTCCTGCCGGACGTAGTTCTTACCGTCCGGAAAGTAGTACATGATCACGCCATCCATCTGCCCTTGCACAAACACTCCCTCGGCCTGCACCTGGCCCGACTCGTAGTACTGCTTGAACGGGCCATGGGGCTTATCGCGGAGAAAGGTCAGTTCGGACTTGAGCTGGCCGTTTTCGAAGAAGGTTTTTCGAACACCCGTCTTCACGGTCTTCTTGTAGGGTGTTTCGCCAATCTTGGGATTGGCGGCCGTATCGGCATACTCGAACCAGAGACCTTCGTAGAGGCCCTCGTCGAAATCGCCTTCGACGCGCTTGCGGCCGCTCTCGTAATACATCACGGTATGGCCGTGCACTTTCCCTGCCTGGTAGTTGCAGTCGATCGCGAGCTTGCCGTCGGCGCTCCATTGCTGATAGCGCCCGTCTTTCTTGCCTTCACGATAGTTGGCGACGCTGCGTTTCTGCTCGGGTGACCACCAGATGGTTTCGACGCCGTCGAGCTTGCCTGCCTTGTAATGGCGCTCGGCCAGCAACGTGCCGTCGGCGTTGTAGTCGCGAGCCGGGCCGTTCAGGACGTCGTTTTCATACGTCTCTTCCTTGGCCAACTTGTCGGCGGCGGCGCGAAGGATCGATTTGCCATGTTTGCGCCCATGCAACAGGTTGATTTCCATGTAGGCCAGGCCGGAGCGATCGAAGCGCAGCTCAACGCCCTCGCGCAGGCCATTGACGAATTGCCCCACGGTCTTGGGCTTGCCGTCGTCGAAATACTCGCGCCAGGGGCCGTGCAGCACCCCGTTGACGTAATAGCGGTCGAATTGCCGCTTGCCGGTGATGTAGTACCGGGCCTCGAGCCCGTGATTCACCGTGCGACCGTCGGGCAGCTTGACCACCGAGCGCTGCACGCGCAACCGTCCTTGCCGGTCACGCTCTTCGACGACCTCGACCTTGGGCTTCGCACCAGTCGCGGCCGGCGTTTGCTTGTCGGTCGCTGCCGCCTTCGGCGGCGGCTTTTTCGAACTCGAGGGGGGCTGCTTGGCCGCGGGCGGTTTCGCCGGTGCCTGGGCCCTGGCCACGGCCGCGACGGCGACCAGCAGGCACAGCCAGGTGGCGATGCGGGCGCTGCGCTTAACGTTGGCCTTCACGCAAACCCTCGAAGTAATCGCGGGCATGGTCGCGCACATCGCGCGGCAACGGCTGATCGACCGACGGATCGGTCTCGCTGGCCGCGGCCTCGTTGAACTCCGATTGAATCTCCTGCAGCACCTGGCCCTTGGCGTTGGGGCCTTCGACCAGTTCGCTCAGCACGCTCGCGCCGCGGCCAACTTTCTGCTTGACCTGCGAGTCGTAGCTCTTCGTATCGGTCCGCTCTTCGGGTCGGTCGCCCCGACCTTGTCCTTCGCCGAGGCCTTCGCCCTGGCCTTGGCCCTTGCCGCCTTGGCATTTGGCGCAGCCGCGTCCCTGGCACTTCTTGCAGCCCATGCTGTCCTTGGCGGCGTCGAGCTGGTCGAGCGCCGTTTCAAGCATTTCGAGTTCATCGGTGTTGCGCGCCAACTCGGACAGTTCGCTTTCCAACTCGGACAACTGCTGCGAGGCGCCTGGTCCATCGCCCTTGCCGAGGCACTTTGCGCACTGGCCCAGCTTCGCAGCCATCTGGGCCATGCGCTGACGCTGGCCTTCGGCCTGTTTCAGTTTTTGGAGTTCTTGTTCGAGCTTGTTGGCTTGTTCCGTGTTGCCCGCGGCCCGTTGCCGTTCGATTTCCTGCTCGAGCTGCCGCTGCCGCTGCTGGCCGGCGTCGGCCATTTTTTGCAGCTTCTCGGCCAGTTGCTCGACTTGTTGCTGCAGTTGGGCCTTTTCTTCTTCCTTGAGGTTCCCGTCGCGAAGTTTTTTTTCCAGGTCGCGGAGTTCTTCGAGCGCCTGCTTGAAATCCCCGTTCCGCAGGGCGTTTGCCATGCGATCGGCCGGGCCCTGGTTGAGGTTCTTCAACTGCTCGAGCTGCTTCTTGAGTTCTTCGGCGCTGCCCAACTCGTCGCGGCGTTTGCGGAGGTTCTCCGCCAGGTCGTTCAGCTTGACCAGCGCTTCTTTGCGCTCGTCGGGCTGTGCGGCCAACAGTTGCTCCGTCCCGCGCTCGACCTGCGTGAGCAGTTCTTCGATTTCTTTCAGACCGGCCGCTTCGGCTTGCTTGCGCTGGGCTTCGATTTGCTTGTTGAGCTTCTCGGTCGAACGCTTGATTTGCTGCCGCGTGGCCTGGGCCACGGTCGAGGCGCCGGCCTGACGACCCAGCGAGGGTTGCAGCAGCAAGCCCAGCAACACGGCCGCGGCTGCCGGCAGCAGCGGCATCGCGCTCCAGCGGTTCAACCGTACGGCAAAACGGTCGTCGACATCGACGCGCTCGACGCGCGCCATGGCGTCGGCGATCAAGGCGCGGCCGCAAGGTGTTTCGCGGTCCGCGTCCGACAAAGCCAGGCAACTGCTGACGCGCTCCTTCAGGCCGAAGCGGCGATCGATCTCGACCGCTGCGTCGAGCGTCCGCCGGCGGCGCCACCAGGTGATCGCAACTGCCGCGACGGTGCCAACCGCGAGGGCCAGCGCTGGCCAGGCCCACCAAAGCAGGCCCAAAGAGACATATTTGTCGAGCGCGACAAGCACGGCCGCGAAGACGAGGCACACGGCCCAGCACCCGGAGAGCGTGTGGAGAAAGACCTGGAAGTTGAGCCGTCGCTGTGCTCGACGGACCTGCCGGATGAGGATGTCCATGCCCGCTCGTCCCCCGGGACAAACCGATCGCTGCCACCCTGGCGAAATCGCCGCTCCCCCCGCTTGTGCTACGCACCCTGGCAAGGATACGAGCGCGGCGAAGCAAGCCGGGTCGTCGCCCTGGCCCTATGATTCATAATATCACTGAGTTCCGCACCCCGATATCTATGGTTCGGCGGCGGGCGCCCAGTATCCACTCGATTTGGCGGCGTTCGATGTCCCACGTTGCCCCTGCGGCCTTCGCTCCGGCTCTGCCCGACCCCGCTGCCCGACCGGGGGCAGACGTGGTGATCTACGACGGCCATTGCAAGATCTGCACGGCCCAGGTCCAGCGGCTGGCCCGCTGGGACACGTCCGGCCGCCTGGCCTACCTTTCACTGCACGACCCCGAGGTCGCCCGGCGGTGGCCTCACCTGACCCACGACGAGCTGATGCGGGAAATGGTGATCATGGATTCCCGCGGCCACCGACATGGGGGGGCCGACGCCGTGGTCTATCTGACCCGACGGCTGACGCGGCTCTGGTGGGCTGCACCCCTGGCGCACTTGCCCGGCACACGGGGACTCTGGCACTGGCTCTACCGGCAAGTGGCCCTTCGCCGTTACCGCTTTGGCCGCGTCGGCGACGACTGTCCCGACGGCAGTTGCGCGCTGCATCGCCGCTAGCGGTTTTCCGCCTGCGGCGTGGGGCTTCCGACCTTTGTTCCGTACTGGGCTTTCGCTACCATACGCGCGGAAAAGCGCCCGTTGCGCCGGGACCAACTTCTTGCCAGGGTCAACATGAGTAGCGAGTTTCGCATCGAACGCGATTCGATGGGCGAAGTGCGGGTGCCCGCACGGGCCTATTACGGCGCCCAAACGCAGCGGGCCGTCGAGAACTTTCCCATTTCGGGCTGGACGTTACGGCCGGCACTCGTTCGGGCGATGGGGCTGGTCAAGTACGCGGCCGCCGTGGCGAATCGCGATCTGGGCAAGTTGACGCATTCGGGCAAGAACCGCCTGTCCGACGACCAGGTTGAAAAGCTGCTGTCCGCCTGCCGCGAGGTCATCGCCGGCAAGTTCGACGACCAGTTTCCGATCGACGTCTTTCAGACCGGCTCGGGCACCTCGAGCAACATGAACGCCAACGAGGTGATCGCCAATCGGGCGATCGAGCTCGACGGTGGCGATCGGATGGCCGCGGCCAAGCCCATCCATCCGAACGATCACGTCAACATGGGCCAAAGCACCAACGACACGTTTCCGACGGCGATCCACGTTGCGGTGGCGCTGGAGATCGAGCGCCGATTGATTCCGGCGTTGCGGCGGCTGGCCGCATCGCTCGCAGCGAAAGCCGCCGAGTGGGACAAGATCATCAAGATCGGCCGTACGCACCTGGCCGATGCCACGCCGCTGCGGCTGGGGCAGGAGATCGGCGGCTTTGCACGCCAACTCGAACTGTCGGTCGATCGCGCGAAGCGGGCCGCGGAGGCGGTGCTCGAACTACCCGTCGGCGGAACGGCCGTGGGCACCGGCATCAACACCCATCCCGAGTTCGGCCGCCGGGTCGCCGCCGCCTTGGCCCAGGAGACCGGCATCGCCTTCGTCGAAGCCGCCAACCATTTCGAGGCCAACGCCCAGCGCGATGGGCTCGTCGAATGCCATGGACAACTGCGGGCCATTGCCAGCACGTTGTTCAACGTGGCCAACAACATTCGCTGGTTGGGCTCGGGCCCGCGCTGCGGGTTTTACGAGCTGATGTTGCCCGACCGGCAGCCCGGCAGCTCGATCATGCCCGGCAAGGTCAACCCGGTGATGTGCGAAAGCCTGATGCAGGTCGCCGCACGCGTGATGGGCAACGACCAGACCGTGGCGATCAGCGGTGCCACGGGCGGGCAATTCCAGCTAAATATCATGATGCCGGTGATGGGACACGCGACGCTCGAGAGCATCGAGCTGCTCGCCGCGGGCAGCGAAGCCTTCGTCGATTTCTGCGTCGACGAGATGGACGCCAACACCGAGCAGTGCACCGCATCGGTCGAAAAAAGCCTCTCCATGGTCACGAGCTTGAACCCGCACATCGGCTACGAGCGGGCCGCCGCGTTGGCCAAGGAGGCCTTCAAGACCGGCAAGACCATTCGCGAACTGTGCACCGAGCAAAACATCCTGCCGCGCGACGTGCTCGACAAAGCGCTCGACCCGTGGCGGATGACCGAACCGCAACAGGACTGATGCCCCGAACCCGAGGCACAGAAACCAGACGGCTTTCACGACCAACGCCCCGCTCGACCAGGAAAACGCGGGGCACTCGATCAGGGAGGATCGATCATCATGCTTACGCTGCACGCCCGCCGCATGCTCGCAGGCGCCTTGCTGCTCTTCGGGTGCTGGGGAGCCTTGCCGGCCCGGGCACAAACGCCCGCCGAAAAACTCAGCCCCGGCGCCGATGCCATTCGCCGGGTCTACGAGAGCTTCGCCGCACGGGCCAAGACCGTCGACGATTACACCCAGATCATCAACGCCTGCGAACAGGCGCTCAACACCGGCACCGGGCTGAACGCCACGGATACAGCCTATGCCTATCGCCTGATGGCCTGGGCCTACGATCATCGCGGGGCCCGACATTCGGCCGCCGGCAAGGACGATCTGGCGGTGACTGACTTCGACGCGGCGCTGACGCTCGATACCGAACGCTGGCAGTCGTATCACAACCGCGGCGTCAGCCTGGCCATGTTGGGCAAGTACAGCGAAGCCCTCGAGGACTTCACCCGCGCGATCGAGCTCAATCCGAAGCATGCCAACGCATACTACAACCGGGCCGAGCTGTATTACGAGCGCGGCGCCTATGCCGATGCCGTTGCCGATTATGACGAGGCCATTCGCCTGAGCTCCGCGCCCGACTCGGAGCTGTACAACGGCCGCGGTCACTCGTTCTATCGCTTGGGCGACTACGAAGCAGCGATTGCCGACTACACTGAGGCGATCCGCATCGATGCGACCAATGCCGCCGCGTATACCAATCGCGGCGACGCCTATGCCGACACGGGCCGCTACGACAAGGCTTCGCTCGACTACCGTGCCGCCATGCGGATCGACAAAAAGCTGGGCCGGGCCTATCAGAGCGCGGCCTGGCTGATGGCCACCTGTCCGGAAGAACATTACCGGGACAAAGACAAGGCGATCCAAGCCGCGCGGAAGGCGATCGAACTCGACGGCCAGGACGACCCGCGCTATCTCGACACGCTCGCCGCCGCGCTGGCCAGCGCCGGCCAGTACACCGAGGCCGAGGCCGTGATCCTGCAGGCCCTCGACAAAGCGCCGGAAGAGCTGGCCGAGGTCTATGCGCAGCGTCTCGAGCTGTACCAGGCCAGCCAGCCCTATCGCGACCCGCAGCCGCAAGCCAAGCCGGGCGCTGACTCGGCCCGCGCCCCCCGCGGCTCGGTCGAGTAGTGCGGCGCCACGGCTGCGAGCGCCGTCCGCGCTACATCAAATACCAGGCGCCCGTCGCGACGACGTAGATGCCCATGGCCAGGTTCGTGACGCCGTGGGCGACCACGCAATCCCAGATGTTGCGCGTCCATAGCATCAGCCACGACACGAGCGAGAACCACGCCAGCGCTCCGGCCAATTCGGTCAAAGGGTGCGTCGCGGCAAAGAACAGCGTGGTGATGGCCAGCGCCGTGCCCTGGTAGGTGCCAAAGGGCGTTTGCCACCACTCGGCCCCGCCCAGGAAACGCAATAAGAAGCCGCGGATAAAGTACTCCTCGATCCAGGGCACGATCACGCTCAGCCCAAAGAAGCGGATCAGCAAAAAGCCCCAGGCCCAGGCCGGATGCGCCGCCAGTTGTTCGAGCGGGTTGAAGCCGGCGCGCAACTTCTCCGACACCATTTCGCCCAGACCCACTGCGGTCAACCAATCGCGCAGCATGTCCTGGATGGCCGGTTGGCACAGGGCGATCCAGAGCACGGCGCCGACCAGGCCCACGACCGGCGCAAGCCAGTTCACCCGCCAGGGAAAGGCACGATAGCCAGGCCAGACGATGGCCATGGCCACGAGCGTCGCGGCCAGTTTGAACGTGTAGACCAGCGGGTAGTGTTCATAGCCGATCGAAATGCCCAGCCGCGACTCGGGGGCCGGCTCGCCTGGCACCGGGGCCGCCGGCTCGAGCGAGTTGCAGAGCATGTAGACGACAAAGGGCACGACGAAGACGGCCCACCGAGGCAGCGCTCGGTTTGTCGTCGTTGCCTCGGGCGGTGTCGCAGCGGAAGTCTCATCGGCCATGCTTTGTCCCACCCGAGGTGACGGATCGTTCCCGTTAATTCTGTGTTCGTCAGTGTGCTAGCGGACTGCCTGTGGCCGGTATTGCCTGTCCGACCCGGCGCGAATGCACGCTTCCGGTTAAGGGATGCTAAACCTATTGGGCGCAAAAGGATGAGTCAACCTGCTGCGAGGCAAACCCGCGTGCAATTCGCATCTTCTCTCAACCCAGGCAAGGGCCAAGGGCATGTTGCAAAGGCTCACGATCGCACGGATTGCATCAATTTGGCCTTTGCGAAACGACGAATTGGATTAGGATGACCATACCGGTAGCCCGCCTCCTTCGCCGGCCCCAGCGGTTCGGGGGCCGGTTTCAGGCCGTTTCGCGGCCGACTCTGCTGGCCGTGACATCCCCGGCGGAACAATTGCGCTGGCGCTGTTGTCGCTTGGGACAACGCGCCGCGGGTTGATCTTGCAGGATGCACGGGCCAATTGGAGGATGTCGGTCGCGCATCCGGTGTTCGGCGGGTCCATTGCCTGCCTGGAAATTGATCCTGACTTTGGAATCGACTGGAATTTCCAACCCATGAACCTGAAGAACCTGCGCAACATCGGCATCTCCGCTCACATCGATTCGGGCAAGACGACCTTGAGCGAGCGGATCCTGTTCTACGCGGGCCGGATCCACCGCATCCAAGAGGTCAAAGGCGACGGCGACGGCGCCACGATGGACCACATGGAGCTGGAGCGCGAGCGCGGTATCACCATCACCAGCGCCGCCACCCAGGTGCAGTGGGACGAGACGGTCATCAACCTGATCGACACTCCGGGCCACGTCGACTTCACCGTCGAGGTCGAACGCAGCCTGCGCGTGCTCGACGGCGCGGTGCTCGTGCTGTGCGCCGTGGGCGGGGTGCAGTCGCAGTCGATTACGGTCGACCGCCAGATGAAGCGATACCACGTGCCCCGGCTGGCGTTCATCAACAAGATGGACCGCACCGGTGCCGACGCCGAGCGCGTCGTCAAGCAGCTTCGCGATAAGCTCGGCTGCGACGCCGTGTTCCTGCAGTTGCCGATGGGCAAGGAAGACAACTTCCAGGGCGTGATCGACCTGATCACCCGCGAGGCCGTGTATTTCGACGGCAACAACGGCGAGAAGGTCCGCCGCGAGCCGGTGCCGGCCGATCGCCAGGAAGAAGTCGAGCTGGCGCGTCATCACATGCTCGAACAACTCGCCATGTACAGCGACGAGATGATGGAGCTGCTGCTGGCCGAGGAAGAAGTGCCGCTCGACCTGATTCAGCGCACGATCAAGGCGGGCGTCAACGAACAAGAGTTGACGCCGGTGCTGTGCGGCTCGGCCAAGGCCAACAAGGGCATTCAACCGCTCCTGGACGCGGTCGTGAATTACCTGCCTTCGCCCGACGAACGTGAAGTGAAGGCCAAGAAGTACGACCAGCCGGACGAAGCCTTCCCGTTGGCCCCCGATCCGAAACTGCCGTTGGTCGCCATGGCGTTCAAGATCGTCGAGGACCCGTACGGTCAGTTGACCTTCATGCGGATCTACCAGGGCAAGCTGGCCAAGGGCGAAACGTACATCAACCAGCGCACGGGCCGCAAAGAGCGCGTGAGCCGGCTGGTGCGGATGCACGCCGATCAACGCGAGGAAATCCCCGAGGCCCTGGCCGGCGACATCATCGCGGCGATGGGCATCGACTGTGCCAGCGGCGACACGTACGCCTCGGAACAGAAGTACTGCACGCTCGAAAACATGTTCGTGCCCGAGCCGGTGATCAAGATGGCCATCGCTCCGCTGTCGCGCGACAGCGCCGACCGCCTGAGCAAAGCCCTGCAGCGGTTCAGCAAGGAAGACCCGACCTTCCGCATCGGGACCGACGAAGAGACGGCCGAGACGGTCATGTCGGGCATGGGTGAGCTGCACCTGGAGATTTACGTCGAACGGCTGCGCCGCGAATACAAAGTCGAAGTCGAGGTCGGCGCCCCGAAGGTCAGCTATCGCGAAGCGCCGACCAAGGCGGCCGAGTACGACTTCAAGCACAAGAAGCAGACCGGTGGCTCGGGTCAGTACGCTCACATCAAGGGCCGTCTCGACCTGCTGCCGGAGGACGCGGAGGAAACCTTCGAATTCGAGGAGAAGGTGGTCGGCGGGCGAATCCCGCGTGAATACATTCCCTCGGTCGAAAAAGGCTTCCGCGATTCGCTCAGCAAGGGGCCGCTCGCCGGCTTCCCGATCGTTGGCGTCAAGGGCGTCCTCGAGGATGGCTCCTACCACGACGTCGATAGCTCGGACATGGCCTTCCAGATTTGCGCCCGCAACTGCTTCCGCGAAACGTTCCTGAAGACGTCGCCGGTGCTGCTCGAGCCGATCATGAAGATCGAAGTCGAGTGTCCGACGAATTTCCAGGGCCCGGTGACCGGCGACATCAACAGCCGCCGCGGCATGATCGTGCAGACCGAGGCCATCGGCCCGTCCTGCAAGATCGAAGCCGAGGTGCCGCTGGCCAACACGTTCGGCTACTCGACCGACCTGCGGAGCATGACGCAAGGTCAGGGAACCTTCACCATGGAGTTCTCGAAGTACCGCCGAGTGCCGGCCAAGGTCCAACAGGACGTGATCGCCGAAAAGAAGGCCCAACTGGTCGGGGCTCGCTGAGGCGCTCCCAGCATCTACGAGGCATTTTTTGCCTGCTGCCGAAGCCGAGGAGGCGCACTGCTTCCTCGGCTTCTGTTTTTGCGCCCGGCCAGATGCAGACTCAGCCGACCGCGATCAGTTCCTGGACCGCGTCGTCGGCCGAACTTCGCCGGCCTGCCGGGCAGCGGAGCGTGAGCTTCGTGACCTCCGGGCGGCAATTGAAGCGCAGCGGCTCGCAGCCGGCCAGACCGCGGCTCACGTGCAGCACCGTCGGGGCTTCGTAGAACACGCCCGACGCATAGCGCACGCCCGTTCGCGAGGCGGCAAAGAGCGGTCCCAGCCGGGGCAACGCCACTTGGCCGCCGTGCGTGTGACCCGAGAGCATCAGGTCGAAATCGCCCCGTCGGGCCCAGGCATACTGATCGGGTGTGTGGACCAGGGCGATCGACAGCGGCCGGCCGTCGGCGCCGCGTCGCGGCCGTGCATCGAGCGGCGCGGCGGGCGGCAGCCAGGGTAGCTCATTACCGGCCAACCAGATTTCTTCGCCGTCGACCAGCAGCCGATGCCAGCGACCGCCGAGGTACGTCAGGCCCGCCGCCGCGACGGCCGCTTCGAGCGCCGGGCACTCGCCGACCAGCCAGTCGTGATTGCCGAAGATGGCAAACCCACCCCAGCGCGATTCGAGTCGGCCCAGCAGCGGAGGAATCCAGTCGATGCACGCACGGTGGTCGATCAGGTCGCCGGTGATCATCACCAGATCGGCGCGCAGCTCGTTGGTCAGCTCGATCGCTTCGTCGTAGAAGGCCTGCTCGAACAGCCCGTCGTGCAGATGCAGGTCGGACAGGTGGGCAATCGACAGCCCATCGAGCGACTCGGGCAGCCGCGGCAGCACCAGCTCTTTTTCGGCCAGGTCGATCTCGAAACACTGATTGCCCGGCAACTGCGCTACCCGCGCTCGCACGCCGGGAGCAATCGGATGCCGGCCCAGCCGTTCGACCAGGTCGTAAGGCGTCGAAATCGACGCACGCAGCTGCGGGCACGGCCGCGGCCAAAGCCGTCGATAGAACCACAGCGGCACCGGGCCCGCGCCGATTGGCACCGTAACCAGCAGGAACAAGACGAAGACCGCCGGAATCGAATCGCCCGCGGGCCGCGCCACGATGCCGAAACCGTGCCGGTAAAACCACCAGGCGATCGTGGCCCAGATGACGACGAAAGCAAGTTGGCCGGTACGCGTGCCCAGGGCGATCACGCCGCGAGGCAGCCGCAGCGTGTGCACGTGATTGGCATAGGCCAACCCCAGCGCGAAATGGCCCGCCAGGGCCAAGGCCAGGATCGCTGCGTCGAGGGCCCAGAACATTCGGCGAACTTCCCGCGAGCGTCGCTTGATCCGCTGTCCGGCGCCGGACAGCGGCCCGCCCAGTCTAAGTGGGCAAGCCTAGCATAGGCCAGTTCGAGTCTGGTTCGGGTTAGCGCGGATGTGCCGCCGGGAGCTTGGGCCGGGCCGGCGTGAAGGGCGGCTTACGCCTGCTTTTCGAGCTCGACGCAGATGCCCCCGGCCCGGAACGACTTGTGCAGGTTCGAGAACCAGAGCTCTTTCTTGAGCTTCAGGCCGACGCTGTCGCAGGCCGTGTAGACTTCGGCCCGGCTGTAGGTGCGGCAATGCCAAAGCCGGCTGGTCCAAGCACCGCTGAGGCTGTCCTCGGTGGTCAACAGCAGCAGCCGCCCGCCGGGGCGCATGACGCGGGCCAACTCGGCTAGGCCCACGCGGGCGTTGGGCAGATGTTCGAGGACGTAGCCGCAGGTCACCACGTCGAAGGCATTGTCGTCCATTGGCAGCCGCGTCATGTCGGCGACGCTCAGCCGCGGTCGCGCGCTCTTGAGACGAGTGCGCGCGCGGCGCAACATCGCGTGCGAAAGATCGACACCCACGATCGTGGCGTCGGCATCGGCATACTTGAGCAGGTGCTGGATGATCTGGCCGGCGCCGCTGCCAATGTCGAGAATGTGCTTCTGGCCGCGCAAATCGAACTCGCGCACGCGGAGCCAGCGTTCCGACAAGGGGCTGTGCAGCGACAGCAGGCTGGCCGTCGCCAGGAAGGCGCCTTGCGGCCCGTCGTACACCTGCCGCACGCGGTGGCGGTAGTGATCGAACGGCAGCCGGCGAATGAGCTGGCTTTCAATCAGGCGTTGGATGCCTTTGACTTCCTTGCTGCGCCGGCCGGGCGGTTGTACGCGGCGCTTGGGCTGCAAGGGGCGGGGATTGCGAGTGGCCATGAAGGGGGGCGTCCATTCGGCCGCAAGGGGCGCGGCCTGGTAAGTCCAAATCACTTACACGTAAACTCGGCGATTGTAGATATACCACTCCGCCAACAACACTGCCAACGCCCCGGCAGCCAACCAGCGCCAGAGCGGCCAGCGGGCACGCTCTTGGTGGATCGCCTTCAGTTCTACGTTGCCAATCGTGGCCGAGTTTTCCGGTTTGACGGCCAAATCGCTCTCGGCGGCGTCGAACAGATTGACGGCAAAATGCCCCAGGTCCGTGCCCTGTGCGTCACGAACGTCATAGGCCCCCTGCCTTTCCGTATCGTCGAACTGAAAGACATCCTGAGTGCCGTGTTCGACGGGCACCGAGCGGCCGTCGGGAGTCCGCACACTGAGCCGCTCGGTCGTTGCCCGGATCGCGGCCGGATCGCCCGGATGCAGGCTGCCCGCCACGAGGGCGTCGCGCTGACCGCCGAGATAATTGACCGTGTTCAAGACGAACACCGGGAAGCTCAGGCGCAAGGGCCAGTTGGTGCCAATCTGCTCCGTGCCTCCCAGGGTGAATCCCAGCACGGCGTCTTCGTAGCTGTCGCGCGGGGCAATCGCCGCGAGGGGGCCGGCTTGCGATTCGATCAGCACGGTTGCGCCCGGCGGTGGGTGCAGCGGTGTGCCCTCGGCGAACAACACATCACCCAATTCGACGAGGTGCATCATCGGGTGCGCCTGCTCGGTGTCGATGACCAAGGGGACATCGATCGGCGGATCGGCCGACCAGAGATCGCCCGGCGGCAACTCTCCAACGAACAGCGTGTTGCACGGCGGTAGCGCTTCCGGGCGGCAGCGATCGAAGATCACCAGCCGCGCGTCGGCGATCGACTCGGCAAAGCTCGGGGTGCTCAGCTCTTTCGGATCGACCTGCACGACTTGGGCGAGTTCCTGCAAAGTTCCGGTCGCCAACGCGGCCCGTAACGGCGCGTTGCCCGAACTGACCAGCACGATCTTCACCTGCTGCGGCGGGTTGATCGGCGTCCAGGCCCGATCGTCGAGCGCTAGCGTGTCGCTGACGTCGGCGCGCAGTTCGAGGATCCCCGGCTCGATCGTTCCCAGCTCGAAATCGACGCCGGCCGCGCCGCCGGCCGCGAGTGATACGCGGTCGGCGTCGATCAAGTTGCCGTTGTGCAAGAGTTCGACGGCCACTTCGACCGGCTGAGTCCCGTGATTCTGCAATCGGCCATAGGCCTGCCAGGTTCCTTCCTGCGCGTTGCGCAGCTGCGCGCCGAAAGCGGCGACGGTCACGTTGGCCGGATCGAGGCTGCCGACGGTCGATAGAATCGGTTCGAGGTTGCCCAGCGAAAAGTCGGCGACGTCGGGGAATTTTCCGTCGCTGACGATATACAGCGTCGCCGGCAGCGCCTCGGCGACCATCACGTCGCGGCCGGCATCGGTGCCGATGCGTCCCGGGTTGGCCAGGCCCGACGCGACGCGCAACGCCTCGGACAACGAAGTCGTGCGCTCGGTCGGCGCGATCTGGGCCAGGCGGGCCCGAAGTTCCCCGCGGTTGGTCGTGAACGGCTGCACGACGCGGGCCGAGTCGGCAAAGCTGATGAGCATGGCCGCCGAATCGGCCGGCATGTTCTCGATCAACGTCAACACGCGCCGCTTGGCCTCGTCGAGACGCGTGGGGCCGGGCTTGACGTCGGTCGCCGACATGCTGGCCGAGTTGTCGATCAGAAAGATGAAACGCTGCCCCTGCAACTGTTGTCCCTGCCACTGCGGGTTCACCAGGGCCAGGATCGCCAGGGCCACGAGCAGCAATTGCAGCAACAGCAACAGGCTCCGCCGCAGCCGCTGCCAGAGGCTGTTGACGTGCAGGTCTTCGAGCGCACGATGCCACAGATAGGTGCTCGGCACCACCAGCGGCGCGCGGCGCAGCTTGAGAAAATACAACGCGATGATCGCCGGCGGGATGAGTCCCAGCACGGCCCATTGCCAAGGCGCGAGCGTATTGAGCCAGGTTAGTCCGCCCATCTAGCGCACCAGTCCTCGCTCGCGCAGGTAGCCGCCGACAAACTGTTCGACGGGTACCTGGTTGTTGGCCAAGAGGTAAGTCACGCCGCGGCGATGGCAGAAGTCGCGCGCGCCGGCGACGAAGGCGTTGAGTGTGGCCCGATAACGCGCGATCAGCGGCGCGCTGACGGAGATCTCGGCCACGTCCGCGTCTTCACAATCGACGAGCCGCAGGTCACCCGCCAGCTCGGGTTGCAGTTCCTCGGCGGACAGCACGTGAATGACGTAGATGTCGAAGCGCCGCGCGACGAGGTAGCGCAGCGCCTCTTCGTAGCCGTGCTTGTCCAGCAAATCGGAGGCGAGCACGACGATCCCCCGGCCGGGATTGCGCAGGCAGAATCGCTTGACCCCTTCGGACAGCGGCACGTTTTCGCCCGCGTGGAAGCCGGACAGGTAATCGAGCATCCGCGGCAAACTGCGGCGCCCGCGCAACACGGGTGTTTGCACGTGTGCGGGTTGGCCGAGCGTTTCGATCCGCACCCGGTCCGAGCGTATCAGCCCGATGAACCCCAGCGCCGCGGCCAGTTGCAGCCCGTAGCGGAACTTGGTCGGTGTGCCGAAGTCCATCGAGCCGCTGGCGTCGATCAAGGCGTAAAAGTGCAGTTCTTCTTCTTCCTGGAACAGCTTGAGAAACAGCCGGTCGAGCCGGGCGTAGCTGTTCCAGTCGATGAACCGCACGTCGTCGCCGTGGACGTAATTGCGGTAGTCGGCAAACTCGACGCTCTGACCCCGGCGGCGGCTGCGGCGCTCGCCCTTGATTTGTCCACGCAGCACCTTGCGCGTGACGAACTCGAGCCGTTCAAGCCGCGCGAGCAGCCCGGGCGACAACAATTCGTCGTTGTCCGGCGAAACGGTGGTCATTACGCGGCTTGCTCGCCTTTGATCTGTTCGGGCACCTGTTCGAGAATCTCGAGCAGCACGCGGTCCGAGTCGACGCTCTCGGCCTGGGCCTCGAAGTTCAACAGCACTCGGTGGCGCAGCGCGGGCAGGTACACGCGGCGGATGTCTTCGTAGCTCACGTTGAATCGCCCGTCGAGCAGCGCGCGGACCTTGGCTGCCAGGGTGATCGTCTGGGCCCCGCGTGGGCTGGAACCCCAGCGGACATATTGGTTCGTGATCGGGACGGCGAATTGACCGTCGGGGTGCGTCGCCAGCACGAGTCGGACGACGTAATCTTGCACGTGCGGCGCCAGAATCACCTCGCGCACCAGCGCCTGCCAGCGGAGAATCTCGGCCCCGTCCATCACGGTGGCCGGCTCGATGTGCGTGCCCCGCGTGGTGCGATCAACGATCGCCGAGAGTTCCTGGCGGCTCGAGTAGCCGATCAACAGCTTGAACATGAAGCGGTCGAGCTGTGCCTCGGGCAGCGGATACGTTCCTTCCTGCTCGATCGGGTTTTGCGTGGCCATGACCAGGAACGGCCGTTCGAGTTGGTAGACGTGGCCCGCGATGGTGACCGAGCCTTCTTGCATCGTCTCGAGCATGGCCGACTGCGTCTTCGGCGTAGCGCGGTTGATTTCGTCGGCCAGGCAGATCTGCGTGAAGATCGGACCTTGCTGAAACTGGAAACTGCGCCGCCCGTCGGGCGATTCCATCACCAGGTTCGTCCCGAGGATGTCGGCCGGCATCAAGTCGGGCGTGAATTGAATGCGTGAAAACTTCAGGCTCAATGCCCGGGCCAGCGTGCGCACCAGCAGCGTCTTGCCCAGTCCCGGCACGCCTTCCAGCAGGCAATGCCCGCCGACAAACAGGCAGGTCAGCACGCCGTGCACGACGTCGTCGTGCCCGACGATCACGCGGCCGATCTGCTCGCGCACGGCGTGATAGCGCCGCGCAAATTCCTCGGCCTGTTGTTGCATGGAATCGCCCAGGGACATCGTGGCTGACCTCGTGTGGATAGCGGGGGAGAGTGAAAGTCGCGGTTAGTTGTTGCCTTCGCTGCCCGGCGGCTGATTCTTCCAGACCTGCTTCTTGGCCTTGAGCAGCCGCTCGGTGTAGCTCTCGGCCTCGGGCTCGCCCGCGCTAATGCCTCCCGAGCGGGGTTGTTGCTCGACGGGGGGCAGCGGCGAATCGGGCAATTCCTCGGCCAGTGCATCGCCCGCCGGGGGCGGGCCGGCTGGTTCGAACCGCGTGGCGGCGCGCTGCTGCTCGAGTTGGTCGCCGATTTCGGCCTTGCGGCTGCGCAGACGGTCCATGTACTCGGTCGCCGGGGCCGCTTCGCCGCGCCCGCGCAAGCGGTTGTATACCCGGGTGGCGCCGCGGGCGATCCAACTCACGTCGAGACTCACGCGGCGCACGAACACGTCGGCCAGGAACAGGCACGCTCCGCCGAACAGTAACAGGTGCCAGACGTCCTGGCTGCTGGTGGCCAGATGCAGGTCGCGACGAAACACGTCCGTGGCCAGCAGCCCTTCGAGCCGCCCACGGCCGTCGGGATCGACGATCAAGCGGCCGGCGCTGCCCCCCCGGCTGCGCAGGTTGGCCAACAGCTTTAGCAGCGGCTCGTTCGTGGCCCGATCGCGAAACTCGGCCGAGTACGACACATTCAGGCCCGAGCGAATCGGCGCCAGGCCCGGTCCTGGGCTGATCATGTAGAAGTAGCTGCCTGACTCCTTGGCCGCAAACCGGCCGACGTAGCGCCCCGGCGCAGTTTGCTCGAACGTGACTTGGCGCGGCTTGAGGTCGGGCCCTAGAACCGTCGCGCCGAGATCAAGGAAATTGAGGAACTCGTCGTCCTTGTCCAACGCGGTGACGACGATTTGGGCCTCGCCGTTGGCAACGTCGGTCGTGACAGTGAATTTCCCCTGATCGCCGGCCGGCCGCATCGAGGCCCGCGTGAGCTGCGAGAAGAACTTGCCGTAAGCGTCCCAGGTCGTCCAGGCCTTGGCCCAGCGCGCCCCGGCATCGCTCGTGAAACAAACGGTCTTGCCCAGTCCATAGGTCCAGGTCGCCACGAGCGAGTTGTTTTGGCGCTCGCCCCCGACCGGCGACACGGCGATCACTTCGACCAAGGGGTTGGCTTTGACCGTCGTCAACACATAGCCGGTCAACGGCGGCAGCGCGCGATCGATGCCCGAGGTCATCTCGTGCGGGAACACGATCTGCGGCGTAAAGCCCGCGGGGTCTTCATAGACGAGCGGCCGCGACACGGTGCGGGCCTCTTTCTGGAAGATCTTCGGCAACATCGCGTTGTTCGTCACCGAGTAGTACTTGCCGCCGGTCGCGTTCGCGAGCTTTTTCAGCTCGGCGCTGCCGGCGGGGCCGTGCGTACCGACGGCCACGGTGCTGACGGTGATCTTGCTGTTGATCAGTCCCTGGACAATCCCGCCCGACGGCGGCGAGGGATCACCATCGCTGATTACGATCATGTGCTTGATTGCGGCGTCTTTCAGGCCGTCGAACGCGCGCTTGGCCATCACCAAAGAAGGGTCGAACGCCGGCATGTCGCCCGGGGTCATGCGGTCGAGCAGCGCGAGCATCTTGCGGCGATTGGGACCGACGACGACCATCCCCTGCGGATGGTTCCAGAGCCAACGATCGGTTCCCTGCCATTGCAACAGTCCGCAGTAGTCCTGATCACCCAGCGAGCGAATTGAATCGCGGGCCACGACCTTTTGCCAGTAATTGCCCTTGGCCAGCTCCGAGGCGTGCATCACTAGCGCCAATGCGCCCTTGGGAATCACCTTGGCGTTCTTGATCTGAAAATCGAGCGGCATGGCCTCTTCGAGCGGCGTGTTGGTCCACCCGCCGGCACCAAAGCTCTCGGGGCCGCCGAGCATGACGAGGCCCGCGCCCATCTGCTCGGTGTTGCTGACCAGCATTTGGATCTGGTCGTCCGAGAAACTCTCGCGCGGCACGTTGGCCAACAGCACCGTGTCGAACGGCTGTAGTTCGGCCAGGCTGGTGAACAACTGATCGGTGTTGCGGACCGTGACGTCGAGATCGTGCGCGCGGAGCTGCTCGACCATCAGGTCGAACTGAGCCGGCTGCTCGTGGTTCTCGATCAGCAGCACCTGACCGGTACCGCGGATCGAGGTGAAGTTGGTCGCCCGGTTGTTTTGCGACAGCGCATCGGCCGCCGGATCGTCCGGAATGAATTGGGCTTCGAAGGTGTAGAAGTTCGGCTGATCGAGCTGCTGCCGGAGCGTGAAGACCTGTTTGCCGGGGGCCAGCGTGACCGGCTGCTCGGAAATAGTCTGGGGCTGCCCGGAGACGATTTGCGACACGCGCAACGTGCCACTGACCCGGCCGTCGGAGCTCTCGGTGACCGGCGTGTTGTTTTCGACCACCACGCGCATGTCGAACGGCTGTCCTTGCCGGACGTCGGCCGGCAGCGCCAGCTTCTCGACACTGATGTCGCTGCGCGCCTGGTAATACACCGGTTGCACGTCGACGCCGACACCGGCGTCGACTAGCGTCCGGGCCTGCTCGAGCACATCGCCCAGGTTCTGATTGCCGTCGGAAATGATGACGATCCGCCGGGCCGCGCCTTCGGGGAAAGAGGCCTGCGCCAACCGGAGCGCGGCGGCCAGGTTGGTGTGCTCCTGATCGACGCGGCTCTCGATCTGGCTGGGCACCTGCACGTCGTCGTCAAACGGCGGAATCTCCAACGCCGCTTCGCGGCCAAACACGATCACGCCGACCTGGTCTTGCGGGCGGCGAAACTCGCGGATCGCGGCGTTGGTGTACTCGATCATCGCCTGCCGCTGCTGCGGCGGGATGCTCAGCGACTGGTCGAGCAGGAATACGACCGTCATGCGCTCGCTGGTCCGCAGCAGCCGCAGCTCGGCCAAGGCCAGCACGAGCGCCGCGAACACCGCCAAGCGCAGCGCCAAGGCCAGCCAGCGCCGCACCGGGCCCAGCGCCGCAAGGCTGCGCCGGCTCCACCAGTACAGCAGCGGCGCCAAGAGCAGCGCCGCCAGCCACCACGGGTGATCGAATTGCACGCGGAAGGGAAGCATCAGGCTCCAGTCGCCGCGAAGGTCTGCCCACGGCCCGGCTATAGTTCGATGCGTTGCACGCGGTGGTTGTTCGAGTCGAGCACGTGCAGCCGCCCTTGAGAGTCGCGCACCAATCCCCAGGGGTTGTTCAATTGTCCCGGGGCCCGGCCGTAGGTGCCCCAACAGCCGACGCTTTGGCCGTCGAGCGTGAACTTCTGCACGCGGCTGTTGCCAAATTCACAAACGTAGACGTGTCCTTGGCCGTCGAAGGCCAGGTCATACGGGTAGTAAAGCTGCCCCGGGGCGCTGCCTTGCTCGCCCCAGGCCAGCAGCAGCTTGCCGTTCCGGTCGAAGACCTGCAACCGGTGATTGCACGAATCGGTCACCCACAGCCGTTGCTGGTCGTCGAACACCAGGCTTTGCGGACGCAGGAATTGCCCCGGCTCGGAGCCGTGGCTGCCCCATTCGAGCAGATACTGGCCCCGGGGATCGAACTTCTGAATCCGGTCGAACTCGCCGTATTCACCGGCGTAGAAGTTCCCGTCGGCGTCGACCACGGCATCGGTCACGAAGCCGAACTGCCCGGGCCCATGACCATTCACGCCGCCGATCGACTGCAGCAGTTCGCCGCTCAGCGAGTAGATGAGCACGCGGTAGTAATGCGTATCGGCCACGAGGATGCGGCCGCGCGGATCGAAGCTCAGACCAGTCGGGCGGCCGTTGTCGTGGGCCGGCGTCTGCCAGGACGATCGATACCCGCCGTCGCGGTCGAACACCTGGATACGGGCCGTCATGTCGACCAGGTACAGCCGGTCCTGGTGATCGCGCGTGATGGCCCTGGGCTTTTGCAGGCGACCCGGCGAGACCCCCGCACGCCCCCAGACCAGTTCGGGCAGATCGGTGCCCGAATCGATACAACCGGCCGTCAGGAGCAGGCACGCCAACATCGCGGGCGGAGCGAAGCGCCGGAATTGCGGTAGACGCCGCCGTGATGCCATACGATGCGGCCCGGGTACGAATGGGCTGAAAAACGCGGGCACGAGGCATTCGCCCCTGGTCGCGAGACTTCGACCTTCCCGGCGCCGGCCGGGAGCCAACCAGCCTCCATCGTCGCGGTTTTCCCGGCGCCCGCAAGCTTTTCCCCGTCTGCCGGCTCACAAGGTCCTGGCCCGGCGCGGCTTGATTCGTCGGCTTTGCGGCCAGTATAGTGCCAGGGCGGCTTCGGATCATCGCACCAACGGCGGATCCGTGGCGCCGCGCCAATCGAGGCCCCGTTCGGCGCGTCGCCGCAATTGCTCGTCTATGCCGCCTGTTGTCTTCGATCTTCGCAGCGCTGACGATTCGCGCGACGTCGTGCACCGCGCCGTGCAAGCACTGGCCGAGGGCAAGCTCGTCGCGTTTCCGACCGAGACCATCTACGGACTGGCTGCTAGCGCACTGGTCGAGAGCGCCGTCGAGCGCCTGCTGGCCGTCAAGGGGCGCTCCAAGGTTCCGGTTGCGCTGGCCATCAAGAGTGCCGAAGACGCCTGCGATTATGTTCCCGACCTGAGTCCCTTGGGCCGGCGATTGGCGCGGCGCTGCTGGCCGGGGCCGGTGACCTTGGTGGTCGAGAACCATCATCCCGAGGGTCTGGTCCAACAATTGCCTACGGCGGTTCGTCAGGCCGTTGCGCCGGACGGCTGGGTGGCCTTGCGCGTACCGGCGCACGGCGCGATCCAGCACGTGCTCAAACTGCTGGCGGGCCCCCTGGCCTTGACCAGCGCCACCCGCGACGGAGGCCCCGACTCGACCACGGCGGCCGCGGTAGTCTCGGCCCTCGACGACCAGGTGCAGTTGGTGATCGATGACGGCCAGACCCGGTTTGGCCAGCCGTCTTCGATCGTACGCGTCAGGGAGAAATCGTTCGAGCTGATCCGCCAGGGGGTGGTCAGCGAGCAAGTGCTCAAGAGGCTCAGCAGCTTGATGATTCTGTTTGTCTGCACCGGCAACACGTGCCGCAGCCCGATGGCTGAGATCATGTGCCGGAAATTGCTGGCCGAGCGGCTGGGCTGTCCGATGGCCGAGTTGCCCGATCGCGGCGTGCTGGTCGTCTCAGCCGGAATCGCGGCTATGATGGGGGGCAGGGCCAGTACCGAAAGCGTCAACGTCATGGCGGCCCAGGGACTCGACTTGCGCGATCACGAAAGCCAACCGCTGACCCCGCAACTGGTCCGCCACGCCGACTACATCCTCACGATGACTGGCGCGCATCGGCAGGCGATTATTGGCGAATGGCCCGAGGCCTCGGCGCGAACCCGCGTGTTGTGCCGGAGCGGGGCTGACGTGACCGACCCGATCGGCGGCACCACGGCCCACTATCAGCGCTGTGCCGACCAGATTCGGGCCGAGCTAACCGCATGGGTTAAGGAATTACCGCTCTAGGCGGCCGCCGCACACGGAAATGCCCGAGGGAGTGTACGAGATGCGAATTGCGATCGGCAGCGATCACCGTGGCGTCGCGGTCAAGGACAAAATCATCGACCTGCTCGGCCGCTTGCAACATGCGGCCGTCGACGTGGGGACCCACGGCAACGAAAGCGTCGACTATCCCGATATCGCCGAAAGCGTGGCCCGCAAGGTGGCCAGCCATGAGGTCGATCGCGGGATCCTGATCTGCGGTAGCGGATTGGGCATGTGCATTGCCGCCAACAAGGTCAAGGGAGTGCGTGCGGCCCCTTGCAGCGACGATCTGGCGGCGGAGATGAGCCGCCGGCACAACGACCTCAACGTGCTCTGCTTGTCGGCCGACATGCTGGGCGAAAAGCTGATCGACCGCATCGTCGAGGTCTGGTTGGCCACCGAATTCGAAGGCGGCCGGCACGCGCGGCGAATTGCCAAGATCGACGACCTGGAAAAAGACTGCGGCGACTAGCGCTCTGGCGATCAGCGCTCTGCCAGCGCTGGAGGTTCGGGTCGAGAGCCACTCGCAGAGCACGGGGAATTGACTTGCCGCCGAACCACCGACGTTTTCGGCGATCGTGCATTGCCACTCCTGGTTCTCAGGGTTGACGATGCACGAGGCTGGCCCTTCAGCAGGCAGCGGGGGAACCTCGCATGTTCCGTGCGATCTTGCTCGCGTGGCTCGTGTTCGGTGGTGCGCAGGCCGTGCATTCGGCCGACGTGCCACGGTTGTTGTTCACCTCGCAGGGTCGCACCGGCATCGTCGCGGCCGACGGCTCGGACCTGCGCTATTTCGACTTCCAGATCCCCAACCAGGCTACCTGGCAACCTAGCGAGGCGTTTCGCGACGGGCGGCGAATCCTGTTTCTCAGCATGGAGCCCCGGCGCGACGGGCCAGGTCGCCCGTTCGAAGAGTACTACACGCAAACGCCCACGCACCTCTGGATTCACGACCTGGCGGACGGCAGCCTGCAGGAAATCTGCACGCAGGAGCGGAAGGCGCCGTTCGTCACACCGGCCTTGTTGGTCGGCGACGACCGGCTGCTGATTCAGGTCGTCAAGGATCGCGTCGGGCAGATCTACAGCGTCAAGCTCGATGGCAGCGATGCCCAGGCTTTCACGGCGGCAGGCGAGGGGCTGCCATACGGGCTGAGCCTCAGCCCCGATCGCCGGCGCGTGGCGTTTCACCTGGCCAGTCCCGAAGGCTACCAGGTCTGGACGAGCGATCTCCAGGGGCGCGATCGAGTCAAGCTCGCCGGTCATCCCGAGCACCTGTATTTCGGCACCGCGTGGTCGCCCGATGGGCAGTGGGTCGTGTATGTCGATTGCGACTATGGCCATGACCCGGGCCACGATTGGGCCGACGTGTGCATCGGCCGCGCCGACGGCAGCGAACATCGCGTGCTGACACAGGGTCAGGCCATGTGGTTCGCCGCGAGTTACGGCAGCGCTTCGACGCGCGGCGGCGGCTCGAATGTCCCCACGTGGACCCCGGATGGCGCGATCGTGTTTCCGCGCCGCACGCCCCAGGCGCGCGTCCCGTGGCAGTACCAGACCGATCAAGCCGACACCGATCATTTCAATCGGCGCTTCCTGCCCGATCAGGCCCGCGGCGGCACGCAAATCGTGCGGCTCGATCCGCGCGACGGATCGGTCCAGGAGCTGACGGCGGCCGTCGAAGGCGTCTGGGATTTTCGCGCGAGCGTTTCGCCCGACGGGCAGCGGCTGGTGTTTTGTCGCGCCGAGGTCGGCGCGGCGCCGGCCGTCTGGGTCGCGGCGGTCGACGGCAGCGAGGCGCGGAGGATCACCGGCGGCATCGAAGACCGCGGGGCCGACCATCCCCGCTGGCTGCCGCCCGGCAACTAGACCTGCGGCAATCGAGCGGCGATGTATTCCACTGGGTGCACGGCACGCTTGCCGGTGCCGTCGTGAATCTGGTGGCGGCAAGAAAATCCGGGAGCCACGATCGGACCGTCGTGCGTTTGCACAGCGGGGAACAGCACCCGGTCCCCGATCTGCATGCTCAGTTCGTAGTGTTCGTACCCGAACGAGCCGGCCATGCCGCAGCAGCCCGAGTCGACCACCTGCACCTTGCTGCCGGTGGTCCGTTCGAGCCACTGGCTCGTCGGGCCCACTCCGACGAGCGCCTTTTGATGGCAGTGTCCGTGCAGCAGCACGGTCTCCGCCGCCGGCTGCGGTTCCTGCACCGGCGGTACGTCGGCCAGCAGTTGATCGATCAATCGCGCCGCGCCGGCCACGGTCTGTGCGTCGGTCCCGCGCAACAGGTCGCGATAATCGTCGGACAAAGTCAACACGCAGCTCGGCTCGCAGCCGACGATGGGTACGCCCTGCAAGGCCCAAGGCAGCAGCCGCGCGACATTGGCCTCGGCCAGACGTCTGGCGTCGTCGAGCAGACCCTTGGAAATCATAGCCCGGCCGCAGCACGGCAGTCCGGCGAGATGCACGCGATAGCCGGCCACCTCGAGCACGCGCACCGCCGCGGCGTTGACTTGCGGCTCGCAATAGCTCGTCAGGCAATCGTCCAAGAGCACGACGTCGCCGCGCGTGGCCGCGTGGCGTGGCGCGGCATGCTGGGCGAACCAGCCCTGGAAATGTTGCCGCGAAAACCTGGGCAGCGAACGCCGCCGATCGATGCCCGCCATCCATTGGCCGAGCCATCGCGCTCCCGGCAGATGCGCCAACCAGTTCGAGACGGGTGCCGTCCGTGAGCCCCAGCGATTGAGCAGTGCCACCTGCGCCAGCAGCCGCGTGCCGAGCGGCGCGCCGTGCCGCTGCCAGTAGTGATGCAAGAATTCGGCCTTGAGCTTGGCCACGTCGACATTCGACGGGCACTCGGCCTTGCAGCCCTTGCACTGCAGACACAGGTCGAAGGTGTCGTAGAGTTCGCGGCTGCACAGCTCTTCGGTTGCCAGCTTGCCCGACAGCGCACGGCGCAGGGCATTGGCGCGGCCGCGCGTGCTGTGTTCTTCGTCGCGCGTGGCCATGAACGAGGGGCACATCGTGCCGCTGAGCGTCTTACGGCAGACCCCCACCCCGCTGCATTGGGCCGCGGCCCCGGCGAACCCTCCCTGCTCCGCAAAGTCGAAGACCGTCAGTACCGGCAGCGTCTGCTCGCCCGGCAGATGGCGCAGATGCTCGATCGGCGAGGGTCCCTCGACCACCTTGCCGGGGTTGAAGATGCCCTGCGGATCGAAGGCCGACTTCAACTCGCGAAAAGCTTGATAGATGCGCGGTCCGAACATGCGCTCGTTGAGATAGCTGCGGGACAGCCCATCGCCGTGTTCACCGCTCATGGCGCCGCCGAATTCGCGCACCAGGTCGCAGACCTCGCTGGAGATCCTGGCCAGCCGCTCGACGTCGGCCCGATCGCGGGTGTCCAACAGGGGGCGGATGTGCAGGCAACCGACCGAAGCGTGGCCGTAGTAGGTGCCCTCCGTACCATTCGCCCGGAGGATCTCGCGAAACCGGCGGACAAATTCGGGCAAGTGCTCGAGCGCGACGGCCGTGTCTTCCACGAAGGCAATCGGCTTGCGCATCCCGGGCACGCCCATCATCAAGGGCAAGGCCGCCTTGCGACAGGCCCAAACATGGGCGACCTGCGCCGGTTCGAGCGCCACAACCGTGGATTGCAGCCCCGGCTGTCCGGCCAGCTCGGCCTGGGCCCGGTCGATCCGCGCAGCGACTTCGGCGGCCGTGTCGCCACTGATTTCAACCAGCAACAACGACTCGGGATCGCCGACGACGAAATCGAGATAGCTGCGATACTCCAGGCTTTCCCGGGCCATGCGCACGATCAGCCCGTCGAACAGCTCGACGGCCGACGGATCGAGCGGCAGCACGCAGGCTACGGCTGCCACGGCGTCGGCCAAAGTGGCGAAGTGCAACGCCAGGACTCCCCGCGCCGCCGGCAAGGGGACCAGATGCACGAGCGCCTCGGTCAGGCAGGCCAGGGTGCCTTCCGATCCGACGAGCAGGCGCGCCGCGTTGAACAGTTCGCCGGGATGCCGCGCCGCCTCGCGCTGCCGCAGCGCGTGCACCATGCTGGGCACCGGCAGCAATTGCCGGAACTCGGGCACCAGCTCGTCGAGGTTGTAACCGCTGACGCGCCGCTGCAAGCGCGGGAACCGCGCGAGAATCTCGTCGCGCTCCGTGCTGGCCAGGCGGGCGAGCGTGCGATAGGCGCTCGCCTCGAGCGAAGTGCCAGACTGCCGCGCGTGGAAGTCGTCGGTCGTAACGGGGCCGAAGGTCGTCCGGCTGCCGTCGGCCAGCACGCAGTCGAGCGACAAGACGTGGTCGACCACCTTGCCGTAGACAATCGATCGCGAGCCGGCTGAATTGTTGCCGATCATGCCGCCCAGGTTGGCGCGGCTGCTTGTGGCCACGTCCGGGCCGAACTGCAAACCGTGCCGCGCCGCCGCCGCGTTCAATTCGTCGAGCACGACGCCGGGCTGCACGCGCGCTGTCTGCTCGCGCGGATCGAGCTCGACGATCGACCGCAGGTGCCGGCTGAAATCGATCACGATGCCGGCGCCGATCGACTGGCCCGAGAGGCTCGTGCCGCCTCCGCGGGGCACGATCGCCAGCCCGTGCGCGGCGGCGAATTGAACCGTGGCGACGACGTCCTCGACGCGCCGCGGAAAAACCACACCGACCGGCTCGATCTCGTAAATGCTGGCATCGGTGGCATACAAAGCGGCGTGATAGCGGTCGAATACCGCCTCGCCGGCCAGGTCGGCGGCCAGCGACTTTGCCAGTTGCGCTAAATGTGCGGGCGAGAGACGGTCGTGCATAGCCAGGGTTGAAATCACGCGTGATTTGCGGGGGTCGTGGAGACCGCCATTATCTTGCAGCCACGTGGATTGTTGATAGAGTCGAGTTTGTGCATCGTTTTCCCGTCCCGTGCTGGGAAAGCCGGTACTGCATCAGGATTCCTTGCGTCAGGATTGCCGGGTGATGTCCGAGTCTCATGCCTCGCATTCCAACGAAGTCGATCAGTTGCTGCTCAATGCGCGGCTGCGCGACGAGTTGGAACCCTACTTGGATGAGTCGATCTCGCAGGTCGGCCCCTTGCCCACGCAACGCGAGAACGAATACCTCGCGTCGATGTTGGCCTGGGAGCGTGCGCCGGTGCTGCCGATCGCCGAGTGGTTTAGTCCACCGCTGGTGTTGCCGCCTCCCAGCGAGTTGAACGACGTGCAGTTGCACACGCTGTTGTGGGAAACGATCCGCAGGCTGCATGCCAAGCGAATCGTGCTCGACTTCACCGACCACTTGTCCGACCACCAGCTCTATTGCCTGATCTACCGCGACATCCTGCCATCGTACGAAAAGAAGATCGAGTCGTCGCGGCACTATCTGCACTGGGATTGCGCCAACATGGGCGACGATCCCGAGATCTGGCTGCGACATTACGCCTCGGAAGAAGAACGCCTGGGCTGGAGCGACCAGACCGGCCAGACGCCTCCGCCGCACGTGTCGCCGCCCTACCCGCGCCATTTGCCGCACCACCCGCTGTAAGCGCACGGTGCGCGAGGTTCGCGACGCTGAGTCATTCAGCCGCGACGCGGTCGAACAAGGCAAACACGTCGGGCAGCGCCACCTGCACGATTGCCAGGTGCTCAACCTGGGGATACTCGTGCAGCTCGGCTTTGCGCGCCCCCGCCTGTTGCAACCCGGCGAACAGTTGCTTCGCGCGGCTGTAGGCGAAATCTTCGGTGCCGATACCGACGAAGAACGGCAGGTCGGCCAATTGCGCGTCTTTGGTGATCGTGCCGCCCCCGCCCAGGGCTGCGACCGCCGCATAGGTGCCGGTCGCCTGGCAGGCCGAAATCGAAGCCTGCGCCGCGCCCATCGAATGGCCGACTAGGAACACCCGCTGCGGGTCGATGGCAAAACGTTCGGCCAACGCCGCGACGATCAGCGGGGCCGGCGACAAGCCCATTCCTGCACTGCGTGGGGCCACAAGGTACCAGCCTCGCCGGGCACATTGTTCGACGATCGCGCCATGGCCGTAGGCGTCGAAGAACATGTTCTCGCTCCCGCCGGCTCCGTGCAGCGCGACGACCAGTGGACGCGGCGACCCGCCCGTCGCTTCGGGCGGCACCATCCATCGGCAGTACTGCGTGCCGCGCTCGGTGGGCACCGCCATCCAGAACTGGCCCGCGCGCTGGGCGTTGTAATACGGCTCGCTCGCCGCGACGAGCGCCTCGGCCTCGGTGAGTAGACGCGCGGCCGGATAATCGGTCTCAGGCGTCTTGCCCTGTGCGAGGCTGCTCAACAATCGGGTCAGGTGGACGACCGTCTCCTGCTCCAGCGACCGCCCGCGAGCGGGCAGCGCATCGACGAATGCGTTTAGCCGCGCGAGCCGCGCGGCGAGATCATGGGCCAGGCCAATGCGCTGCGCCGTCGTGCTGGCCTCGGGGCCGCTGGCGATGCGGCCGACAAACCAGTAGTCGCCCTCGGCGTCGGCGGGCAGCCGCAGCTCGCCGGCCAAAGGCACCGCCGTGAGCGGCTGCTTCTGGGATTCGCAGCCGGCCAGCGGTTCTTGGCCGCCTTCGCGCGCGGCGACGAGCGCTTCGACCTCGGCGAGCGGCATCGCGACCGCGGGCACTTCGTAGAGCGTCCGCACGGCGAAGCCGAGCGGATCGACGCCAGGATCGAGCAGCCGGCGATCGAGCGTCACGGCGAGCGAACGCGTCCAGCGCAGCGCCTCCGATGGCTCGCCTCGGCCCTCGAGTTGAAAGGTGCCCGTGTCGAGCAGGCGTGCCGCTTCGGTCATGCGCATCGAGAAAAATGCCGTGACGGCCTGCTTGAGCAAGGGGGTCGTCTTCAGCCGTTCGTCGAGCGACGGTTGGCGATCCCAGGCCAGTTCGAACTCGCGGACGCGATGCCCCAACTCGTAGCGCACGTCCTGAGCAAGGACCAGCGAACTACCGCAGGCCGAAAGAAGCAGCCACAGGCACGGCAACTGCCAACGGATACGTGACATGGTGGTGGTCTCAAGAGTTGACGGGTGTGGCCAGGGGGCCGGCCGAGGAGATTTCGATCGGGCCCCGACTTCCAGTGGCCGGCAAGTTGCCGGGGCCGTGGGACAACAGTTCGAACACGCGCTCGCGGCGATAGTCGAAGATGGCGTCCAGTTGCCGGCTCACGAACACCATGCGGGCCAGCGCCCCCAAGGGCCCCAGCGGGATTTCGTAATCGATCGTGTCAATCATCAGCGTGCCCTCGGCCGTCTCGAAGAACTCGTGCAGGTGTTCCCAGCGGCGATAGGGACCTTGCAATTGGCTGTCGCGAAACCGCAGCGGCGGCTCGAACAGGTCGATACGCGTCTGCCAATTGAAGGGGATGCCCATGAGCTTCAGTCGATAGTCGATCAGCGTGCCGCTGCGCAGCTCGATCGGCAGCGGCGTGAGAATCTGAAACGACAGCGCAGGCGGCGTGATCGCCTCGAGGTTCTCGGCCGCCGAGAAGAACTCGAATACCTCAGGCCGAGGCCGTCGAATGAGTTGAGCGCGTTGCAATCGGTAGGCGCGTGCCATGCGTGTGCCTGCATCACAGGGGATTTGGGAAAAGCATCGTCACCCCGCCGCCGCGAGAATCGAGCGGAGGGCCGGCTCGAGCTGGGCATAACGGAACGCGTAGCCGGCGGCCAAGGCTGCCCGCGGCACGACGCGCTGCGACGCCAGCAGGGCGTCGGCCATTTCACCCAACGCCAGCCGCAGCGCGAAACGCGGCGCCGGGAACAGGGCGGGCCGATGTAAGACGCGGCCCAGCGTGCGCGTGAATTCCGCGTTGGTCACCGGGTTCGGAGCGACCCCGTTGATCGGCCCGCGCAGCGACGCGTGCGTCGCCGCGAACAACATCATCTCGACCAGGTCGTCGAGATGAATCCAGGGCATCCATTGCCGGCCGTCACCCAGTCTTCCTCCCAGTCCGGCGCGGAACAGCGGCAACATCTTGCCCAGCGCCCCGCCGCCGGGGCCGAGAACCAGACCGGTCCGAATCAGCACGACGCGAATTCCCAGCGCCTCGGCAGCCAGCGCCGCCTGCTCCCATTCGGCGCAGATCTGGCCCAGGAAATTGTCGGCCGCCGGTTCGTCCTCGGCCAAGATGCGGTCGCCGCCGTCGGGGTACCACCCCACGGCCGAGGCCGACACCAGCACCAGGGGGCGAGATTCCAGCCGTGCCAGGCCTGCGACGAGCCGTTGGGTGCCTTCCACGCGGCTTTCGCGGATACGGGCTTTCTTCTCGGCGGTCCAGCGGCCCTCGGCGATTGGTTCGCCGGCCAGATTGAAAACCACCTGGGCCCCGTCAAGCGCCTCGAGGGGCACCTCGACGCGCGTGTCCCAGGCAACGGCCCGGACGTCGCCCAATTCGGTCTGGGCCCGCTGGGCATTGCGACTGAGCACCACGGGTCGCCGCAGGCGCGCGGCGAGCTGGCGCCCGATAAAGCCGGTGGCCCCAGTGATGACGGCGGCGAGCGATTCGGGGCCACGGTGGTCCGTCATAGGTCGAGCAGCTCGGGAAAAAGGGAAGGCAGCTCAACACCTGCAAACTGCACAGACATTGTTCTCCCTGCGCCTCGCGCGTCCAGTTTAAGAATGGCGGAACCGCAACCCCAGTGGATTTTCAAGACCGCGAAACCGGGTCTCCAGGGAGCGCCGCCTGCAATCCGGACGTGGGTTGCAAGAGGGGAGCTGCGGCCGCGTCTGGCGCACTGTGCGGCGCATAGACCCGATCTTTCCAGGCGGTGCGGCGGCCAACCAGCCAGAGGCCAAACGCCCACCATTGAATCGCCAGCAGCAAGGCGACTCCCAGCGGATGGGCGCAGGCGCCCCAAAAGCTTTGACCGAACCGCCGCACGCCGATCGCTCGCGGCAAGTAGGCGGCCACCGTTCCGGCCGCAGCGACCAGCGTTGTCAGCGGATCGAAGCGGCCGAATACACCCAGCAGCAACAAGATCGGCGGAACGATTTGACCGCCGACCAGGAGCACGGTGATCGGAGCGATGAGCCCGGGCGCGGCCAGCCCTTCGGTGGCGTTCTTGGCCAGGCCTGACCACACCTGAGCTGCCGAGCGATACATCCGGCAAGTGGCCAGCGGTGTGGCATCGAACAAATCGGTGCCTAGACCTGCGCTGCGATAGGCCCGGGGCAGCGTGATGCCGTCGTGCAGCGACGCGCGGATCGCCGCGTGTCCACCGGCGCGGCGATAGCTGACCCGATCGGTGACGAACAACTGGCCGCAGCCTGCCGCATAGGCCGGATGGCGACTGCGTCGCATCCGCCACAGCGGCAAATAGCCCAACAGCAGAAAGTGAATCAACGGCAGCACCAGTCGTTCGAGCGCGGTGCCAGTTTCCTGACGCGGAATGCCGCTCGCCAGGCCGACGCCCTGACGCTCAACGAAAGCCACGGCCCGGGCCAGGCCATCGGGAGCCAATCGCACGTCGGCGTCGACGAACACGAACCAATCGTGTGCGGCCAGCTCGGCCAGCCGCGAACAGGCGTGTTGTTTGCCGCACCAGCCGTCGGGCAGCGGCGGCGCCGACACACAACGTACGCGCGAGTCCCGCGCCGCAATGTGATCGACGATCTCGGCGGTGCGATCGGTCGAGTGATCGTCGAGCACGATCACCTCGAGCACGACGCCGCGGCTGGCCAGCGCCGACTCGACGGCTGCACCGATCGACGGCTCTTCGTTGCGGGCCGGGATCAAGACGGAAACGCGCGGCTGCACGTCGGCCGCGATCACCGCTGGGACGCGATACAGCCCGAGATTGCGCAGAAACACCATGGCCGGAACCACGGCCAGGCAGCAGGCGATCGCGGCCACCACGGTTGCGCTCATGGATTGCTGCGCTTTCTGGCAAGTAAGCGGCTAGTCGCCGTGCCGGGACTCGAACGGGACGCCCGCCAGCCGTGCTTTCGCCCAGCGCCAGGCGTCGTAGACACCGCCGATGCCTGAGCGTCCTTCGAGCAGCGTCACAAATCGCCGGGGATCGCGGGCGATGGCCTCGACGGCGAGCGCGTCGAGGTTGCGCTCGAGCTGATGTGCGAGCCGTCTCGTCCAATCGGCCGCCGGCAGTCGATCGCGATCATCCACGACGATCGGTTCACCCCAGCGGCACAAGGCCTCGGGCAGGCGCTCTTGCCAGAACGGCAGCTCGATCGCCAAAGGCACCAAGGTCAAACCCGGAACATGCGCCGCGAGATGCCCGATGCCGGGTCGCAAGCAGACCGGGCGCTGCCGCGGATCGGTGAAGCTTCCCTCGGCCGTAATCCACAAGACTGCATCCGGCTGCTCGAGAATCGCCAGGCTCGTACGAAAGAATACCTTTGCACCGCGCCGGCGGTCGGGCTCGATGCCAAAAAAACCAATCTTCTCGAAGAAGCGATACTTGGCCAATCCTCGAGCATCAATCGGAGCGTAATGGCGACGTCCTGGAAAGAACCGTCGCGCCAGGCAGAGCCCCAACAACGGGTCCCACCAGGCGGGATGATTCAGATACACGACCAGCGGTCCGCCGAGCGATCGAACGTCGGTACCGCTGCGCGACAGGCGCACCTGGTTGAAGTTCTTGCGCAGGAAATGATCGCTGTACCAACCGAACCCCGCATAAACGCGCGGCGATATGCGCGGAATCGAGTCTGTCAGCGCAGCACGCGCTGTGAGCTCAGGCGGGGCGGGCGCTTCTGTTGCAATCGCGATGCGGCTCATGCGCCGACGAACTCCTCGCTGGGGATGCGGCCTTCCGCGGCGGGCCCGGCCGACTCGTGCAGATCGTGATGCAGTGCGTCGGCCGCGATCCAGCCCGACATCAGCACCATGGGCATACCGGGCCCGGGATGCGCGGCACCGCCGGCCAGATAGAGTCCGGGCAGTTGCCGGCTGCGGTTCGCAGGCTTGAACGCTCCGAGGAACCGGCCGTGGCTCGCCAGGCCATAGATGGCGCCATTGAGCACACGATAGCGCTCGTGGATATCGGCCGGCGTGAGCGCCGCCTCGTAGACGATCCGCTCTTCGAGGTCGTCGAGCCCCGCCGTGTGGGCCAGCTTGTCCAGGATCACGCGGCGGTAGCCAGGCAGCATCTGTCGCCAATCGTGATGCGGCCGGAGATAGGGCGTGTGGACGAGCACGTACAAGGCCTCGCCGCCGGGAGGCGCGACCTCCGGTTCGGTGACGGCCGGGGCGCAGACGTAGCAGGTCGGGTCGGGCGCCGGCTCGCCGCGATCGTAGATCGACGCAAACTCGGCATGGCTATCGGCCGAAAAGACGAAGTTGTGGTGCAGCAAGTGCTCGTACCGGCGCTTCAGCCCCAGGTACAGCACGACGCCCGAGCACGCCGGCTCGTGGCCGCGGCGCTCGAGGGCGCCGGCCTGTGGGGTGCTGGCCAGCAGCTCGCGATGCGTCCGAAGCGAATCGCAGTTTGAGACCACCGCCGCCAGTGCGGTCCGCCGTCCGTCGGTCGTCTCGATGCCAGTGGCGCGGCCGTTCTCGACCACGATCCGCGCGACGTCGACGCCCGTCCGTAGTTCGACGCCGAGATCCTGAGCCAGCCGGACCAGTGCCTCGGGCACCGCGCGCGTGCCGCCGCGCGGATACCAAATGCCCTCGTCGGTCTGCATATGGGCAATGCCGCAGAGCACTGCGGGCGATGCCGCAGGCGACGAGCCCACGTATTGCGTGAAGTGGTCGAGCAGCTGCGCGACGCGAGGCTCAGGCACAAACGACCGCACGGTCGAAGCGACCGAACGGCCCATTCGCATGGCCAGCAAGTCGCCGAGCACGCCCGGCTCGAAGGTGCCCCGGGCATCGAACACGTCGCCGATCGCGCCCACGCTGCGCCAGAAGAAATAGCGCTGCGAAATGCGGTTCAGGCGTTGCGCCAGTTGGAGAAAATCGCGGTAGCCGCTCGCGCTGCCGGGCGCAAAGCGATCGAGCGCCGCGCGCATTCGGTCGAGCTGAGCGTGCAGGTCGAGCGTCGAGCCGTCGGTGTAGAAGCAGCGCCATTGCGGGTCGAGCGGGATCAGCTCGACGTGGTCGTCGAGCTTGCGCCCCGCCTCGGCAAAAATCCGCCGCAGCACCGAGGGGAGCGTGAGGATCGTGGGGCCCATGTCGAAGCGAAAACCATCGGCATTCAGCACGGCGGCTTTGCCACCGAGCCAGTCGTTCTTTTCGAACAGCACGACGGGCCATCCGCGCGCGGCCAGGGTGCAGGCCGCGGCCAATCCACCCAGGCCTCCGCCGACGACGCCGATCGGTTGATTCTTGGACGCACGCATCAATCAACTCCGCAGGGCCGGCGCTGGTAGGGCGAGTTCTTCGCCGGCTGCCAGGTGCGGCAACGAGGGGAATTCGGCCGCCGATTCGCACGCCACGCGCCGCGTCGCGAGCGAACCGCCCAGGTCGTCGACCAGCAGCCGCGTGGAAATCCGGGCCGACTCGAAGATCACGGGCAGACCGCTGCCCGGATGTGTACCGCCGCCGACGAGATAGACGCCATCCAGATCTTCGAAGCGGTTGCGCGGCCGCAGGTGCAGCATCTGCCGCAGGGTGTGTGCCAAGTTGAACGTGGCTCCCCGGTAGACATCGTGCCGGTGCTCCCAGTCGGCGGGCGTGACGATGTGTTCCCAGCGAATCCGTCGCTCGACGTCGTCGAGCCCCAGCCGTTTGAGCTGGTTGAGCGTGAGCTGGCGAAAGCGATGTCGCTCGTGCCGCCAATCGACATTGGCGTGCTGATGCGTGACCGGTACCAGCACGTACAGCGTGCTGTGCCCGTGCGGGGCGAGCGACGGATCGGTCACGGAGGCGTTCTGCACGTAAAACGACGGGTCGTCGGACAGCACGTGGCGGTGCTCGATGTCGCGCAGGTTCTCGCCGTAGTTTTCGGACAGGTAAATCGTGTGATGGGGCAGCTCGTCGTACCGCCCCTGCAAACCCAGGTAGAGCATGAACGTCGAACTGGAGTAGCGCTTGCGAGCCAGCTGGCGATTGGACCACCGCCGCCGCAGCCGGTCGGGCACGAGCCGCGACATGGCCCGGGCAAAGTCGGCATTCACTACTACGGCGTCGGCCGGATATTGGCCCGCGGCGGTCCGCGCGCCGATGGCCCGCCGTCCGGCGAACAGCAGCGCATCGACCGGTTCGCCGAGACGAATCTTCACGCCCATGTCTTGCGCAATCCGCGCCATGGACGCACACACCGCGTTGCAACCGCCGATCGGATGCCAGACGCCGTATTCGTATTCGAGGAACGAGAGAATCGAGAACAAGCTTGGGCATTGGAACGGCGACATGCCCAGGTATTTCGATTGGAAACTGAAAGCCAGGCGCGTGCGCTCGTCGCGGAAGTAGCGCCGCAAGTCGCCGTCGAGCGACAGCCACGGTCGCAGCCGGGGCAACAGTCGCAAGAGCGTCGGGCTCAGGCAATCGCGCCACGACAAGAACGGCGTTTGCAGCACGGGGCGAAAGGCGGCCAGCTTGGCCCGATTGTCCGCCAGAAAGCGGGGCACTGCCGCGGCATCGGCCGGGTCGATCGCCGCGATCTGCTGCTGCAACCGCCCGACGTCGGGCGTGGCGTCGACCTGGGGACCACCGGACCCGAACACCAGCCGGTATTGCGGGTCGAGCTGCACCATCGGGACTTCGTCGTGCAGGTCGTATCCGCAGGTGGCGAAGATCTCCGCCAGAATCTGGGGATAGAGAAAAAAGGTCGGCCCGAGATCGAAGCGAAATCCCCTGCCGCAGACGGCCGAGGTCCGCCCGCCGACGCACGGCTGCTTCTCAAGAATCGTGACGTCGAACCCGGCCTTCGCCAGCAACATCGACGCCGCCAATCCACCGGGACCTGCTCCGACGATGACGACTTGGCGACTCATGGAACGACGGCTCCGCAAGGGGGCGCACACTTCGGAGAACGTGACGTTCCGAGGTGCTGGCGCGGTCGAGAAAACCGCGGGGCCCTGCCCGACTGCAAAGCAGACCCTAGGCAGTCTAGACGTGACCCTCAAATCGGCAACTGTTAGGATGCGCCGGCGAAATTTTTGAACAGGTCCGGCCATGAATCGTGCCAGTGCGATCGCCGAAACCCCCGATTTTCCCTGGCTGGCGGCCGACGATGCGGCAGGCGTGGCCCGTGTGCTTGCTGATCGCGGCTTGCTCGAGCCGGAGGAGCAGGTCCGCGCCGCGCCGCGCGCGGGCGAGGGGAATATGAACCTGACGCTGCGCGTCGCGACCAATCGGCGAACGCTGATCGTCAAGCAGGCGCGGCCGTGGGTGGAAAAATACGACCAGATCGCCGCGCCTTGGAACCGGTTCGAATACGAGCTGGCGTTTTACGAATGGGTGGCTGGCGAACCGCGGTTGGCCGACCGGATGCCGCGGCTGCTGGCGGCCGATCGCGCGGCGTGCCTGATCGTGCTGCAAGACCTGGCGCCCGCGGCCGATTTGACCACGCTCTATTCCGGCGACCTTCTGACGACGGCCGAAGTCGAGCAGCTCGCCGCGTTCCTGGCCGGCTTACACGCGGCGGGACGCGGCATCGCCCCCGCCCGCTGGGCGAACCGCGACATGCGGGCCCTCAACCACGAGCACATGTATCGTTTGCCGCTCGACGAGGCGAACGGGCTCGAGTTGGATCGTTTCGAACCGGGGCTGACCGACGCCGCCAGGCGACTCCAGCGCGACCGCGCCTACTGCGAACAGGTCCACGCCACGGGGCAGCGCTACCTGGCCGACGGAATGGTGCTCTTGCACGGCGACTACTTCCCCGGCAGTTGGTTGCGGACCGCCTCGGGCGTGTTTGTGATCGACCCGGAATTCTGCTATTGCGGCGATCCGGAGTTCGATTTGGGAGTCTGTCTGGCGCACTGCGCGTTGGCTGCTCAACCGGGCGACGTATCCCGGGGGTTTCTCGAAGCGTACCGTGCCTCGGGCGGAGCAGGCGACATGGGCCAGGCCGCCGCGTATGCCGCTTGCGAAGTGATGCGGCGCCTGATCGGCGTGGCACAATTGCCGCTCGCGCCCAGCACCGGGCGCAGGCGCGAACTGCTGGAACGCTCGCGCGCGGCGCTCGCCGAGCGACGGCTCGAACCGCTGCTGGCTTGAGCAGGCCGCTGGCCGCGACGCGGTTCTTATCGCGCAGCATGGCATACGGCCCGGGCCTGCGTCAGCCGGGCTTGCGCTCGCGTTGCCGAGCCAGCTCGGCGATCGATTCCAATTGGAGTTCTTGAATCTCCAGGAGCCGTTGCCATTGATGCGACAGCAATTGATCGAGCCGGGTGATGATCTGGCGGACTTCCAATTCGGCCTTGAGGTCGACGCGGTAGTCCTGCTCGCTGCGCAGCCGGTCCTTCGCCTCCTGCCGATTCTGGCTCATCATGATGATCGGCGCCTGAATTGCGGCCAGGCACGACAAGCACAGGTTCAGCAAGATATAGGGGAACGGGTCCGGCGGTCGGGCACCAAGCATCCACGTGTTGACGACGATCCAGCCCAGGACCGCGAGGCCGAAGAGGGTGACGAACGTCCAACTTCCGCCGAATTCGGCCACGCGGTCGGCCAGCCGTTCGCCGAAGGTGAGCGTGCGGTCGAAGCGCGTGTTGATGTCCTTGGCGACGGTCTCCTGGGTGGCCAGGCTCTTGAGCACCTCGGATTCCAGCGCCGTCAATTCGCCACGCTCGATCTCGAGCACTTCGCGCACGTGCTCGATGCGAAATCGGTGCAAGTCGGACAAACAGATAAAGCCTGTGGGCGTCCACTCGTGATGCTGGCGTTCGATCGTAGTCACGACGGCCGGATGCACCAGTTCGCCCGGTACGGCGTCGGCGCGGCGCACCTGGCGGTGACAAATCTGGCAGGTGACCTGCGCGGAGGCGTGTTTCGACATGTCGATTTTCGTCTGCCCAGGTGAAGGTCGGCCTAGAGACGCGCGAGAATCTCCGTGGCTGCGCGACGCCCGGCTTCGATGGCGCCCTCCATGTACCCGGTCCATTCGGCGGCTGTTTCGGTGCCTGCCCAGTGCACGCGGCCCACGGGCTGACTCAGGGCCGGCCAACACTCGCTGATCGCGCCTGGCACCATGTAACCCGTCGGGCAGCCGCCGGACCAGGGGTCCGCGCCCCAATCCTTTTCCATGTATTCGGTGGGCTGCAGTGCGCGCGGACCGAAGTACCGGGCAAAGGTCTGCAGCACGGCTTCACGCCGCGCGGCAGCGGGCTGGCTTCCCCAATGCCGGGCCGGACCTGCCACCATGAAGCCGACCAGCGCGGCCTGTCCACCATCGTAGCTGGTGTTGTCGTAGACGACGCTCAAGGGGCCCTGCGTGGCGACGGCTTCGCCCGAATAGCCCGCCTGGCGCCAGAACGGCTCGTCGTAGAGCGCGAGAATCTTGATCGTCTGTCCCATGGGGAATCGTTGGACGAGTTGGGTGCGCAACGCGGGCAGCGCCGGCTCGAACTCGATCTGCGCCGTGAGCGACGGGGCCATCGCCACGATTCCGTACTTCGCTTCCCAGACACCCGCCGGTGTGACGGCCTTGATGCCCGAGGCGGTTTGCTCGATGCGCCGCGTGGGCGCGGCGAGCACCAGCGCCTCGCCCAGCGGATCGGCCAGTCGCTGGGAGATTTGTTGCGCGCCGCCGAGGATGCGGTCTTGTTGCGCGCCGTTGGCCACTTCGACGATACTCTCCAGCCCGCCGCCGGAGCGCATGTAATAGAGAAAATGCAGCATCGACAGCTCTTTGGCCTCGGCCCCGAAGACGACGCGCATCGCCGCGGTCAACACGTCGCGTACGACCTGGGCTCGCGCAAAGCGCCGCAGGTAGGTCTCGAGGGTTTGACCGTCGTAGTCCACGGCGCCGGGCGTTCCCAAGGGGTTGCCCGTCGGAACGCTCGCGGCGAGGCGCTCGATGCGCCGCATGCCGCGGTGCAAATCCCACAGCGCCCACAACGGCAACGAGGGAATGGTTTGTTGATAGGTCGACAGCCCGCGCTCGGTGTCCAGGACCTTCGTGCCTGTATGAAACGTGGGAAACAGCGTGATGCCGTATTCCTGCACGAGCGCGCGCATCCGCGTTTGCAGCGGCCCGAGCCATTGCCCGCCCAGATCGAACGTAGCGCGGCCGACCGGTTGAGCCAAGGTCCGGCCGCCGACGCGATCGCGCGCCTCGAGCGCGACGACCGATGCGCCGCCCTCGCGCAGCGCGCGCGCCGCCGCCAGTCCTGAAAGGCCTGCGCCCACGATCACGACGTCTGCATGGCTCGGTGCATTCATCTCGGTTGACGGCGCCTACGGTGGTTGATGGATGGCCTGCGCCAACGGCTGGCGAGCCGGGCTTACGAAAGTCTCATGGACCGATAACTCGGACGACACACGCAAAAGCGATGATCTTGGAGCCGTCGCTGGGAGTCAAGGAAGCCCTCGTCGACTCACGAGAAAGAGCATATGAGGTCATTTGAGACCGTCGTCGTCAGCGATCTCCATCTTGGTGCCCGAAACTCGCGTGCAGCGGAATTTATTGATTTTCTCGGACGCGTGGCGATCTCGCGACTGATTGTCGCAGGTGATCTGTTTCAATGCCCACGGCTCTCGCGGCCGCTGGGCGAAGCCGACGCCGAGGTCTTGTCGATCCTGCGGCGCCTGGCCGATGCCGGCGACGCCGTCTGGATTCGCGGCAATCACGACCCCCATGCCGACTTCGCCTGGGCTGTGCTCGGTCTGCCGCAGTGCGACGAAGTGAACCTGGCGGTCGGCGAGAAGAACTATCTCGTCACGCACGGCGATCGTTGGGATCGGGCCATGGAACTGCCCAAGCTGATCGTCGACGGCGCCGATGCGATCTATCGCGGCGTGCAGATGCTCGATCGGAGTCACGCGCTGGCCCGCATGTTGAAGCGCGGCTCCAAGCACTTTTGTCGGGTCGTCCAACGGTTGCGCAACCGGGCCATCGACGAGTCCGAGCAGCGCGGCTACGACGGCGTGATTCTCGGCCACACGCACGTCGCCGAAGAGTACAGCGAACGAGGCATTCACTATCTCAACAGCGGTTGCTGGACGGAGCGCCCCGCCACTTATGTGGGCGTCCAGGCCGGGCGAGCCCGGCTTTATCGCTGGAACCACGTCGAGCGTACGCCGGAGCCTCAGCCGGCCACCTTCTGGTCGTCCGACGAACTCGTGGCCACGGCCTGAATGGCCGAGTGGCCCCCCGGCCCTCGATCGGTTCGCCGTGACGGTCGCCACGAAGGCGACGTACCCGTTCAGCCCAGACTCAGCCCAGGACCTCGACCCTCATGATACGCAAGCAGATCAGCGATCGAGTGGCGGCGAAAAGCTTTGCATTCGTGCACCAGCACAACCTGGTTTACAACACCTGCTGGGAAGATCCCCGGCTCGACCGCGAGGCCCTGTGCCTGGGCCCGCAAGACGACGTGCTGGTCATCACGTCGGCGGGCTGCAATGCCCTCGACTACGTGCTGGCCGGCGCCCGCCGCGTGTATGCGGTCGATCTGAACTTCCGGCAGAACGCCCTGCTCGAGCGCAAGCTGGCCGGCATCCGCCGGCTCGACTACGCCGCGTTCTTCGAGCTATTCGGCCAAGGCCAGTCGCCCCGCATCCGCGAGCTGTATGCCGACGTGCTGCGGGCCGAGTTGTCTCCGCGCGCCCAGCGATGGTGGGATAAACGGCTCAGCTTTTTCCGACCCCGGGGCTGGCGCAAGACGTTCTATTTCCGCGGCACGTCGGGCTTTTTTGCCCGCATGATCAACGAGTACATCGATCGCGTCGTAGGCCTGCGCGACGAAGTGCAGGCCATGCTCGACGCGCCGTGCCTGGCCGCGCAGCAGGAACTTTATGCCAGGATTCGCGACGTGTTCTGGTCAGGGCTGCTGCGGTGGCTGGTACGCCGCGACGCGACATTGTCGCTTTTGGGCGTCCCCCGTCCGCAGCGCGAGCACCTGGAGCGCACGGTGCCAGGAGGCATCGCCGGCTTCGTCGAGGACTGTGTCGACGCCGTGTTCGGCAAGCTGCCGTTGGCCGACAACTATTTCTGGCGCGTTTATCTGACGGGCAGCTACACCCCGGCCTGTTGCCCGGAATACCTCAAGCCTGAGAATTTTGCGCGGCTGCAGGCGGGGCTCGTCGATCGGGTCAGCACGCACACCACGTCGGTGTGCCAGTTTCTCCGCCACCACGAGCAGCCGATTTCGCGCTTCGTGCTGCTGGACCACATGGACTGGCTGGCCGCCGTCGACGAACACGCATTGCAGGAAGAATGGCAGTCGATTGTCGATCGGGCAACGCCGGGCGCGCGCTTCATCTGGCGGAGCGGCGGCTTGGAAACGGTCTTTGTGGATCGCCAGGTGGTTCGCTACCGCGAGCGGAGGCTCGCCGTCGGCGAACTGTTGTCGTACGATCGCGCGTTGGCCGCGCGGTTGCATCCCTTCGATCGCGTGCATACCTACGGCAGTTTTCACATTGCGGAATTTCCCGGCGCACGCGATCAGGCAGGCGAACCCGGCGTGCCGTTGGACGTAGCCACGCCGACTCCCGCGGCACTGGTCGGGTCGCACGGCTGAACGAGTCAGGATGGAATTCGATGTCGCTGGCGGCCGACCTGAAGACGATCTATCACCTGGCATTGCACCCCGTGCGCGGCAATACGCACGCGGAGCGCCTGGAGAGCTTTTACGGCGGGCAGGCGGCCTCCTACGACGCCTTTCGCCGCCGGCTGCTGCAAGGCCGCGAAGCATTGTATGCCGGCATCGACGTTCCGAGCGGGGCAGTCTGGATCGAGATGGGTGGCGGTACCGGGAACAATCTCGAGTATCTGGGGACGCGAATCGGCCAGCTCTCACGGGCCTACATCGTCGATCTGGCCCCTTCGTTGTTGGCCCAGGCGCGATCGCGGATCGCCGAGCACGGCTGGACGAACGTCGTCGCGGTCGAGGCCGACGCCACGCAGTTCATACCGGACGAAGGCCAGGCCGACGTGGTGACGTTCAGCTACGCCCTGACGATGATTCCTGATTGGTTTGCCGCGCTCGAGCAAGCGGCCCGCGTGCTGCGGCCGGGCGGGCAGATCGCCGTGGTCGATTTCTACGTCGCGCGCAAGCACGTGGCCGAGCAGCGGCGGCGCCATGGCTGGTGGACGCGGAGCTTCTGGCCGGCGTGGTTTGCCCTGGACAACGTCTTCTTGAGCGCCGACCACTTGCCTTTTCTGCTCGCGCACTTCGAGCCGGTGCAGGTCGGTGAGTCCGTCGCCAAGGTGCCTTACGTCCCGTGGGGGCGAGTGCCCTACTACACGTTCATCGGCCGCAAGCGCTAAAAAAGCCACGGTCCGCTGATCGGCAGGTGTCAGGCGTTGCGCCGGGCCACCTGCCCGCTGCGCAAGGCGCGGTTGGCCAGGTGAGCGCTCGCCGCGGCCAACACGCCGGCGGCGACGGGGGCGTTGGGCTGCTCGCGGCTCCGGATGCACTCGAGCCAATTGGCCAGATGCAGCGCCTCGCCATTGGGCGCCAGGTAAAAGTCCTGGCCTTTGGGACCCGTGCCGATCACGTGTTCGCGCGGTTCGACTTTGCTCTTGCGCTCCGGCACCAGTTCGTAACGGCCCCGGTCGAGATACAGCGTCGCCTCGGTGCCCATGAATTCGATCCGCGCGGCATCGCGGGCGTTGACGAACGTGCCCTCGAAGTGGGCCTGCACGCCGTTGGTTGGATAGCGCAGCAGCGTCTGCACGGTGTCGGGCGTTTGCCAGCGGTCGGCCCACAGGAAGAAATCGCCGATCGACGCGGCCTCGTCGGGCTCGGGCAGATCGAGAAACCAATGGGCCACGTCGATGAAGTGGACCATCAAGTCGGTGAAGACCCCGCCGCCAAAATCCCAGAACCAGCGCCAGTTGCGAAAACGATAGGCGTCGAAGGGCTGCTGCGGCGCCGAGCCGAGAAAACGCTGCCAGTCGACCGTGGCAGGATCGATGCCCGGATCGAGCCGATCGCCGCGCGCGGCGTTCCGGTTCCAGCTCAGCTCGACTTTGCGCACCGTGCCGAGCGCGCCGGACTTGATCAGCTCGCGGCCCTCGATGAACTGCGGCATGCTCCGTTGCTGCATGCCCACCTGGACGATGCGGCCCGACTTCTGTTGCGCAGCGATCACGGCGGCGCCTTCGCCCGGATCGTGCGTGAGCGGCTTTTCGACGTACACGTCTTTGCCCGCTTCACAGGCGGCAATCGTGATCGGCACGTGCCAGTGGTCGGGCGTGGCGACGAGTACGGCATCGACGTCCGGGCGATCCAGGACAGCGCGGTAGTCCTTGGTCGCAAAGGCATCCTTCGTGGCCAGCTCGCGCCCCTTGGCCAGGTGCTCGTCCCAGACGTCGCACACGGCGACCAGCGACACGCCGGACAAGGACTGCATGGCCCGCAGCAGGTGTTGCGCGCGGCCGCCTGCGCCGATCACCGCCACCCGAATCGTCTCGTTGGCCGTATAACCGCGGGCCGTAGCCGTGTAGCCGGCTGCCGAAACAGCCGCCAGCGATCGTCCCAGCCGGGCCAGAAAATCACGCCGCGAGGTGCTACCAGGCATGGATGCGCGAGCCTCCTTCGAGGAGCCACGCACACGGGCCGAATGCTCGTTCACCCCGGCAGCCGTGGCTCGTGCGCCAGATTAACCGATTTCATCGGGCTCCGCCGCCGTGCGATTCAAGGCGAAGATCGTACCGCAGCCGGGCTGCTCAGTTCGGCCCCGTTTCTTCCGTGGGGGCTTCATCGGCAGGCATGTCATCCGCCGGTGCGGCGTCGGCATCGCCCGGGTCGGCGAAAGGATCGTCCGTGGGCGCATCCGAGGGCGCTGCTTCGGTAGGCGCATCGGCCGGCGCATCGGCAGGAGCGGTGCCGGCCGGGTCGGCGAAGGGATCATCCGTTGGCGCATCCGCTGGAGCAGCTTCGGTAGGCGCATCAGCCGGCGCATCGGCAGGAGCAGTGCCGGCCGGATCGGCGAAGGGATCGTCCGAGGGGGTTTCGCTGGGAGCATCGGCCGGCGGCGCATCGGCAGGTTCGTCGGCGGGCATCTCTTCGGCCGGCGCATCGGCCGGTGGCTCGTCGCTTGGCGCGGCGAACGGATCGTCTGCCGGCGCTTCAGCTGGAGCGGTTTCGGCCGGGGCGCTTTCCGTTGCCGCCGGCTCGGGCGCGGCGGGTTCTTCGGCCGGCGCGCCGAACGGGTCGTCTTCCGGCGCCGGCTGCTCGGGCATTTCCTCGGCCGGCGCAGGTACGTCTGTCGCCGGAGCCGGAGCTTCTTCTGCCGGCGAGGGCTGCAGTAGGATTTCAGGCTCGGCCTCGTGAATGTCCTGCAAGCGTCGACGGCGTCTTTCGACCCGCATGCGCTCGGCCATCACCCGCGCCTTGGCGCGGTAGTGTTCGATCTTCAGACGCGCGGGCCCTTGGATGCGCTCCAAGGCTTTCGACACGTTGTAAAACGTCGAGCTGTCCTGGGCTTCCAGGTCGGCGGCCAGTTGAAAATCGCCTTCGGCCTCGTAGTCGCGACCCAGGCACAGAAGCGACAAGCCGCGGAAGTACAACGGCCGCGGATCTTGCGGCCGGGCGTCGATCGCGGCGCTCAGCAGTTCGTATGCCTCGAACGTGCGGCCCGCGAAATAGGCGTGCACGCCAGTCCCATACATCTGCGTGATCGCGCGTTCCTGCGCCAGGGCCGAACTTGCGACACCCAACGCCAAGCACACGCCGAACGCCAACCGCAGCATGACCGAGCCTCCAGAAATTGCCTCGAGCTGTTCGCTACTCTCGCAGGCGGTGATCTACCCGTCTGGTGGAGAACCCTTATGGTAATTCCTGCCCGTCGGCATGTCCAAAACAGCGGCCGATTTAGGCCGACAACAACGTCCGCACGCCACATCGGTCGGCAACATCCGTACAGTTGTCACGGGCCGCCGGCGGAACGCATGTCTCCCCACCAAAACAAAAAAACACGCGACGGCCCGTGAGGACCGTCGCGTGTGTGGGTTACGAGCCGCGATGGACGACCGGTGGGTCGCCGACGCGATCACCCCGTCGGAATTACTTGCGTCGCCGCGCCAGCAGCACCAGCCCAACGGCGCCGCTGATCGCCAGGACGATCGTCGAAGGCTCCGGAACGATGGCCGTCGCACGCAACTGGCCCGACAGGCTCAGGTCGAGATCGAGGATGTCCTCGGGAATCCCGAGATCGGCCAGGCTGGGCAGCGTGGCCTGCACGGGAATGATCAGCGTCGAGCTGCCCGAGGGCAGTGCGTACGAGACCGAACCGCTGGTCGCTGGTGTGTTGGGCAGCGCCAGCGCCCCAGCTCCGGTCAGGTCAAAGCGCGTGCCCAAGCCGAGCGAAACGGTGCGCTGCAGGATGTTCGAAGAAACAGTCAGGTTGAGGTCCGGAAACGCCAGGTCGAGCGCGTTGAGCGCCACGACCGCAGCCAGGTGGCTGATCAGGTCGGCCTGTTGAAACACCAGCGAGCCGTTAAGATCGGTGAAGCCGCTGTTCACGCTCAGGCTGACGCCGCTGGCATCAAACGTGTGCGCCAGGCTGATGTCTAGCGCGCCGGTGCTGTCCACGTCGAGCACCAGGTTGCGCACGGCCAATGCCATGTTGACCGACTGCAGAGTTCCCAGGTTCAGCGTGCCCACGTTCGGGATGTCGATCGGGGGCAACGCGATACCGATCGGGGCATTCAAATTCACGCCGTAGTTGGCTGCTGCAGTGCCGGCGCCACCGTTGACGTTTGGAGAATACTGCAGCGGGATGCTGAACAGGCCCGTCGGGTTCACCGCGGCAGCGGCGCTACCGCCCGGGAACGAGATGCTACCCGTGGCGCCGGGGCCACCAGGGAAGTCGGCAACGATCGTGCCGTTGTAGCGGGTGATCGCGTTGGCTTGCTGCTCGGTGACGTTCAGTGCGCCGCCAAGAACCGTGCCGGCCACCGTCAGGTTCAACTGACTTTGGCTTTGCGTAATCGTGTAGACATGCGAGGCCTGGGCAATCGAACCAAGGCCCAACAGCAGGGCCGCGCCCATGCCCAGCGGCATGAAGGATTTTCGAACTCTGTTCCGGTTCACTAGCGTCTCTCCCTTGGCTGACAACAATTCAGGTGGCGGTACGCGAGAAAGCGCTTCCGCCATGCCCCTGCCGACGAAGCCGCGCGATCTGAGTCGCGTTGTCGAGTCCCCTGCCGCATAGAGTAAGTCAAAAGCGGTGGGATGCAACGGTCATTACGCGACTACGTCTGATTCTGCTACCCGCGAGCAAATGGTTTGGTTGCAAAGATTCTCTCCTTGACACAATTGCGGTCTTTTTTGCAGAGTGCCGAACATGTCGCGAACGTACGATCTAAGTCGCAGTTATGAATGGAATTACGACAACGCGCCTGGCCGTGCCGCAGTGCCCGCCAGCACTTGGCCGGACCGGGTGTTTTTTTGCGGCCAGCAAATTGGTTCGCCACTGGGAGTCGCTGCCGGACCGTTGCTAAACGGCCGTTGGCTGGCCTACTACGCCGGGCTGGGGTTCGACGTTTTGACCTACAAGACGGTCCGCAGCGTCGCTCGGGCCTGCTATCCGTGGCCCAATCTTCAGCCCGTGTCCTGCGGCTCGCTGTACGGAGGTGAGGCCGACCTGCCGGCAGTCTCGACGATGCACGGCAGTTGGGCCGTGTCGTTCGGCATGCCGTCGCAACCGCCCGAAATCTGGCGCGCCGATGTCGAATGGGCCCGTGCTCAAATGCATTCGGGCCAACTGCTGGTCGTATCAGTCGTGGGCACCGTGCAAGACGGCTGGACGATCGACGACCTGGCGGCCGACTACGCCCGCTGCGCGGCGTGGGCCATCGAAAGCGGTGCCCACGCGATCGAGGCGAATTTCTCCTGCCCGAATGTCGCGACTTGCGACGGTCAGCTCTACCAACAGCCGCGCGATGCGCGGATCGTGGCGCAGGCGCTGCGCGCGGCAATTGGCGACCGCCCACTCGTGCTCAAGCTGGGGCACGTCAACGAAGCGGATCAGGCGGACGAGCTGCTGGCGGCTGTCGGCGACGTGGCCGACGCACTGGCGATGACCAACAGCGTCGCGGCGACCGTTGTGGCGAGCGACGGCCAGCGAATGTTCTCCGGCGAGCGGCGCGGGATCTGTGGCGCGGCCACGCGCGAAGCGTCGTTGCGGCAAACGCGCCTGTTTCGCGAGCTGATCGACCGTCGCGGTTTGAAGCTGGAACTCGTCGGCGTCGGCGGCATCGCCGCGGCCGAGCACGTGCGGCAATACCTCGATGCCGGCGCTACCGTGGTCGAGCTGGCGACCGCGGCCATGGTCGACCCGGGCATTGCACTGACGATTCGGGCTGCGCTGGCCGGCCACGCGCCGTAACCGGTGTGCTACGGTCGATCCCCTTGCCCTCGGCCCACCCGAGCCGAGGGCAAGGATCGTCGTCGATTCGCACGCGCGGGCGTCCGGCCTCCAGGTCACCCCACCCGGGCCGGCCACTCGGCGGCTTTGCATGTACTGCAGCGCGCCGACTTGGAAGGGCGGTCGCGTCGCGTAAGACTTATCGATCGAACCAGTCGGTGAAGCTGCGAAAAAACCACCGGTCAAGTTGATTGCGTGTGGCTTGCGGACAGTCCGCGCGACGCCTGGCGCCGTTTGCAACGATCGTGTGTCGCGACGCCGCTCGTCTGCAGCAAGCGCGCGTTGCGGCCGATATAATGCAGCTTTTCGCCTTGCACCCGAAACGTTTGTCGAGCTCGCTTGTGCACATTCTTGTGCTGTACGACACTTACCACGGACACACCGCGGCCATGGCGCAGGAAATCGCCGCCGGAGCGTCCGAAGTGCGTGACGCCGAAGTCCGCTTGAAGCAAGTCGTGGACGCCGTGGCCGACGATCTGCTCTGGGCCGACGGCATCGCACTGGGCAGCCCGACGCACATGGGCTCGATGGGTTGGCAGATGAAACGGTTCATCGACGACGTGTTCGCCAGCCTCTGGGGCCGCGCGCGCTTGAGCGGCAAGGTCGGCGCGGTATTTACGACCGGCGGCTCTGGCGGGGCGGGCGGCGCCGAATTGACGCTGTTGGCGCTGATGGCCAACTTGGCGCAGCAGGGAATGATCCTGCTGACGCACCCGCACAACGTGCCCGGCTATCGCCCCGATGGCATCTCTTGGGGGCCCACCTGGTCGACCGGCCGCGGCGATCTCCCGCCGACCGAAGCGCAGGTCGCCGCGGCGCGAGGCCACGGTCGGCGGTTGGCCGAGCTGAGCGGCCGGGTCGCCGCGGGCGGCGCGCCAGGTTAGCGCTTTTTCTTCGCCGGCTTCTTGGCCGCGGCTTTTTTGGGTGCGGCCTTCTTCGGCGCAGCCTTGGCCTTCTTGGCTGGCTTGGCTTTCTTGACGGCCCCGGTTTTTTTCTTGACGGGCTCTGTTTTTTTGACCGGCTCGACGGCGGCGCTCTTGGCGGTCTTCTTGCCCGAGCCGGCTTCGCTGCCGGTCGACTTGGCGGCGGCCGCTTTGCCGCCCTTGGCGAAGACGCGGTCCCAATTGTTCCAGTACTCGGGCGTCGATCCGAACCGGACGATGGGCCCACCCATGGCAAACCTTCTCTGCAAATGCGTGTGATGCATGCCCCGTACAAGACGCGCGGCACCCCTGCTGGCGCATCGCGCGGCGACAGTATACGAATCGCTGCCGCCGCCAGCCAAGACGGTCCCAGGGAGAATTCGCCGGCCGAGCGGCTTTGGTGCGGCGAGGCCGCCGTTCGTTGCTTCGCGCGGGCGTGCGATTACCATGGACCTCGCCTGGCTGCCCTTTGAAGTCCTCAACGGGCTGCTGGAGGGGGCGTTGGTCAGCTGGACGTTATGCTTCGATCGCTTCGCCGGAGAGGTACCGCCATGAGCCGTCGTGCTCGCAGTCTCGTTGCCGGAATTGTCACCGGGATGATGTGCATTTGCTGGGCGCTGTCCACCGCCGCGACGGCTGAAGATGCACCGACGTTGGCCACCTATACCCGCTGGGTGACGGGCTTGGCGTTTTCGCCCGACGGTGCGACGTTGGCCACCGTCGGCGGCGAGACGCTGCTCTACCGCCCCGGCGACGTTGTACTTTGGGACCTGAACAGCGGCGCGCAGAAGTCGAAGCTCGCCGGACATCCGGCAGCCGTCTGGGCCGTGGCCTTCAGCCCCGACGGCGCGACCCTCGCCACGGCCGGCTACGACAAGACGATCAAGCTTTGGGACGTGGCCTCGGGCAACGAAAAGGCGTCGCTCGCAGGGCACAAGAACTGGATCACCGCCGTGGCCTTTTCGTCCGACGGCAAGCTGCTGGCCAGCGCGAGCGAAGACGCCACCGTGAAGCTCTGGGACCTTTCAAACAACCAGGAAAAGTCGAACCTCGCCGGGCACACGGGCATGGTGCGCAGCATCGCGTTTTCGCCCGACGGCACACTCCTGGCCAGCGCCAGCTCGGACAAGACGGTCCGGCTCTGGGACGTGGCCACCGCGGCGGAGAAGTCGAAGATCGATGCGCATGCCGACGCCGTGTGGAGCGTGGCGTTTTCGCCCGACGGCAAGCTGCTCGCCAGCGGCGGCGCCGATCGCGTGGTCAAGCTCTGGGACGTGGCCACCGCGGCCGAACAAGCGGCGCTCGCCGGGCACACCAACTGGATTACCAGCGTGGCTTTCTCGCCCGACGGCAAGCTCTTGGCCTCTGCCGGGTACGACCGGCAATTGCGGTTGTGGGACGTCGCCGCCAAGACCGAGGCCGCCAAGCTGGGCGATTACAAGAGCACGCTGTGGTGCCTGGCCTTCTCGAAAGACGGCAGCCTGCTGGCCACGGGCAGCCAGCACGAATCGATCCGCGTGTGGAACATGGCCGACCGCACGCTCAAGTTCGCGCCGCCCGCGGCGCCAGCCGAAGCCGCCGCCGAAAAGCCCACCGAGGCGGCGGAAAAGCCGGCCGAGTGAGCGGCGGCCAACCGCACGGGGCTGCTACTATTGCATGATCTGCAACAGCGGTCTCGCCGACTGCAATTGCTGAAGTACTTCCTCCGGGACGTTCAAGTCCGAGATCATCAACTCGCGCAGATTCGGCATTTCTTTCAACACCTGGAGTTGCGCCGGATCGAACTTGGCGTAGCTCAAATCGAGCCTTTCAATCTGGTGAGCCTGCGCAACGGCTTCGAGCACACCGTCCTCGAGCGTGCAGCTCATCAAGCTCAGGCTCTGCAACCGCGGCAGCGAACACGCCAACTCGGCCAACTCGCGACTGATCGCGGCATCCGAAAAACCAAAAACATTGAGGTGGCGCAGCCGACTCAGGTTCGGCGCAAGCATCGCCGCGCTTGCATCACCGTCTAACAAGAGCGATTCAAGCGTCGCGATCTCGGGAATCAAGATCTCCGACGGATGCACGTCGCACGCAGTATCTGTCCAGAGAATCAAGCTCTCAAGGCGCGGGCAACGCTCGAGGCCCATGAGCGAGTTCTTACCCAGTTGGACGTCTTGGAGATCCAGCGTTTGGAGATTTGCGTGCCCGGCCAGGGCTTCGAGTTCTTGTCGACAAAGGCTCGCTTCTTCAAGGGTGAGCCACTCCAACGACGAGACGCGGCGCACGGCGGCCAGCGATCTTGCCGTGACGCTTTGATGGCCGAGCTGCAGGTGAAACACGTCGCGATACATCGGCTCGATCCGAACAAGGTCCGCATCGGTCAGTTGCGGGTGGTCCAATAAAGCGATGATGATGCCATGCAACTGGCTCATTTGTTCCACGCATTCCGGCGTGAAGGCCCTACGTCCCAGCAAAGAGATCACATTGCCGGGCATGTACTCGTCGACGCCGCGCATGTTCAACCAATAGGCGAGCGAGCTTGTCCTGTCTGGCGCATCGTAACGGGTCAGAACGACGCCGCGCCGCGCCAGCTCTTGGCGCAATTTGAATTGCGTCCATTGGCCATATGCGAAGTAGGCTGCCGGTGCCAGCAAGGAGATCGCCACCAAGATGGCGACAGTGCCGCGGAGTCGGCGACGCTTGCGCAGCGCAGGCCCGCTTTCGCCGGTACTCAGGGCCCCAATGCTCATGACGCAGTGCCCCAGCGCGATGCAGCGGGCTGCCGCTTATCGCCCGCAGTAGTCGATGATCCGCGCGATTTCGCTTTTCAGATCGCAGCGGCGGACGATGCGGTCGATGAAGCCGTGTTCAAGCAGGAATTCGCTCGTCTGAAAGCCCTTGGGCAGCTCGATCCGGATCGTGGCCTTGATCGTCCGCGGACCGGCGAAGCCTATCAGCGCCTTGGGCTCGGCCAGGATGATGTCGCCCAGGCTGGCGAAGCTCGCGGCGACGCCCCCCATCGTCGGGTTGGTGAGCACCGAGATATAGAGCCCGCCGGCCTCGTGGAACCGGGCCAGGGCCGCGGTGACCTTGGCCATCTGCATCAGCGAGAGAATGCCTTCGTGCATCCGGGCCCCGCCGCCGGAGCCGCTGACGATGATCAGGGGCAGCCGCTGCTCGGTGGCCCGTTCGATGGTGCGCGTGAGCTTCTCGCCGACCACGGCGCCCATGCTGCCCATGATGAAGGCCGAGTCGGTCACGCAAAAGGCCACGCGCCGGGCGCGGATCATCCCGGTGCCGACCAGTGCCGCGTCGCGCAAGCCGGTTCGGGCCTGCTCCTCCTTGATCCGGGCCGCGTAGGGCTTCTTGTCGGCAAAGCCCAACGGGTCGGTGGGCATCAGCTCGGTGTCGGTCTCTTCGAAAGTACCGGTGTCGAGCAACTGGTCGATCCGGTCACGGGCCGAAACGTACCAGTGGTAGTCGCATTCCGGGCAGACGCCCAGGCGGCGCTCGGCTTCCTTGCGAAAGATCGTAGCCTGGCAGCCGGGGCACCGCTTCCAGAGCCCCTCGGGCACGCTCAGCTTGGGGCGGTGTGCGGCAGCCGGCAGCGGCTTCGATTCGGCGGGCGGGGGCGAGGGTTCCATGGTCCGACTATCGTCGGTCAATATCGCGAAGTTTTCAACTCGCCTGGACCAGATCGATGTCGATCAACTCGAACGAACCGTGGGCACAGGCCGCCTTCCAGAGGTCGCCGACGGCCGCATGGCGCAGCTCGCTACATACCAGGCTGGCCAGCGGCTCGGGCAGCACGAGCCCGACAACGCCCTGGCGGTGCTTCTTGAACAGCCTGGCCAGCACCGCTTGCACCCGGCGCCGGGCATCGACCAACATTTCGCCCGAGGGCGGACAAACGCTTTCGGGCTGATCCTGCCATTGCCGGTAGACCCGGGGGTGCTTGAGCCGCACTTCTTCGACCGTGAGGCCTTGCCAGAGGCCGTGATCGAGGTTGTGCATGTTGTCGAGCTTCTTGACCCGCAGTTTGAGTGCCTTGGCGATATCGGCCGCGGTGCTCCAGGCGGGCTCACTGTCCGAAGCGTAGAGCGCATCGAGGTTCAATTGGCGCAGGCCGTCGATTTCGCGCTGGACCTCCTCGCGGCCGTGTTCGTTGAGGGGGATGTCAAGCGTCCCCTGGATGCGGCCTTGCTCGGCGAAATCGCTGGCGCCCGGTCGAATTAAGGCAATCTGAAGCATAGGGTTAGCGGAAAAAGTTACGCAATCGGTCCGCGCAGTCTTTGGCGGAGCAGTTCGATGCGTTCGGCATAGTCTGCCGCGGCAAAGATGGCCGAGCCCACTACCAGTAAATCGGCACCTGCCTGGCCGCAAGCGGCGATGGTCTCGGCATTCACACCGCCGTCGACCTCCAGTAAAAGTCCCGGCGGCCGGATTTGGCGCAGCCGGGTAAGCTTTTCCAACGCCACGGCGTCAAACTTCTGCCCACCGAAGCCTGGCATCACGCTCATCACCAGCACCAGATCGCATTCGGCCAGGTAAGGCTCGATCGCCACCAGAGGGGTGGGTGGGTTAATCGCCAGCCCCGCCTTGAGTCCCAGCCGACGGATTTGCCCCAGCACCGGCCGGGGGTCCGGCACGGCCTCGATGTGAAACGTCAGGCCGTCTGCCCCGGCGTCGGCAAACGCGGACAGATACCGGGCCGGATCGGAAATCATCAGGTGTGCATCGAGCGGCAACTGCGTCGTGCGCCGCAAGGCTTCGACCAGCGGCGGGCCGTAGGTCAGATTGGGCACGAAGTGCCCATCCATGACGTCGAGATGCAGCCCGGTGATGCCTGCGGCCTCGAGCCGGGCCACCTCGCCGCGCAGGTCCGTGAAGTCGCACTGCAACATGCTCGGCAACACGGCCGGCACGGAGGCGCAAAGCTGCTCCCAATTCGCGGGCGAGGACATATCGCGGCGCCGGCCAGCGACCGGCGCCCAGTTAGGATCGGGGCGCGGACGGCTCGAAATCCTAACAGATTCCGCGGCCGCGCGCTAGCCGGTTGCTGATCTGGTCAAAACAAACCGGCCCAGCGAGCGGCTGCACCGTCTCGCTGGGCCGGGGGGGTTACGAATGGAACGAAGCAGGGCGAAAAGCTCGTCCTACTTGTCTTCCTTCTTTTCTTCCTTGTCGCCTTCCGGCTTGTCGTCGGCGGCTTCTTCCTTCTTCTCGGGCGCCGGCAGGATGTCGGCATTTACGCCTTGCTTGAGCGTAACCGTGATGGTGCGCTCCTGGATGAACTCGTTGCCCTGGAAGTCGCCTTCCATGGTGACCATCTGCTTGGTCGTGGCTTCAACGGTTCGACCCGTGGCTGGGTCGAAGAGCACGTTGCCCGAGGCCTCTTGCTCGGTCAGCTCGACTTCGACCTCGGTGTCGCCCTCGGCCTCGGCGGCTTCCATGGTGACTTCGGTCGCGACTTCAATGTTGGCGACCTGCTTGCCGTCTTTGTCGGTCATGCCGGCCAGTTTGTACGTGGTCTTGGTCTTCTGGCTGCCGATGGGGCCCAGCTTCATCTCCTTGACCTTTTCCCACGTGTCGCCGTCCTTGACGGCGTCGGCCGGCAGCGGCAACACGCCATCGTTGATCATTTCCTTGACCGTCTCTTCGGTGAATCCGGCGCCGAACATGCGGCTCGGGCCGTCGCCGCCGCCGCCCGCGTTGAGCGATTCGACGAGCTTTTCAGGCAAAGTGATGTCTTTCACTTCGCCTTGCGCAGTAATCTTCAGCATCACCTTCTGGCCGGTGAGGCTTTCAAGCACCGGGCCCAAACGGTCCCAGATCTGGCCTTCGCCCGGGACCGGATTCTTCGAGTCGTAGGTGAACTCGCCGGTGAATGGCGAATTGAGCTTGAACTGCAGGCGGTCAATCGTCTGCGTGATTTCGGCCGTGCCGTCCGAGCCGACGGCCATGACTTCCCAGGTCGTATCCAGGGCCTGGTCCAACTCGAGCGTGAACTCGACGCCGCCGGCGTCGATCGCCATCTCCATCTTGTTGAGCGAGGCGTACTGCGCCTTGTCGCCCTTCTTGAATTTCCACGTCAGCTTCTCGGCCCGAACCTGAGTCGTGCCCAGGCAGGCTAGCGCCATCAGGACCAGCCCGATGGACTTTGCCACGATTGCCATGTTCTTCATGCCAGATACCTCTTTGTAGGTCGGAAGGAGATTTCAGACCGTACCGCCGCACGAAGAACCCTCGCCGGGCGGGTCGGGAAACGATCTGCCGGTCGCCGCTTGGGCATCCCACGCCCAGCTTTGCCGCCGGATGAGCATAATTTTGCCCGCGTACGACTGCAACCAAGCAGCCGGTCCAAAGCCCTTAGCGATTGCCCTGTTTTTCCCGGGCGGGGACAAATTCCCACCCTCCGAGGCCCGCTTGTTGGCCGCCCGGCGGCGATTCAGAATCGATCCTCTCCATTTCGAGCACGGGAACCGACCATGGACCACCTGTTCGACCGCCTGGGGGTGTCGCGGCTCGTCAATGCTGCTGGCACGTTGACGCGACTCTCAGGCACCGTCATGGACGCCGAGGTCACCGCCGCGATGGCCGAAGCGGGCGGCCGTTTGGTGCGGATCGACGAGCTGCAGGCCGCCGCCGGCCGCCGCTTGGCCGATTACACCGGAGCCGAAGCCGCGATCGTGACGGCCGGCGCCAGCGCGGCACTAACTCTTTCGGCCGCGGCCTGTATCGCCGGTCTCGACGCCGCGCGGATGGATCGCCTGCCCGACACGACCGGCCTGCCGTGCGAGATCATCGTGCCGCGCTCGCATCGCAACGGCTACGACCACGCCCTCCGGTTGGCCGGGGCGCGGCTGGTCGAGGTGGGCATCGCCGAGCGCACGCGCGACCCGCAGCCGTGGGAGATCGCCGCCGCGATCACGCCGCAGACGGTCGCGGTCGCCTACAGCGTGGGTTTCTCGCCGTTGGAGCTGGTGCCCGTCGTCCGTGTGGCGCATGAACATCGCTTGCCGGTCATCGTCGATGCGGCGGCTGCTCTGCCACCGCGGGCCAATCTGCGCGCGTTCGTGTCGGCCGGCGCCGACCTCGTTTGCTACAGCGGAGGTAAGGCCATCCGGGGCCCCCAGGCAACCGGCATCTTGTGCGGCCGCCGCGAGCTGATCGCCTCGGCCGCCTTGCAGATGTGGGACCTCGACGTGCTGCCCGCACTGTGGTCGCCGCCGGCCGCGCTGGTCGATGCCGACGTTGCGCTCCGCGGCGTACCCAACCACGGCATCGGTCGCGGCATGAAGGTCGGCAAAGAACAGATCGCCGGATTGCTCGTGGCGCTTGCGCGTTTTCTGGCACAAGACGAGGCGGCCGAGAACGCCAGGCTCGGCGCGCTGGCCGAGCAATTGGCCGACGGCTTGCAGCAATTGCCAGGCACGCGCGTCTCGACACTCGCGCCGCCAGGCCATTGGAAGCTGGTTTCGCTCGAGTTCGAAGCGGCAACAGACGTCTCGGCGATCGAGTTCTGTCGCCGTCTCGAGCATCACGCGCCGCCGATCTACGTCGGCCAAGGCGACGCCGAGCAAGGCCGCGTCTTGCTCGATCCGTTCTGCCTGCAACCGGGCGACGCGGAGACGCTGGTCGCGGCGATTCGCGGGGCACTAGGCAAATGATGCTCGCCGCCGCGAACCGGGCTAGCGCTGATTGACTTCTTCGCTGCGCGGCAGGTCGTCGAGGCTTTGCAGGCCGAACAAGGCGAGAAACCGCGGCGTGGTCGAATAGGTCGTCACGCGCGGCTTGGTGTCGGTGCGCTCGACGCTCAGCAATTGTCGTCGCACGAGCTGCGCCAGGATCGGCCCGCTCGGCGTACCACGTAACTGGTTGACTTGTTCGGCCGTGAGCGGCTGGTTGTAGGCCACGGCGGCGAGCACCTCGATCGCCGCTTGCGAGAGCCGTGCGGCACGCGTCCGCCCGAGGAAACGGTCGCGCAACTTGTCGAACTCCGGCCGCAGCGCCAGGCGAAAGCCGCCCCCGGTGGTGATGATTTCGTAGGGGCAGCCGCTGGTCTCATAACGGCGATTCAACTGCTCGACGAGGGCATCGACCTCCGCGGCTTCGACCCCGCGCAGCAGTGCCGCCATCCGATCGCTCGACAAGGGCAGGCCCGACGGGTCGCCCACGAACAACATCGCTTCGACCAGCCCTTGCGGCGTGACCTCTTCAGTCGCGGCCAGCTCGTCGGGCAGCTCCTCGTCGTCCCAGTGGGCAGTTTCGAAACCGGGCGCGGCCGGCCAGAGATTTGTCGAATCGGCTGCAGCCGACGCGTCGACGTCGAGTTCCGAGGCTTCGGCTCCTTCCCTTTCGGCGATCAGCGCCGGTTCGAGCGGATCTTCGTGTGCCGGTGGCTCGCGTCGGATCGCCGAAGCGTCCGCCGCATGGGGCGGCCGTTCGTCCGGTGGCGCAGGGCCGAGCCCCGTTGCGCTGGCTGACGGCTGCGCTTCGGCCAGCTCATCGGCGCGCGGCGGCTCGGCGGGCTGCTGTCGTCGCTGGCGTCCGCTGAACGCGCGTCGCGCGTTTTCGAAGGCCCGCGCGAGGCTGTCGGCCGAAAGCCGCCGCTGCGGAGTGGGCTCGCGACCTGCGCCGCCGGCAAACTGCTGCGGCTTGGCCGGTGTGTCGTCGGCCTCGTCGTCGGGCGAGTTCACCTTGCGCGCGGCCGACATCCTTGGCGCCTTGCTCGGTCGAAAGTTCGAAGGGGGACGATGCTGCCGCTGCCCGCTAGGCGCGCTTGACGACCTGCTGCTTCATAAAGGCCAGGCCGTCGCGCGCCAGTTGCATTTCATCTTTATACATCCGCCGCCAGATCTTTGTCGCCGCGACCAAATTGGGCAGCGCCAGGCCAAAGGCCTCGATCACCAGCCAGCCGTCGTAGCCGACGCTCTTGAGCGTGTCGAAGGTCACGTCCCATTGCACCTGGCCGGCGCCGGGAGTGCTGCGGTCGTTCTCGGAGATGTGGACGTGGACCGTCTCGGCCGCGCAGGTCTTGATCGCCGCGGCCGTGTCCTTTTCCTCGATGTGCGAATGGAACGTGTCGTACATCATCCGGCAATGCGGGTGGCCCACCTCGCGCACGAACCGCGCCGTGTCGGCGGCGGTGTTGAGCAGGTAGCACTCGAACCGGTTGAGATACTCGATGCCCAGCATCACGCCGTGCGTCTGGGCGTGCTCGGCCGTCTTCTGCATCGTCTCGATGCCGTAACGCCATTCGTCGGCCGTGGGGCCCGCCCCGGTGAAGATGCCCAGCGCCGAGTGATACGGTCCCACGAGGGTCTGGGCACCGGCCGCTTCGCAGCACTCCAGCGCCAGCTTATTCAACTCGACCGCCTTGGCCCGAATTTTCGGATCGGGGCTGATCGGGTTGTCGTCCGGCCCGCGGACCGTCACGGCTGTGCATTCCAGGCCCAACTCGGCGAGCCGCTTGCCCCAGGTGCCATATTTTTGCGGATCGAGCTCGAAGATCGGCAATTCGACGCCGTCGTAGCCCAGCGATTTCAATTCCGACAGCACGGGCATCAAACCGTCGTGCAGGGTGTCGGTCCATAACAGCAGATTCATGCCGAATTTCATGGGGGAGAACTCCTAGGCTCAGGGCATCGGCTCGACGGATTGCGGGCGACCTGCAGCGGGCGGTGCGGCGAGCAGCTCGCGCCACCGCTCGGCGACCCGGCTGCGCGCCACGGCCAAGACGCTGGTGAACGACTCGGGCAAGACCGGCAAGCGGACGCGTCGCATTACCTGGTTCAAGCGGAACAACAGTCTGCCATCCTCGCGGTAGTCAAACAAGAAACGCTCCCGGCAAAACAGCGGAATCAGCTCGCCGAGCCGGGGAACGTCCCGTCCGGCCAGCCGCTCGACGGCCGTCTCGACCACGGCGCCGTCGAGCTGCGCGACGGCCGCGTAATACGCCTCGAGCCGCGGTGGATCGTCGGCGGCCAGGCAGTCGTCCAGAAGCAGCTCGACCAGGATGTGGCCGAGAAAACTGGGGCGAAAACTCTCGTCGGGAGCCAGGTGATCGCGCGCCGTAATGGTCAGCTGCCAGCACAGCTCGTTGAACGTCGGCGTCGCGTGGAACCAGGCATCGTCGGCATGATGCCGGGCCACGCCGCGAGCCATGCTTGCAACCACGGGGTCATCGTCGTGGAGAAACGGCTCGACCTGCCGGGGCCGCAAACGCACCCGGCGATCGACCAGGCTCAACCAGTCGGGCAGCGCCGTGCCCGCCAGCAGGTAGGGATCGTCGAGACACAAGCGACCGTGGGCAAAGTAGTTCACGGCCGCGTCAGCCGATGTCGACCCACCGGCCGCACTGCGCGCTTTCGAGCACCGCGTCGCAGATTTTCTGCGTCACCAGGGCGTCGCGGAAGGTGGGCGCGCAGGGCGTGCCACTGCCGAGGCTCGCGAGGAAATCGGCCACCTGGTGGGTGAAGCTGTGCTCGTAGCCGATCTGCAGGCCCGGCACCCACCACTTGTCCATGTACGGATGATCGCCGCCGTGGTCGGTCACGTGGATCGAGCGCCAGCCGCGGAGCCGCCCTTCGTCGCCGTGATCGAAGTACTCCAGCCGGTGCAGATCGTGCAGGTCCCACTTCAGCGAGGCCTTCTCGCCGTTCACCTCGAACGTGTACAGGGCCTTGTGACCGCGGGCATAACGGGTCGATTCGAACAGGCCGAGCGAGCCATTGGCAAACCGGCACAGGAAGGCACAGGCATCGTCAATGCTGACCTTTTCCAGCTTGCCCGTCAGATTGTGCATCCGCTCTTTGACAAACGTCTCGGTCATCGCCGTGACGCTGTTGACGGCGCCGTTGAGCCAGTAGGCCGTGTCGATGCAATGGGCCAAGAGGTCGCCGGTCACGCCCGAGCCGGCCGCCGCGGCGTCGAGCCGCCACAGGCCCGTACCGCCTTGGGGCAAGTCGGCCGCGATGGTCCAGTCCTGGAGGAAATTGGCGCGGTAATGGAACACGCGGCCCAAGCGGCCCTCGTCGATCAGCCGTTTGGCCAGCGTGACGGCCGGCACGCGGCGATAGTTGTACCAGACCGTGTTGGGGACCTTGGCCTTTTCGACTGCCTGGCACATGGCCTCGCCTTCGGCGGCGTTCATTGCCAGCGGCTTCTCGCACAGCACCATCTTGCCCGCCTCGGCGGCGGCGATGGCGATTTCTTTGTGCAGGTTGTTCGGCACGCAGATGTCGACCGCGTCGATGTCCTTCCGCGCGATCAGCTTTCGCCAATCGGTCTCGTACGACTCGTAGCCCCAGTTCGCGGCGAAGGCCTGGATGGCGTCTTCATTGCGGGCACAGCAGGCCGCCAGCACCGGGCGGTAGGGCAACTGGAAAAACTGGCTCACCTGGCGATAGCCGTTCGAATGGGCTCGGCCCATGAAGCCATAGCCGATCATCCCGATGCGCAGATTCTTGGCCATGCGTGCGATCTTTCCGCAGAAAAAAAGGAAGCGTGTCTCAGGCGGCGTGACGAAAGCCGGTAGCGCCGATCAACTGTACTTGCCAGCTCGACCGTGCATGCCAGTTCAACCGTACTTGGCGGCCAGCGCGTCGATGCCGCGCTTGCACTTCTCGGTTGCTTTCCAGGCGTCCGGCCAGAAGCAGAGATCGATCGTCCACCAGTTGTCGGGACAACCGGCCGCGACGATCGCCGGCATGAACTCGTCGAAATTGAGGTTGCCTTCGCCGAACGGCGGGTGCGTGCTCGTATGGTTGTCGTGCAGCGTGCCGTCCGAGTCGATCAGGTGCAACCGGCCGATCTTGCCCTTGAGTTTTTCAGCCAGTTCGCGGATGCCGCCGGCGAGCGTTTCTTTCTGGCCCGGCTGGCGCGCTCCGTGCACGGCCACCATGTTCGCGTGGCAGGTGTCGAACATGGTCGAGAAATTGTCATGATTCACCGCGTCGAGCACGCGCAGCACGTCGCTCGGCTTGTTGAAGGCGAAGCCCGGCTCGAATTCCCACACCACGCGCACGCCCCGGTCGGCCGCTTCCTGGGCACATTGGCGCCAGGTGTCGGCCACGCGCCGCAGCGCCTGCTCGTAGGGCACCATCGTCGCCTGCTTCGGCTCGTTGCCCACCTGCCCCAGCACGCCGGGGTCTTCGGTCGTGTCGACGCGGATCACCTCGATGCCCAGGTCGTTGCAGAACTCGACGTTCTTGCGGAACGTCGCCAGGTACGAATCGTTCGTGGGCGCGGAGATCAGCTTTTCGCTCCACAGGTCGGCCGCCAGGCCGCTGCAGCCCATCCCCTTCGATTCCCACAGCGCCCGGACCTGAGCACGCTCGTCCTTGGTCTTTTGCAGGTCGGGGTTGGGATGCACGCCGAAGCCGCCCAGCTCGAGGCCGTCGAAACCCAGTTCGTGCAGCTTCGTGACGACTTCGGGAAACGGTACGGGCGAGTTGGCGTAGGGGCCGATCGAATAGGCCCAGGTGCCGATCGAGATGCGTCGTTTGGCCATGGGTGCGGATTCCTCGGAAAAGGCGCCGCGGTGGCGCGGCTTGCGGATGCGCAGGGACGAGTTGACCTATTGCTGCTTGTAATCGCCGACGTTGGGCAGCCGCTCGTGCACGTCGGGGCCGAAATAGCGCAGACCCACCAGCGGCTCGTCGCCGTCGTTAGCGATCTCGACGCCGCAGCGGGCCGCCTCGCTGGTGATGAACACCTCGTCGGCCGTTTCCTCGCCGAAGCGGATCATCGCCGGCGTCTGCAAGGCCAACGGGCCCATGCGGCCCTTGCCTTGCACGGTGATCCAGCCGCTGGCACCCGGATCGCGGATCGTGCACTTGGCGCCTGGCTCGAGCGTCAATTCTTTCGCGCTGAACAGTTGCGCGCCGTCAATGCGGCCATACACGATCCAGCGATCGACGCAGCCCGGCGCGCCGGCCGTCGCATCGACGATCGGTTCGAGGTAGTTGTGATCCTTGAAGTGCGTGTCGACGTTCTTTTCCCAGTCCAACTGGCCGATGATGAAGTCCAGGTCGCGGTGCTTTTCCGGCGGCACGTCCTTGACCAGCAGCGACCAGGGCACGTAGCGCCCTTCGACCAGCGATTGGAACATGCCGAACACGTCCGAGCCCCATTGCGGTTCGTAGGTGCACAGACTGCCCGGGGCATGCAGCACGCCGGGCGGAATCAGCCAGCCCGTACCGCGCTTCAGGCGATAGGCCTTCGACAGGTCGAGAATGCCGTTGTCGCCCTGGTCCCAGTTTTCCAGGCAGCGCCGCACGTCGGCCTTGGTCGTGCCCGGCTCGAGGCCCATGAACGTGTAGGCGTAGTTGTTGTCGACGTTGTTCAACTGCGGCGGGAAATAATAGCTCTCGGGCTTGCCTTGCTGGCCGGTCAGCTTGGCGTGCTCGAAACCCTGGTGCATGTGGTGCGGAATCGGCCCCATGTTGTCGAAGAATTTCGAGTACACCGGCCAGCGGTCGTACTTCTTGAACATGGCGTCGCCGATCAGCCGCGCGCCGGCCTCGGCCACGGCGTCGCGCAGCGTGAACCGCTGGCCCTCGAACGCCACGTAGCTGAGTCCCTCGTCGGGCACCCGGCCCTCGTTGGCCGCTTCGGTGGTGCTGGCGAACCAGCGCTCGTCGATGCCGCCGCGGTTCGCGCCGTACGCATACCAGTCGCGCGGATCGAGCTTGATGCGCTTGCCGGGGTGCAGAAAGCTGCGCGGCACCCAGGTAGGCGTCAGACGCAACAGCCCCCGGCCGGCGTCGAGCGCGCGGTCCAAGAGCTTGCCGATATTGTCGGTCGAGGCGATTTTCGACTGGCGGATCATGGGTCGGTCTGCAACTCGCGAAAGGGGCGACGAAGGCCGGTTTTTGGCGTGCCCGAGCGATTGTTGTAGTAGAGCGCCGGCGCGCCGGCAAGCACGGCCGAAGGGCTCTGCTGGCAGGCTGCATGCGCGCGGCTTACATTGGGCTCCCTTGGCTCATTCGACTGTCCGAAGGGGACCCTGCCATGCCCGCGCCAACCTGGTTGCTGAGCGACACCCGAGCCGATCTCGACTGCGGCGACCTGTCGCTCGGCACCGCCGATTTCATGGGTGCCCAGCGGCCGCTGAGCGTGCGCCGACGTTACCTCCGCGGCGGCCTTCGCGACGGCGTCGAGGTGATCGAAGTCGAAACCGAACGGTTCGATTTTACGATCGTGCCCACGCGCGGCATGGGCCTGTGGAAAGCCGGCCACACCGCGGCCTCGCGCGACGCACGGTTCGTGCTCGGCTGGCAGGCACCCGTCCAGGGGCCCGTCCATCCGCGCAACGTGAATCTCTGGGAGCCCGGGGGGCTGGGATGGCTGTCGGGCTTCGATGAACTACTTTGCCGCTGCGGATTGGAGAGCAACGGCGGGCCCGACTACGACGCCAACGGCCGGCTCTGCTATCCGCTGCACGGCAAGATCGCCAACACGCCGGCCTGGCAGACACGCGTCTCGTTCGACGCCGAGCGCCAGGAGCTTAGGGTCGAAGGGACCTGCGACGAGACGCGCCTGTTCCACTCGAAGCTGCGGCTCGAGACCAGCTATCGCGTGCGCCTCGGCGAATCGCGGCTTACGATTCACGACGTGGTCACGAACCTCTCGGCCGAGCCGGCCGGTCTGCAATTGCTCTATCACACCAATTTCGGTCCACCGCTCTTGGAGCGCGGCGCGCGCGTCGTGCTGCCGGCCAAGAGCGTGATCCCACAGACACCCCGGGCCGCCGAGGGAGTGGAGACCTGGGACGTGTACGGACCGCCCGAGGCGGGCTTTACCGAACAGGTGTACTTCTTCGAGCTGGCCGCCGGCGCCGACGGGCGCGCCGAGACGATGCTGGTCAACGCGGCCGGCGATCGCGCGGCCACGCTGCGCTTCCGCGCGGACCAGTTACCCTGCTTCACGCTCTGGAAAAGCACCCAAGCGGAGACCGACGGCTATGTCACCGGCCTGGAGCCATCGATCAACCTGCCGAACGTGCGTTCGTTTGAGGAACGGCAAGGCCGCGTCACGCCGCTGGAAGGCGGCGAAAGCCGCACGTTCGAATTGGAATTGGGCCTGACGACCGACGCCGCCGAAATCGCGGCCACGGCCCAGCGAATCGCATCCGCCGCCGGCGGTGCTCCGAAAATCTACACCCAACCCCAACCCGGCTGGTCGGCGGGGTAATTTGTGTTGCCTACCCGGCCGCTAATTTGCGTCCTGCAAGAATTTGTCGAGCGCGTCCAAGCGGGATTCCCAGAATTGGCGCTGTTCGGCGATCCAGCTCTCGGCGTCGCGCAGGGCCTCGGGACGCAGCCGCAGGTGATGCACCCGGCCCTCCCTGCGACGCGCGACCAGGCCGGCGCGCTCGAGCACGCGCAGGTGCTTCGATACGGCCGGCAGCGACATGCGAAACGGCCGCGCCAGGTCCGTGACCGAGCTTTCGCCCCGGCCCAGCCGGACCAGGATCGCTCGGCGCGTAGGGTCGGCCAGCGCTTGAAACGTGCGATCGAGCCGAACTGATTTTTGTTTAACCATGTGGTTTTATTTTAGGCGTCCGGTGCGCGGCGTCAAGCGTGGCAGTCGTTGTTCGCAGGCGCGCCACCGAATGCACCCGTCGCAACTGCCAGCGCGCGGCTAGGGTTGTGGCAACGCGGCGCCCGGCCGAGAACGGCGGCGCCAGATCTGCGACCAATGCCAAGCGCCTGGCTCGGCGAGCAGCAGCAGCCAAACCACGGCCAGGCTGCGAGTCACCCAGCCGGCGAGGAATTGGATGGCGTAAACATCGACCGCAAAGGGGCCGACCGACCAGGGGCCATGCGACTTGAGGGCATCGAACAACACACCGCCCAACACGGTGCTCACGGCATACGCCAGGCTCGTCGCCGCAAAGTAAATCGCAATGCCCGCCCCACGGCTCGCGTCGGGGACCAGCTTGAGCATCAAATTCGGCAGGCAAACGTTGAGCGCGGCGTATGCGCTCCACAACACATAGGCGGCGCCAATCCAGAACACGCCCGACGGCCAGTTGCCCCGGGACAGGAAGTAGCACAACGGGCCGGCCGCAACGAGCAACTGCCCGAGCACCAACGTCGGCCGGTTGCCGTAGCGATCGCTGAATCCGCCGGCCCAGAGTCCCACACCGATCTGGCCGATGCGCATCGTGCTCTGCAACACGGCCAAGGTTGCCAGGCCGATGTGCAGGACCTGCTTGGGATAGACGTTCTGCGCGACCTGCGTCAGGCCGTTGAAAAACGACAGCCAGCAGCCAAACACCAGCAGCCAGCGAAACGGCACGCAGGCGAACACGTCGAGCCAGGCCGTCGGGCGGCCGGCGTGCGCACTGGACGGTGCAATCCGGCGCAACGGCGTGGGCACCATCGCCACGAGCGGCCCGAGCGACGCCAGCAGCAAGATAGCGCCCGCACCGGTCACCAGGGCATAGGCGAGCAGGATTTGCTCGGGCCAGTGCTCGCGCCAGAGGTCGATCAACCGACCGCTGGCGAGCAAGGTGGGTACCAGCACGACCAACTGCCAGGCATTGCGTCGGCCGAAATAGCGACCGCGGATCGGCGCCGGCACGAGATCGGCGAGCCAGCTCCACAGGGCCACGGTGCCGATGAACTCGAGTAACTGATGTACGCACAATAGGCCGATCACCGCCGCCAGGGCCCAGCGCGGCGAAGCCGACACGCTCGCCTCGAGCACGATGAGCGGGAGCGTCGCCAAGAGCAGGTAGCTGGCCGCCAGCGCCACCAGACACGCGCGTTTCGCACCGCCGCACAGCGTGATCCACCGGGGCGCAAACAGCCGGTACAATCCGACCACGGCCGGCAGCGCCAGCAGGATTGCCAGCTCGATCCCCTTGGCACCCAGGTCCTGCGCGAAGTAGCTCACCAGCGGTCCGGTCGTCAGGCCATTGCCGATCGACCACAGGGCCCCGTTCACGTGGGCCCAGGCCAGCGACCGCCGGCGCTCGTGGCGATCCAAGTGATTGCGTGAAGGATCGCTCGACAAGGGCAGCTCACCGCGGCGAGGGGAAGAAAGGTGAATGTTGTTCCGGGCCGGCCTGTTTGTCAGACTTATACCAAGGGCGATGTGGCGGCAGGTAACCCAGGAGCGACCGGGAAGTGAATCGTGGTTGCCCGAATCTCCGGCGAACGGCACCGATTACCCGGCGCGAGCTGTTGCGCGTCGGGCAATTGGCCCTGTTCGGCCTGGGCATGCCCAGGCTGCTGGCGGGCCGTGCCCGGGCCGCCGAACTGGCGAGCGAAGCGGCAGCGTCCAGCTTCGGCCGAGCCCGATCGTGCATCCTGCTGTTCATGTGGGGGGGGCCTGCCCATCAAGATACCTGGGACCTGAAGCCCGACGCGCCGGCGGAGATTCGCGGCGAATTCCGGCCGATCGCGACGCGCGTGCCGGGCATCCAGATTTGCGAACACTTTCCACGGCTGGCCGAGCGCACGGACCGGCTGGCCATTGTCCGCTCGATGACGCACGGCGACGTCGACCACACGACCGCCACGAGTTATCTGCTCACCGGCCAGCCGCCGAACCCCACGAGCGACCTGCGCAAGGATTGGCCACACCTGGGTGCGGTGCTCGCGCAGCAAGGACGCGGTACGGGGCCGTTGCCGCCGTTTGTCCAGATGCGGCCCAAGCTCGAGAACGATGTGCCGCGATTCGTCGAACAGAGCCACGGTCAGTCGGCCGGTTGGCTCGGCCCGACTTTCGATCCGATGACGATCGATGCCGATCCGAGCCGCGCCGACTACCGGGTCGGCGACTTCGACCCGCAGCCCGGGCTGCAACGGACGCGCATCGCCCAGCGGCGCGAGTTGCTGGCCGAGGTCGATCGACAATTGCGCGGCGCGACGGCTTCGCCGGCCTTCGACGTGCTCGATCAGCATTATGCCCGGGCCTACGGGCTGCTCGATTCGGCCGTCGGGCGCGGGGCGTTCGACCTCGAGCAAGAGCCCGCCGCCCTGCGCGAACGCTACGGTCTGAACGCGCATGGGCAATCGGTGCTGCAAGCCCGGCGGTTGATCGAGCATGGCGTGCCGGTGGTGACCGTCTTCTGGCCGAGCGACGGCATCAAGAACGTGAGCGTCTACTGGGACACCCACAGCCGGAATTTTATCGACCTGCGCGAGCGGCTCATGCCGGTGGCCGACCAGGCATTCTCGGCCTTGCTCGACGACCTGGCCGAGCGGGGCTTGCTCGACGAGACGCTCGTCGTCTGGACGGGCGAATTCGGCCGCACACCCAAGGTGGGCCAGCGCAACAGCGACGCCGGCGCCGGGCGCGACGGCCGCGATCATTGGCCCGGTTGCTTTACGAGCGTGCTGGCCGGCGGCGGGATTCGCGGCGGTACGGTGTATGGCGCGTCGGACCGGATGGCGGCCTACCCGGCGGCCGATGCCGTGCGGCCAGTCGACCTGGTGGCGACCGCCTATCATTGCCTGGGCATCTCGCCCGAACTGACGGTGCACGACTCGCTGAACCGGCCGCTGGTCGTCTGTCCCGGCGCGCCGATCCGCGAGCTGCTGGTCTGAGGCTGGCCTACTTCTTCAGCCCAGCGCACTACACGCGATTTAGGCCCACCGCACGAGCGCTACTTAGGTTTCGTCGTCAGCGGAAAATCATCGGTCCGGAACGGCGAGGCCGGCAGGCCGTCCTGATTCCACAGGTTGACGACCGGAAAATTGGCCCAACCATAGCGCACGGCCATCGGCTCGGCCACCTGCGCACAGGTGACGATCACCTTGTCGCCATCGATCCGGGCCTCGGCCTTGTGAAACTTCTGATCGGCGCCCGCCACGGCGAAGCCCGTGAGCGGTCCGTCCTTGGCCACGAGGCCGGCCCCGACCGAATCGAAGCTCAGGATCGCGTCGGCGCCCTTGAACTCGACGCTCTTATAGACCGGACCCCGATAGATGATCGGCTCGCCATAGGCCAACGCGCGGGCAGCCATGCCCAGGCGATTGCCGACGGGCGCCTTGGCCTTGGGATGGATGTCGACTTCGTCGCCCAAGTCGGTGATCACGGCCTGCGCCGTGTTGGGCACTGTCTGGCTCGTGTAGAGCTGTGCTTCGCGCAGCTCGGCCCAAGCGCTGTCACCCGGCTCCGGCTCGATCTTCATGAACGGTGCCAATTGGACGAACAGGAATGGAAAGTCGCCCCGCGCAAAGGCCTTGCGCCAGCAGTTGATCATCACCGGGAACAACGTCCGATATTCGTAAGCCCGCGGTGCGTTCGATTCGCCCTGGTACCAGATGGCCCCGCGAAACGCCGCGGGGATGAGCGGGTGAATCATGGCGTTGTACAAACCGTAGGGACGCTGCACGCCCATCGCCGGCGGGTTGGTGAGCATGTAGCTCAACGCTTCGTTCGCTCCCAACTCTTCCTTGCTCGTCCAGGCCTCGGCCGGCGTGCCGCCGTAATTGGTGCTGATGATGCCCACGGGTACCTTGAGCGCGTCGTGCAGGTGCAAGCCGAAGGCATAGCCGACGGCGGAAAACTCGGGCACCGACTCGGGGCTGCAGATTTCCCAGTGGCTCATCACGTCCGCTTGCGGTTCGTCGGCCGCCTGGCGGGGGACCGTGTACAGCCGCAACAGTGGGTGGTTCGCCGCCGCGATCGTCTGCTCGGGATCGGCCGATCGGTTGACGGGCCACTGCATGTTCGATTGCCCGCTGGCCAACCAGACTTCGCCGACGACCACATCCTTGATCGTGATGAGGTTGGTGCCTTTGACGCTCAATTCACGCGACTCGGCCGAGGCTTCCAGTTCGGGCAGGGTCACCTGCCAGCGGCCGCCTTCGATCGTCGCTTTCGCCTCGTGGCCGGCGAAGCTCACCGTGACCATCTCGCCGTTATCGCCGGTGCCCCAGATCGGCACGGGCATGCCGCGCTGCAGGATCAGGTGATCGGTGAACAAGCCGGAAAGTCTGACCTCGGCCAAGGCTGGCGAAACCAGCGAGCAACCGACGAGCGCCGCCAGGCTGCACATCCAACGGAAACGAGAAGACATTCGACTCACCTCGCCGATTGCGGCCAAATCAAGATGCCGTGGAACGATCAAGATGCCCTGGGATGCAAGATCTCGACCTGCGCGGTATACGACCGCACGGAGGTCGGGGACTGCGGCTGTGATTGTAGCCACGCGCAGGGCGGGGGGACAAAAAGCACCGGCGAAATTTGCCATCGGGCAAGTTGTCGCATGGCGGCCTGCGCCGCTGGCGGTCCCCGGGGTATTAATCTTGGGGCAGCGGAAAGCGATAAAGGCGCGTCTCGGGCCCATCCTCGGGCATCAGGTACAGGGCCCGATCGGCGATCTCGAATCCTTCGCGGCCAAAGCTCGTGCCGCCCGTGTGCGGCTGGCCGGACGGCAGATAGCGTCGCACCAGCCGCAGCGGCTCGAGCTCCAGGACGTCGACCACGGCCTGCGATCCCGCATCGGTCTTCCGTGTACCGGCGGCCCAGAGCTGTGCGGCGTGCCATTTCATGTCCTGATAGGCGACTCCGGTCGGATTGTCGTGTCGGGCCAGCGGCTGCCCTTGCGCATCGAAGACATAGATCTGCCGGCTGTCCCAGTTGGCTGCATACAGCCGTCCTTGTTCGTCCGCGGCGACCGCGCCGAGATGATCGGCCACGCCGAATTGACTCCGGGTCTCGAGCGACATTGCGTCGAGGGCCAGGACCGTCGACGTGCTGCGCGGACGATACTCGGCCAAGGGCACCCACAGCCGACCGTCGCGCCGTTGCATGCCGCCCGGGTGGATTTGCGCGCCGGACACCAGCTCGCGCGTGACGGCGACCTGCCCGTCGGCGCGACGCACGCGAAAGACAAAGCCGCGTTTGTCGGTGCGCGAGACGCTCGAAATCCAGGCCCAGGTGTCGTCGAGACACAGGCCCTGCACGTGATGCGTCGAATGCTCGATGTGCCAGACGTCGTCGTGCGCGATTTCCAGGGTCGGGACCTCGTCGCCTTGCGCCGCAGCGCCGAGCAACAGCCACGCCGTGGCCAGGACGATAGCGCCCCAGAGGGTCATCGACTTCAACATGGGGATCGAGACTCCGGACGGTGATTTTGCGTGGTTCGCTTGTTCCCTAGGATACTGTCTGCTCGCACACGGCAAGATTCCCGGCGGCGGTACCATGCAACGCAAGTCGCAGCACTCGAAACAGCACGAGCTGGGCGATCGGCGCGATGCCGAGGAGTTGCGCCGCTTCGGCTATCGCCAGCAACTGCAGCGGACGCTGGGGGCGTTTTCCAGCTTTGCGCTGAGCTTTTCCTTGATCTCGATCACGACGGGCATCTTCGCCGGGTTCAAGCAAGGCTTCGTGCACGTGGGCCCGGCCGTCGTCTGGTCATGGTCGATCGTCATCCTCGGACAGTTGCTCGTCGCCTTGGTCGTGGCCGATCTGGCCGTGCGAATGCCACTTTCCGGCTACGGCTACCAATGGGCCTCGCGGCTGGTCAATCCGCACTTTGGGTTCCTGGTCGGCTGGTTGCTGCTGTTGCAGTTCCTGGCGGGGCTGCCCGGCGTCTGCGCGGCGCTGGCCGAGTATGCCTATCCGTACCTCCCGGCGCTTCATACTTGGGGCGATGCGGGCGCGGTCAAGTCGTGGCTGGCCGCAGGCGTCGTAACCGCGGTGCTGCTGGTGCACCTGTTCGGCATCCGCCTGGCAGCGTGGATGAACGATGCCGGGGTGCTGGCCGAGATCGCCGGGACGCTGTTTCTCGCGCTGGCCTTGTTGATCGCTTGCGGGTTCGGCAGTTCGGTCTCTTGGGCCAGCATGCTGGCCAGTGTCGAGGCGGGCACCGGGCAGCCGGCCTCGCCGGGGGCCTGGGCCTTGTCGCTCTTGTTGGGCGCCTGGTGCATGACCGGCTTCGAGGCCGCCGCCGATCTGGCCGAAGAAACGCACGATCCGCGCCGCGCCGTGCCGAGGGCCGTCGTGGGGTCGGTCTTGCTGTCGGGCATCGTGGGGGTGCTGGTCCTCGGGGCGCTGGTGCTGGCGATGGACGATCCGCGCGCGGCGCAGCAGGCGCAGGAACCGCTCCTCGACGTGCTGCGCGCACGACTCGGCCAGCGGCTGACCGGCGGACTGATGGGCGTCGTCTACGTGTCGATTTTTGCCTGCGCGCTGGCGAGCATGGCGGCCGGGAGCCGGCTGGTTTTTGCCCTGGCGCGCGACAACATGTTGCCCGGCGCCGGCTGGTTGCGCCGCGTGCACCCCCAGCGGCAGATACCGACTGCCGCGCTGGTTCTCGTTTGGGCCATTGCGATGGGCGTCGTGCTGGGGCTCAAACGGCTCGAGTGGATTACCTCGATTGCGACCGTGGCCGGTTACCTCGGCTACGCCGGCATCGTCTTCTCGTCGCTTGTCGCGAGGCCCGCGGCGGCGACCGATGGGGCCTCGCTCTTGGCGGCATGGCGGTGGCCCCTGGCCAGCGTGGCGTTGGTCTGGACCTTGATCGTCGTGGCGGCGTTGACCATCCCGTCCGATGCGCAGGGGCAACGCGTACCCGCCATCGCCAGCACGGCCGCCGTGCTGGTCGGCGTGGGCGTGTACCTGGCCGTGATTCGCCGCCGGCTGCTGCGCGGCGCAGCCGGTCCACCTCGGGCACCGCTCGAGGCACGCGAGCCCGGCTGATCGGACTTCTTGGTTTCTCGACAAAGGACTCTTGTGATGCACATCGAAGGACGCACAAACGTCACCAGCCAGCGGTTCGGCTCGGGCAGTATCGACGGCCTGGGCCGCGAGCTGGGGCGGTTTGTCGTGGCGACCATGGAGTTGCCCTGGAACCTGGTGCGCGAGCGGCTCGGGGCGCTGCCGGAGGCCGTCGTCTGCGTCGAATCGCTCGAATCTGACGTGGTCGAGCGGCAACTGGCCGCGATGCCGCCGTGCGACACGGTGCTGGCCGTCGGCGGGGGGCAAGCAGTCGACTTGGGCAAGTACCTCGCCTGGCGGCGCGGCTGCCGATTGGTCACGGTACCGACGGTGATCAGCGTCGACGCGTTCGTCACTCCGAAAGCGGCGCTGCGGCGCAATCACATTGTCGAGTACGTCGGCGACAGCAGCCCGGACCCGTTGGTGATTGACTACGACCTGCTACGTACGGCGCCGGCCGAACTCAATATTGCCGGCGCCGGTGACGTACTCTCGTGCCATACGGCCACGTTCGACTGGGAGCTGGCCCAGCGCGCCGGCCGCAGCACCTATCCCTTCAGCGCGGCCGACGTGGCGGCCGGCCGCCGGCTCGTGCAAGACATGGACGACCAGGCCGACGAGATTCGCCGTGTCACCGATGCGGGCCTGCAGGCCATTGTTGACGCCTACCTGCGGATCAATACGATCTGTCTGCCGGCCGATCACTACCGAGTCGAAGAAGGCTCGGAGCATTTCGTGTTTTACGAGCTCGAACAGCGCCTGGGCCGGGGTTTCATCCACGGCCACATCGTGGGCCTGGGCATCTACCTGATGAGCCGGCTGCAGGAGAACGACCACGAGCGGATCGTCGACTTGATGCACCGCCTGGACCTGCGCTTTCAGCCGGCCGACATGGAGATCCCGCGCGCGGCGCTGGCCGAGTCGCTGTTGAATGTCCGCGCGTTCACCGAGCGGCACCACCACTGGTACTCGGTGATCCAGGAACGTGAAATCACGCCGGCCTGGATCGAAGACGCGCTCGCCGGCCTGCGGTTTACCTGTTAGCGGCCCGCCCCGCCCTACCCTGGCGCTGCAATTGGAGCCGGTTGCGCCGCAGATTCACGGCGCGATCACGCCGGCGCGTTTCCAAGGCCGGATCACCATGCGTACCCGACCGAGGATCTGGTCGGCCGGCACGTCGCCGTTGAAACGACTGTCGTCCGAGTCCTTCGAGTCGTCGCCCAGCAGGTAATAGCCGCGCCGGCAGGTGTACGCCTGGTCGTAAATGATGTTTCCGTAGGGGAAGTATTGGATGTTGGCCAGGAAATCGGGCTTCGCAATCGGGCGGCCGTTAATGACGATGCGCCGGTCTTTCAGGATTTGAATCGTCTCGCCCGGCAGCGCGACGACACGCTTGGCGATCACGTCGCCGGCTGCCTGTCGCACGGCGACAATCTCCCAGCGCCGCGGGCGGCGCACCTGGTAGGTCAGCTTTTCGACCAAGACGGTATCGCCGGTTTCCCAACTCGAGCCCTGCAGCGTCGGGTGCATCGACGGCGACGTCATCCGGACGGTGAACAGGCACCAGGGCGCAAGGAGGGTTGCCATGCCGTAGATCGCGAATCCATTGCGACCGATTACCCACAATCTCCGCAGCCAGGATCGAGGCGGGCAACTCGCCTTGTGCGCAGGCTCGCTCATGCTCACGGGTCCGTGTGTTCCGGCGCACTGGCAAGGCCCGCATGAGCTGCAGCCGCGTCCGGCAAGGCATTCGTCTCGGCGAGTTGCTGTTCGATGAGTTGCAGGCGCTTGAGCTGCTCGAGCCGGGCGGACCGCGTGGCCCCCCTGCAAGCGCGCACGTTGAACAGCCCCGAGCAAGTGATCAACACGGCGATGGCCGTCGTCGCGCCCAGCAGTTGGGCACACGTGAAGGTCCACGGTTGCTTCGGTTTCGGCTCTGGCACCGGCGGCCCGCCGGGGTTGGGAAGACGGACGTCATCGAACCAGGAATCATCGGGCAAATCGTGATCGTGAAAGGAATCAGTCATCTCCAGTTCCTCGGCAGGCGTTCGTTACGGCTTCAGAGTTGCGGAATTCAGCGGAGGGCGAGCACGGTGCTTGCGCAGCGCTTCGCGATGACACAAGCGTTCCCAGAGACACAGCAGCCCGTCGGGGCGCGTGACGTCGCCGGTGCGGATGAAATTGCTGCAGCGGCAAAAGGTCGAACAACGGGACTCGATAGCGCAGGCATCACACGCGGGCAAGGTCTTGGGCGGCCAGGTGCGCAGCGACAAGAAGTGATCGACGTCGGACACCTTGCCCGGAATCAGCAGCGGGTGACCGGGCGGATCCTCGCCGACGATGCGTTCGCAGGGATATATGCGGCCGGAGGGAGCCACGGCGACCTGCCCTTCGCCAAACGAGCAGCGCGCCGTCGCGGTGCCCCGGATGCTCAGCAGCGCGGCCGCTTTTTCGTCCAGGCAGCTCACGTGGAAGTCCGGCTGCAATTCGGCCCACAGCTCGGCCGCTTCGGCGACCGCGGTCTGCAACCGCGAGCCGTCGGCAAAGGACCAGTCGACCCACAAGTCGAGCGAGGGCGTAACCTGCCGGACACCGAGGTCGTAAAGATGCCGGAGCCCCTTGGCAAATGCAGTGACCGTTGTCGGCCGCACGACCATGACGACGTTCAAGTCTTTGCCCGCGGCGAACAACCGGCCCAGCGTGGCCTCGACTCGCGCACAGGTCGCGTCCCGCAGGGCGATCCGGTGACGATCGTGATTCTCGGGCACGCCATCGTGGCTGATGCTGAGGGCCACGGCCGGATCGAGCATGACCTGCCAGGCCTGTTCCGTATCGATGGTGCCGTTCGTGGTCAGATCGAACCGGACGCTGCACGAGCACGCCTCGGCCCGTTGCCGCGCATAGCGCATCCACTGCAGAATGCGGTCTGCCTCCAAGAGGGGCTCGCCGCCGAAGAAGCCCAAGTCGAGCGTGCCTTGGGGTTGCAGACTGGCCAGGGCGCGATCGATCGCCTGTTCGCCCAGGTCGACGGGCATCACCCGCCCCAGTTTCTCGCCCGTGTAGCAATACGTGCACCGCAGGTTGCACGCATGCGTGACGACCAGTGTGAGCTCGAAGTGCTCGAACACGGGCTGCCTCCCGTGGCTCGTCCGCTTGTCCAGCGCCGAACCGCAACGCCCGTGCGGGAAGACTTGCCGCGAATCGCGGATCGATCAATCACGCGCCCGCGACGAATTCACCGCTCGGAAAACCTTGCTGGACACCAGCGGCGAAGCACACTCAGTTCCGTATCTGCACGCTATGACCGTTCTCTGTGCATCGCAAGAAAAATGCGCGCGTGCACGCACGAAGTTGTCGAATCCTTTGGTTTGCACGCGAATCGTTCGCGAGCATTTCTCATGGCGCACGAAGAGAACTCGATCGAAGTTCGGCTGCTTCGCAGGAGTCGTCACCGTGTGCGGAGCCGCGTCGCCCGCCTGCATCTAATCGGCCACGCCTGCGGCAGTGCGAAATGGGCCTGCTTACAGGAGATCCGGCCGGGTCACATTCGCGCGAATGAAACAGTGGGGCCCTGGCTTCTCGCGCCGTCGTGACGGCCGGATGTCGAGAACCGGGATTCTTGGCTGTTTGAATGAATTGGCACAAGCGATTGATAGGAAACGAGTTGTGTTGATCTCTGGTCGGGTAACTCGGCAAAAACTGGAGCGATTGGCACAGTCCATGCGTTTGACCTCCTGCGGAAACGCAAACGGGCCCCTGAGGCCGGCTCAAGAGGCGAAAGCCGGCGGGCAGCGAAAGCGACCCTGGCCCTTTGCGAACACTCCAAACGTGCTGACGAGAGGACGAGCGACGTCCTTTTCAGCCAACCTCACCCGTTTTCCGCCTGGGAGTCGTAGCCATGAAAAAGATCGAAGCAGTCATCCGGCATTTCAAATTGGAAGAGGTCAAGAACGCCCTTTCGAATCAGGGCGTCAAGGGCATGACGATCACCGAGGTTCGCGGTTTCGGCCGGCAAAAGGGCCACACCGAAACCTATCGCGGCACCGAGTATGCCGTCGATTTCATCCCGAAGATCAAGCTCGAGGTCGTGGTCGGCGATAGCGAAGTCGCCAGCGTGCTCGACACGATCGTCCGTACGGCCCGTACCGGCCAGGTGGGCGACGGCAAGATCTTCGTGTCGCAGTTGGCCGACGTGGTGCGCATCCGCACCGGCGAGACGGCCGAATCGGCCATCTGAGCGCGTCGCTGGAGCGCTTGCCGGCCCGACAGGCGCCCTGTGCGGCGCTTGTCGGCCTGGGGAGGTTGGACTAAAACTCGGCGGTCAGGCGGCCGCCGGGTTTTTTCCATTTCTTGGAGGGAAGGCGGTCGCGGATTGTCGTGTCGAGGGGACCGATGTCGCACGAGTTTCTCTTCGATCTGCGCGATTTGCAGTTTGTCCTGTTCGAGCACCTGCACGCCGAGCGGTTGTTCGAGTTCGAGGCCTTTCGCGAGTTCACCCGCGCGGAGGTCGACCACACGCTCCAAGAAGCACGCAAGTTTGCGGCCAAGGTCCTGGCCCCCTGCAACGCCGCAGGCGATCGCGAGGGGTGCCGCTGGGAGGACGGTCGGGTCTACGTGCCCCAGGCGTTTCACGCCGTCTACCGGCAGTTGCAGGAAAGCGGTTGGATGGCCGTGAGCACGCCGCCCGAGTTTGGCGGGGCCGGGCTGCCGTTCTGCGTCGGTGCCGCGATCGGCGAGATGTTCATCGCCGCGAATTGCTCGCTGTCGATGATTGCCGGCCTGACGCGCACGGCGGCCTCGCTGTTGATCGAGTATGGCGACGACGACATGAAGCGGCGCTATGTGCCCCCCTTGGTGGACGGGCGCTGGCAGGGCACCATGTGCCTGACCGAGCCGCATGCCGGCTCGGCCGTCGGGGCGCTGACCACCTCGGCCACGAAACGCGACGGCAAGTATTTCCTCCGCGGACAGAAAATCTTCATCTCCGGCGGCGAGCACGACCTGGTGGAGAACGTGATCCACCTCGTCCTGGCCCGGGTCGAAGGCGCCCCGCCGGGCATCAAGGGCGTCAGCCTGTTCCTGGTGCCCAAGCTGCGCGTCGACGCCGAGGGCCGGTCGGGCGAGTCGAACGACGTGACCTGCGTCGGCATCGAAGAAAAGCTGGGGATTCACGCCTCGCCCACCTGCGCGATGAGCTTCGGCGAGAACGACAATTGCCAGGCCTGGTTGATCGGCGAGGAGAACCGCGGCATCGAGTACATGTTCCACATGATGAACGCGGCCCGCGTCGGCGTCGGCCTGCAAGGCGTGGCGATGGGGTCCTGGGCCTACCTCGCGGCGCTCGACTATGCCCGGCAGCGCGTCCAGGGCGTCGACATGCGGAACATCCGCGACCCGAATGCCCCCTACGTGCTGATCACGGAGCACCCCGACGTGCGCCGCATGCTGGCCACGATGAAGGCCTACGTCGAGGGCGGCCGGGCCCTGCTGCTGCACACGGCGTTCTGCCTCGACCTGGTCGAGAACTCGCCCGACGAGGCCCTGCGTCAGAAGATGCTCAATCGCGCCGAGCTGCTCACCCCGATTTGCAAGGCCTACTGCAGCGACACGGGCTTCGAGGTGGCCACTCTGGCCGTGCAGACCTTGGGCGGCCACGGCTATCTGAAGGACTATCCGATCGAGCAATTGCTGCGCGACGTGAAAATCGCCTCGATCTACGAAGGCACCAACGGCATTCAGGCCCTCGACCTGTTGGGCCGCAAGGTCGGCCGGCACAACGGCGCGCTGTTCCTCGAGTTGATGTCCGATCTCGACGCTTTCCTGTCCGAGGCCCAGCAACTGCCGGTGTTTGGCCCATCGGTAGCGACGCTGCGGCAGGCGAAGCAGCAGTTGGAAAACGTGACGATGAACTTCGCCATGATGCAGATGTCGGGAGACCTGCTGTACCCACTGCTGGTGGCCACGTTGTACCTGCGGATGTTCGGCAACGTGATTACGGCCTGGATCCTGCTCGAACAGGGGCTCGTCGCCCAGCGTGCGCTCGAGCGCCTGTGGGCCGCGGCCGACGTGAACGGCGACGAGGCCCGCGCGGCGTTCTGCCGCGGAGACGACGAGGGCCGGTTTTACGACAACAAGGTCAAGACGGCCCGGTTCTTCATTGGCCAGTTGCTGCCGCAGAACGACGGACTTGCGGCCGTCATCGGTGGGGGCGATCGCAGCGCGTTGGAGATGCACTTCTAGTCGCGAAGTCGCCGGCGCATCGACTGCAGTCGAGCCGGCCAGCGAGTGGCACTGTGAACTACTACGAGCTCGAACCGCGAGAGCAGCGCGAGCTATCGGCCCGACGGCTGATTGCCTATCTGCGCGATTACATCGAGCCGTATCACCCGTTTCTACGCAAGCTGTATCGCCAGCATCACGTCGACATCCGGCGGCTCCGCACGGCCGACGACCTGCGCCGGTTGCCCATTGTCGACAAGGATAGTCTGCGCGAAGACCCACAGGCGTTCATTCTCCGCCCGCGATTTCCCGGCGTGCCGCACCCGCCGGAATACGACACGGCGCCGATCCGCCGCACGACGCTGCTGAAATACCTGGTCCAGGCAGCGCTGAATCGCCCGCGCGAATACACGCATCTGACGCGGTACTTGACGCTCAAGGACAAGATCCGCCGCCGGGCGCTGCTGGAGTGGATGCCGATTCACTTTCACGCGTCGACCGGCTCGACCGGTACGCCCACGCCGGCCGTCTATACGCATTACGACCTGACGCACGTGTTGCCGCTCTTGACCTCGGGGCTGATCATTCCCAAGCAGCCCGATCCCGAGGAGCCGTACTACGATTACGACGAACGGGCGATGAACATTTTCCCGGGCGCGCCGCACCTGGCGTTTTTTGCGCCGGTGCTGGCGAAGATGTGCGCGGGAGCGTCGAGCTTCGAGACGTTCGGCGGCAGCGTGATTCCGACCGATCGCCAGATCGTGCTGTTCGCCCAAGGGGGCTTTTCGTCGATCACCTCGATTCCGTCCTACATGGTCCATTGGCTGCGCCGCGCCAAGCTGTTGCAGCAGGCCGGCACGATCGGACCCTTGACCAATTTCAAGCGCGTGGCGCTGGGCGCCGAACCGGTGAGCGAAAGCCTGCGCGAGCACATTCGTTCACTGGCCTTGGAACTGGGCGCGCATCCCCGATTTCGCATCTTCCAGACGCTCGGTATGACCGAGATGAAATGGGCCTTCTGGGAATGTTGCGAAGGAAGCGGCATTCACCTGAACCCCGTGCACCATTACTGGGAGCTATTGCATCCCGAAACACGCGAGCCGGTGGCCGAAGGTGAGCCGGGAGTGCTCGTGTTCAGTCACATCGGCTGGCGCGGCACGGCGCTGGTCCGCTACTGGACCGGCGACTTGATCAAGGGCGGCTACCGCTGGACCCGCTGCGAGCATTGCGGCTATACGTTCCCGCGCGTGTATCCGCCAATCTGCCGGGCCGTGAAGGATTTCACCAAGATCAAGGGCACACGGGTCGACCTGTCGCTGCTGGTCGAGACGGTGCGCGACACGCCGGGCGTGCGCAACTTTCAAATTACGCTCGATAGCGAGGACCAATCGGCCGAGTTCTCACGCGACTTGCTCACGGTCTACGTCCTGGCCGAGGCCGGGCACAATGCAAGTACCATCGATGAGCAGCTTCACGCACGGCTCAAATCGGCCGTCGAGGTTTCGCCCGATCGGATCGTCTTCGAGCAGAACGAGGCCGAGATGGAGCAGCGGCTGTTCGCCCGCACCGGCATCAAGGCCGAATACGTCCTCGAACGGCGCAAATTGCACGTCTGACGCCGCCGGGGCATTTCCAGCAGCGCCTTGGGCCGCGCAGCCCAATCGGGCCGCGCGGCCAAGAGGCCATTGCAGGTCTCTCAGGGCAGCAATTGCGGATCAGCCCGCGGCGACCTTGGGCCCTGCCGACTTGATCTCGTTCGAGGCCACGTCGGCGTACTTGGCAAAGTTCTGGTGGAACAGTTTCGCCAGTTTCTCGGCCGTCTGGCGATAGGCGGCCTGGTCCTTCCAGGTCTTGCTGGGTACCAGCACCTCGTCGGGCACACCGGGGCAGCGCGTCGGCACATGCAGGCCGAAGATCGGGTCTTCGACCATCGGCGCGTCGGTCAACGCCTTGCTATGAATGGCCCGAATGACCGACCGGGTCCAGTCGAGCCGCAGCCGGTTGCCGACGCCATAGGGCCCGCCCGACCAGCCGGTGTTGACCAGCCATGCATCGGCCTTGTACTTGCGCATCTTGTCGGCGAGCAGGGTAGCGTACTTGGTCGGATGCCAGACCAGGAAGGCCGCGCCGAAGCAGGCCGAGAACGTGGCCTGGGGCTCGGTTACGCCCACCTCGGTGCCGGCCACCTTGGCCGTGTACCCACTGATGAAGTGGTACATCGCCTGCTCGGGCGTCAACCGGCTGACCGGCGGCAGCACGCCGAACGCGTCGCAGGTGAGCAGGATCACGTTGTCCGGATGCCCGCCGACGCAGGGGATCTTCGCGTTCGGAATGTATTCGACCGGGTAGCTCGCGCGGGTGTTCTCCGTGATCGAGCTGTCGTGATAATCGACGTCGCGCGTGTCCTCGTTGTAAACGACGTTTTCCAGCACGGAGCCGAAGCGGATCGCCTCGTAGATCATCGGCTCCTTCTCGTGCGAGAGGTCGATGCACTTGGCGTAGCAGCCGCCTTCGATGTTGAACACGCCGTCGTCGCTCCAGCAATGTTCGTCGTCGCCGATTAGTTGGCGTTCGGGATCGGCCGACAGCGTGGTCTTTCCCGTGCCTGACAGCCCGAAGAACAGGCTGACGTCGCCCCGGGCACCTTCGTTGGCCGAACAGTGCATCGAGAGGATGTCGCGCTTGGGCATCAGGTAGTTCATGATCGTGAACACGCCCTTTTTCATCTCGCCGGCGTATTGCGTGCCGAGGATGACAAACTCGCGCCGGCCAAACGACAGCTCGATCGACGTCTGCGAGGTCATCTGCGAGGTGTGGACGTTGGCCGGGAAACGGCCGGCATTGAAGATCACATAGTCCGGGTCGCCGAACTCGGCCAGCTCTTCCGGAGTGGGCCGGATGAGCATGTTGTGCATGAACAGGGCGTGATAGGCCCGGGCACACAGCACGCGGATCTTCAGGCGATATTTCGGGTCCCAGCCGGCGAAGCCGTCGACGACGTAGAGGATCTCGCGCGTTTCGAGATAGTCGACGGCCCGTTGCCGGTTGATCATGAAGGTGTGTTCGTCAAGCTTGATGTTGACGTCACCCCACCATACGTCGTCCTCCGTGTCGCGTCCGGCGATGATCCGCTTGTCTTTCGGGCTGCGCCCCGTCTTTTGGCCCGAGCGCACCGCCAGGGCTCCCGACGAGGTCAACCTCCCGTCGCCGACGCGAATCGCGTCCTCATACAGTGAAGCGGGGCTGAGATTGCGCGCCACGCGCAATTGTGTGTGGATTCCGTGAACGCTTAAGTCAACTTCGTACGCCATCGCCCTGACTCCGGCAGAGGGTCTGCGACTGACCGAGCGGAAGGCCGCGATCGCGGCGCGGATCGTCGATGCCGCTGATTATAGGGCAGGCGTCAATTGGTCCTAGGCGTGCGGCGAAATCGCACACTCGGCCGACCTCGTCGCCGCGGCGACTACTTGAACCAACTGCGCTCACCGCTCAAGAACCGGGCCACGCCCTCGTACATGCTTGTGCTGCGGAGGACGGGATGCAGATTCCGGGCCTCGAGTTCCAAGGCCGATTCGAGCGGTAGGTGCGACCCGCGCACGGCTGATGCCAGGTCGGCGAACAAGGCGTCGCGCGGCTGGCGACAAATCTGCTCGGCATATTCGAGCGCACGCGCAGGGCCTTGGCCCTGGGCAACCAGCTCCCAGACCAGGCCAATTTCATAAGCGCGCTGAGCATCGATGCGCTGGCCGGTGATGATCAGCGGCAAGGCCGCGCCCCAGGCCAGCAGCCGCGGCAGATAGACCGTGCCGCCATCGACCAGCGGCACGCCCCACCGCCGGCAAGCGACCGAAAACGTCGCCTGCGGTTCGGCCAGGCGGATATGGCCATGGCAGAACAATTCCAAGCCGCCGGCATAGGTGAAGCCCTGCGAGACAGTGATCACCGGCTTGACCTGGACGAGCCGCGAGCCACCCATGGGTCCGGTGCCTTCGCGCACCAGGCGATCGACTTCGGCCGGCGCGGCAAACATGTCGACGATCGAGTCGACGCCCGACAGGTCGGCGCCGGCGCAAAAGGCCGCGTCGCCCGCACCCCGCAGCACGGCCACGGTGAGGTGCGGGTCGTTCTGAAACCGACGCCACGCGGCGAGCAGCAACTGGGCCGTCGCGCCGTTGACAGAATTGTGGACCTCGGGGCGGTTGAGCACGATCTCGAGAATCGCGCCGCCCTCGACTTCGTGGACCGTCGTCAGCACGGATTGCTGCTCTTGCATGGCAGTGGAGGCCTTTGCGCAGGCGAGTGGTACGAAGCGGCTACGGCGCCAAGCCGGCCTGCGCCGCCGCCTGGCCGGGGTGGTAGACGCGCTGGGCGTGAGCCTCGACTTCGTCCCAGTGAAAGTACGTCGGCTTCAGTCGCTTTTCGGAGAGCAACTGGGCCTGGTCCATGAAGTGCGGCGACTGCGGATTGCTGCTCGTGCCGAAATTCAACAACGAGACGCTGCGCACCCGGGGTCCAAACTCGATCACCGCCATGTAGGTCGCCCCGACCACGCCGTAGTGCTTTTTCACCGTCCGGACCAGCGGCAGATTGATGCTGGGCGTGTAGTACTGCGTGAACACCACGCCCAACGGGCCGTGGACGCCCTCGCACGGCAGGCTCGGCAACTGGTCGCTGAAGGGTACCTCGACGAAGTCGGCGACGTCCGCATGGCGCTGAATGCGGTTCACGTCGCCCCAGGCCACTTTCCAGTCGCCAAACGTCTGCTGGAGCTTGGCCGCGGCCCGGACCAGCGCTTTGAATCGCAGGGAAGGCTTTTCGACGTACTCGGGCTTGAGTGTCTCGACCGGGTAGCCGAAGCCGTAGAGTTCCTCGTACCACTGGACGCAGAGCGTCGTCTGCGTCGACGCGGCCGTGGCCTTGCAGTCCCAGTCGAGCAGGTGATCGAGGTACGGCCGAGCCTGCTTGGCCAGCCGCGGCTCGCTGGCTTCGAGTTGTTTGAGCAGCCGATCGTACTTGGGCAGCTCGGTCAGGGGCCAATAGAGCGTCGTGTCGAACGCCAGTTCCTGCATGTGCTCAAACGTGCAAGCGTCGAGCTCGCGCAGCAGCCGGCGGCACATCTTGGCCCGGCGCTTGTCGTCGTAGCGGTCCTCGACCATGTACGGTGGATAGTCATGCAAGAACGGGCTGCCGTCGTCGGTCGTCGTGAACGGGGTCGAGTTGCAGCTTTGCACGAAGCCCGAGGATGGATTCAGCACCTGGGGCAAATCCTCGATCGGGTGAATGCCTTGCCACTCGGTCTTCGGATTGCTGCCGTCGACCGGCTTGCTCCAGTCGAAACCCGGATCGCGGCGGGGGACGATGCCGTTGTAGAGGTAGAAGATATTGCCGTCGCGGTCGGCGTAGACCGTGTTCATGAATTGGAAATTCAGCATCGACATGCCGGCGCGGAACTCTTCGAAGTTCTTCGCACGGACCAGGCGAAACATCTGCCGCACCAGCAGGCTGTCGCGCAGCTTGGCGATCATGGCCGAGTAGTAATGCGTGTCGTCGACACGCTGGACGATCGGGCCATGGTGGGTCTTGCGAAAGGTGTAGCTTTTTTCCTCGAGGCGATCGCCGCTGCGAATCTTGATCGTGCCTTGCCACTCGGTGGCCGTGCGGTAGCCGTCGCCATAGCGATAGTTGAGCGGGTGCGCCGGGTCGTCGAACGTCTCGACCCAGACGTCGGCGATGTCGGGCTCGTTGACCGTGAAGGCCCAGCCCAGGTGTTCGTTGTGCCCCAACCCCGGCATCGGCGTGCCGAAAAAAGTGCCGCCGGTAAAACTCCATCCTTCGCCGCTGCGGAGGTGCGCTTCGTAGAACTGCCCGAAGCCGAACCACGGCTGATGCGGATTGATGAAGAGCATCGCATGGCCGTCTTTCGTACGGCTGGGGGCCACGGCCCAGGCGTTCGAACCGACCTGCGCGGCATAGATCTCGGGATTCGAACGCGGCGTGAAGTCGTCTTTCAAGCGCGTGTAGCGAAAGCCCATCTCGACGATCAAGTGTCGCCCGAAGCAGAGCACCATCCACGGCTCGAACCGGGTGATCAACCGCGGCTTCACCTCGGGGTGCGTCTCGAGAAAGTAATTCAAGCCCGCGGCAAAGGCCGTGCAAACCTCTTGCACCTTGGCTTCCTGCTGCGGGAAGTCGCGTTGGCTGCCGCTGACCACTTCGAAGGCGCGGTTCAGCAGGTCGGAGTTGAGCCCCTTGCGGCCGTGGACCTCGCTGTAGCGCCCCAGCGCGAGGATGTAGGTGTCTTCGATCTGCCAGAAATAGTCTTCGGCCTGCACATACGCGAAACCGAACGCCAGCGCGATGTCGTCCTGGCCATCGATGTGCGCGACGCCCCATTCGTCGCGGTAGATCTTCACGGCGGCGGCGAGCCGCTGCGGATCGTAGCGGTCGCTGGCGGCATCGGCGGCCGGCGCTTCCGCGGCGAAGCTGCACCCCAGGCACACGGCCAACGTCAGCCCGGCCTGCCAAACGCGTCGCATACTCATCACGAGTGAACCTCCTGGAATTGCGGCTCGTTGGCCCCCCGCAGGCCGCCAGCCCCACCCGGGAGAATCGTATCGGTGCCGCAGGGCTGCCGCTATAGTCGAGAGCGCCGCGGGCCCGTCGCGCGGGGCGAGCCGACGCAGGCTCCGCACGCGGCCCTGGCAAGACTCTTGTTTTCTCGCCACGGATGAGAAGGCGGCGCCAGATGAATGGTCAACGATCAGCGTGGATCGCGGTCGCCTGGTTGAGCCTGCTGCCGGCGGGTTGCCGGGCCGAAACGCCGCCCGAGCCGGATGCAACGGCGCCTCGCATCAAGGCACCTGCGGCCGTCGAGCGAGACGATCCCCACCGTTTCGCGCGTGAAGACAAAGTGCCTGAGCTGACCGATCTCGGCACGCGCCGCAAGGGGCAAGATTGGCCCCGGTTCTTGGGCCCGACGGGCGACGGCCATTCGGCCGAAACAGGACTGATCGTCCCCTGGCCTGCGGCCGGGCCCAAGCTCGTCTGGCAGCAGCGTCTCGGCGAAAGCTATGCGGCGCCGACGATCGCCCGCGGACGGTGTTTCATCTTCCAGCGGTTCAATCAACGAGGTGCCGGCGAGGCGACGCTGACTTGCTTGAACGCCGAGACCGGGGCGGCGTTGTGGAACTTCAGCTACCCGACCGACTTTGTCGACCCTTATGGCTACGACAACGGCCCGCGCTGCTGCCCGGTGGTCGACGACGATCGCGTGTACCTGTATGGAGCCGAGGGGCTGTTGCATTGTCTGGCGGCGGCCGACGGCCGGTTACTGTGGCGGTGTGACACGTTTCGAGAGTTCCACGTGGTACCCAACTTCTTCGGCGTCGGGAGCACGCCGCTCGTGGAAGGCGACCTGCTGCTGGTGCAGGTGGGCGGCAGCCCTCCGGACGGCGACGCAAACGATTTTCAGCGGTTGCGAGGCAATGGCTCGGCCGTCGTCGCGTTCGATAAACTTACGGGGAAGATTCGCTATCAACTGGCCGACGAGCTGGCCAGCTATGCCTCGCCGGTCGCGGCCACGATCGGCGACCGCCGCTGGTGCTTTGTGTTTGCCCGCGGCGGCTTGCTGGCGTTCGATCCCGTCTCCGGCAAGATCGATTTTCATTACCCCTGGCGGGCTCCGATCCTCGAATCGGTCAACGCCAGCAACCCGGTCGTCGCCGGCAATCGGGTGTTGATCTCGGAGACCTACGGCCCGGGCAGCTCGCTGCTCGAGGTGCGGCCTGGCGGATTCGACGTCGTCTGGTCCGACGACGACCGCAAGCGCGACAAGATTTTGCAAACCCACTGGAACACGCCGGTGCTGCACGAGGGCTATGTCTATGCCTCGAGCGGCCGGCATACGAACAACGCCGAGCTGCGCTGCGTCGAGCTGGCCACCGGCAAAGTGATGTGGAGCGAGCCGAACCTGACCCGGGCCTCGCTGACCTACGTGGACGGCCACTTGCTGTGTCTGTGCGAATATGGCGAGCTGATCCTGCTGCGGGCCAATCCGCAGAAATTCGACGTGGTCAGCCGCGCCACGCTGGCCTTGCCCGAGAACGGCCCCGCGCCGCTGGGCGCCGAGCCGCGGCCGCTGTTGGGCTATCCCTGCTGGGCGGCACCCGTCGTGTCGCACGGGCTGTTGTACTTGCGCGGCGCCAACCGTCTGGCCTGCCTGGAGATCATTGCGCAAGAACAGTGAATCGAGCTTCGGCCGGAGCCGCGAATCGAGCCCAGGCCGGGGCCGGGCGTTGCTTGTCGGCCCGGCGCACCGCGCCTAGAGTAGACCTGGGCCGCCCGGCACGTACGCGGTACCGCGTACGCTGGACCCGGGCCTCAACCGGAACAGGCGCCATGGGCTTATTCGGCAACTTCAAACTGAAGTCGCTGCTCGGGAGCAGGCTCGACGTTGCCAAGCGGTTCGAGCTGCTGCGCGAGGCGATTTCCGGCACGATGTCGGAAACGTACATGGCCCGCGAGCGCTCGACCGGCAAGATCGTCGCGCTCAAACTGCTCGACGTGGAAAAAACCGTCGCCTTCGAGTCCCGCTTCAAAGGGCTAACCAAGCCGAGCGAAGGCGCGATCGCGGTGACGTTCGACCATCCCCACATCGTCAAGACCTACGAACATGGGCTGACGACCAGGGGGCAGCAGTACCTGGTGATGGAGTTTCTCGACGGGCCCGGTCTCAATTCGCTGCTGATCGGGCGCGATCGGCTGCTTGATGGGCGGCGATTGCAAATGATCCGCCAATCGGCCGAGGCCATCGCCGCCGTCCATGCGGCCGGCTATATCCATCGCGACATCTGTCCCCGCAATTTGATGTGCACGGACAAGACGTGCAGCACGGTCAAGCTGATCGATTTCGGGCTGACGGTCCCGGCCACGGCGCCCTTCATGCAACCCGGCAATCGGACGGGTACGCCCAACTACATGGCGCCCGAGCTGGTTAAGCGGCTGAAGACCGATCAGCGTCTGGACGTCTTCTCCTTCGGGGTAACCGCGTACGAGATTCTCACCTTCGAGCTGCCCTGGGAACGGGGAGCCACGGGTCAAATCGCGATGACGCATGCCAATCAACCTCCTAAGGACGTGCGCAGCTATCGGCCGCGGATCGATCCCGTGCTGGCAGCGGCCATCATGAGCTGTGTCGAGCAGAACCCAGCGAAGCGCTGCCCCTCGATCGAGCAATTCCTCAAGGCGATCAAGAAAGTGCCCCACGAAGACACCGCCAAGGTGTAATTCGAGCGGGGCCGCGCAGTCCGGACCCCAGGCGTGCTGAATCGGCACACGATTCGCCGGGGCAACCCACCGGCCCGGAATCGGCGGCCGTTCAGCAGTCGCGCGTTGGAAACGGGAAACCACCGCCGCCGATCGCCGCGTGCCGGGCGGGGGCCTTGGATGTTGGGGATCGATTCGACCGAAGTATTCCCACCGTCGGCAGGCTATTGACCATTGCATGCCGCTGGTACACTACCCGGACTGCACTTCTGCGCTGGATGGGTTCCGGCGCAGATGGCTTCCGGGGCCGACACGGGCCATGGCCTCGGTCATGGATTTCATTCTGATCCCGCACCATTTCACGACTCGAATCAGGTGCTGCGCGAGGCAGCGCCGCCGTGGTTTGGTGGTCTTTGTTCCGCGAGGTAGTTGAGCTATGAACGGCGACGCTTCCGAGTCGCCCCAGGTGCCGCCCACGGCGGAAGCGCCCCGGGAAATGACCGCCACGAGCCAGATGATTCACGCGGACGAGCACGCGGCCACGCACGAAGCCGTGGCCGCACCTCCGCAGGCTCCTGTGCTCAACGAACCTACGGCCAGCGCGATTGCTGCGCCGCATGGCGGCGTCGACGCGCCACACGGCGCCGCTACCGAGGTGCCTGCAGAAGCCGCGGCGGGCCTCGCGACGATCAGTGCCGTGGTCGAGCCGGCCGCAACGGCCGTTGCCAGCCATGCGACAAGCAACCTGCCAGAGCTGGGGAGTCTGCCCGAAGCAGGCGACTCTTCGACCGGCGCCCGCCGGATCAAGATCGGTTCGCAGCGCGATGCCACGCAGCCCGCGCCGCAGGCACCGCGTCACCGGATCGGCGGCCCGCCGCAAGGCGGCGAAAAGCAGCGTGGACAGCGTCCGGATGGAAAGCGCCCAGACGGCCAGCGCCACGATGGTCCGCGCCACGGCGGACGCCCAGGCGGAGGCCCACCGGGCCGGTCGGCCGATCGCCCACCTGTCGGTCATACACTACCCGGCGGCGCCGCGGCGCACGTCGAGGGCACCGAGAGTCAAACAACCGGCGATGCAGCCCTGGGCGAGCGTCCGGGCGACACCGGTGGTCCTGCGGGTCCTGGCCGGTCGCACGAGGGCGGCCGCAAGCCGCGTCGCGAGCGCGGTCCGGCAGCACCCAGCTTCGAGAAGCCGCAATTCACTGCTCCGAAACCGACGCGGCAAGATGCCGCTGAGATCGAGGAAGAGCTGCAGGCCGAACTGCAGGGCGTAGCGCTCGACCAGATGATGTCGGCGGCGCCGCCGCGCGACGCCGGCGGCATGCTCGCGCCCGAGACCCGGCTCGAAGGGCGGATCGTGGCGATCCATCAGGACAATGTGTTCGTCGACTTGGGCACGCAGCACCAGGGCCTCTTGCAGCTCAAACAGTTTGTCGAGCCGCCGGCGGTGGGCGACGTCGTCAACGTCGTCGTGAATCGCTTCGACGCTGACGAAGGCCTCTACCAGCTCAACAAGACGGACGCTGCCATCAGCGGCGTTGCCGACTGGTCGCATTTGAGCGAGGGGATGACCGTCGAGGCCCGCGTCGTGGGTCACAACAAGGGTGGGCTCGAGTGCGAGGTGGGCAGCATCCGCGCGTTCATGCCCGCCAGCCATGCTTCGCTCTACCGCGTCGAGGATCTCTCGACGATGGTAGGCGAAAAATTCGCCGTGCTGGTGACCGAAGTCAACCCGGCACGGCGCAGGCTGATCGTTAGCCGCCGTGCCGTGCTCGAGCACGAGAAGCAATCGGCCCGCGAAAAGCTGCGCGCCGAGATCCAGCCGGGACAGGTCCGCGACGGGGTCGTCCGCAGCATCATGGACTTCGGCGCGTTTATCGACCTGGGCGGCGTCGATGGCCTGGCACACGTCAGCCAGTTGAGCTGGCAGCGCGTCACGCATCCCAGCGTCGTGCTGCAAGTGGGCCAGCAAGTTCGCGTCCGCATCACCAAGGTATCGGCCGAAACGGGCAAGATCAGCCTGAGCCTCAAGGACTTGATCGAGAACCCCTGGACCACGGCGTCGTCGAAATATGTGCCGCAAAGCAAAGTGACCGGCACCGTTTCGCGCATCGCCGAGTTCGGCGCGTTTGTGCAGTTGGAGCCCGGCGTCGAAGGGCTGGTCCACATTTCCGAGCTGGCCCATCATCGCGTCTTTCGGGTCAGTGACGTGGTCCAAGAGGGCCAGACGGTCGAGTGCCAGGTGTTGTCGGTCGATCCTGAAAACCAGCGAATCTCGCTTTCGATTCGCGCCTTGACCCCCCGACCCGAGTCGGCACGGCCGCGCCGCGAAGAAGCCGAGCCGGAGCCCCTGCCCGACCACAAACGGCCAGTGTCGAAGAAGCCGCTGAAGGGCGGCGTGGGCAAGTCGACCGGGGGCGAGGCCTTTGGACTACGCTGGTAGCTTTCCGCCCCGCCGCACGGTGTGCGCGAGGCAGGCAGCACGCATCCTCACGAGCCATCCGCGAGTTCCTCCCATGATTCCCCGCCGCACGTTCTTGGGTACTGCCGCCGTGGCCTCGGCCGCAGTCGTCAGCCGTCACCAGGCCACGGCCCATGCCGCCGACGAGAGCACCGACAACTCGAAACTCGGCCAGACGCCACACACGCGGTTCGCCGTGAATGTCGAGATGTGGTTCAAGAAGCTGCCGTTCGCCGAGCGGCTCAAGGAAGCCGCGGCGTTGGGTTTTCCGGCGGTCGAATTCTGGCCCTGGCGCGGTAAGGACATCGACCAGATTGCCGGCTTGGCCAAGGAATTGAACCTCGAAATCGCCCAGTTCACCGCCTGGGGCTTTGTACCCGGCATGAACGATCCGAAGAATCACGCGAAATTCGTCGACGAGATCAAGGCGTCGTGCGAGGTGGCCAAGAAGCTCAATTGCAAGAAGATGACCGTCGTCGGCGGTAACGATCGCAAGGGCATTTCACAGGAAGAGATGCACCAGGAAATCATCAAGGCCCTGAAGCTCGTCGCGCCGATCGCCGAGGAGCAGGATGTGATGCTGATTCTGGAGCCGATGAATATTCGCGTCGATCACAAGGGACATTGCCTGTACGGCAGCGCCGCGCCGGTGCGGATTTGCCGCGAGGTGGGCTCGACGCACGTCAAAATCAATTGGGATCTCTACCACATGCAGATCTCCGAGGGCGATCTGTGCGGCCACCTCAAGGAAGGTTGGGACCAGATCGGCTACCTGCAACTGGCCGATCATCCCGGTCGTCATGAGCCCGGCACCGGCGAGGTGCACTACAACCGGGTGCTCAAGCAGGCGTACGAGTTGGGCTATCGCGATTGCGTCGGCCTGGAGCTCAATCCGGCCACGACCGAGCTGGCCGCCGCACAAGCCGTGGCCGCGGCCGACATCTGGTGAGCATGGACTTCTCGACCGGCGGCGCGATGGCTCAAGGCGCCTCTTGCTCGGCCGCCGGTGCGTCGTCCGATTCGCCCGTGGGCTCCTCGACAATCGCCGTCGCCGACAGGGGTGGCGCGCTCGAGGTTTCGTCGGCGTCGGGCGTGAGGTTGCCGGACGCCAGCAGCTCGCCGTCGACCGATTGGACCTGCGAAAGACGGATCAGCAACAGCTTCTGCTCGGGCGGGGCCGCCAGGAAGTGATGGCCCAAGCTGCCCGGACGATTGACCAGGCTGGCCACGAGGAGCATCTGCCCGGCCACCAGGTCGACTTTGAGCCTCAGATCGTCGAAATCGAGCGTGGGCCGGCCGGGATCGAGACGTAACACGCCGTCGCTGCCGCGCCAGCGCTGCTGGGGTTCGCCGTGCTGCAACTGGGGCAGCAAGTCGACTTCGACGGCGCCGTCCTCGCGCGGATCGCAGAGCATGCGAAACAGACATTGCGCCTGGCGATAGGTCTGGCCGTGCACGCCGTCGCGTTCGGCGCGAAGCAGCGGCAGCGTTTCGTGCACGTCCGAGGCCACGACCTCCAGCGGTTGGCCTCGGCGCAACTGGGCGTGCCGCTGCGTCACCTGCTGCTCGCGCTGCAAGTCGATTTGCTGCTGCATATCGCGCCGCCCCTGCGGCGCGTCGCTCAGTTTCATCCACCGCGTCAGGGCCTCGGGCACGCTGCCCGAAATCACGCCGACGCGCAGCCCATTGGCGTGCCAGCGTCCGCGCAGCTCGGCCTCGATCCGCTGTTCGTCGACGCTGGTCCAAAGCGCATCGCCGGCCTCGGGGTCGGCGAGCGGCACGCGAATGAAATAGATGTCGAACACGACGCTATCGGGCGACATCTGCGCCGGCGAGAGCGCCAAGGTGGGTGACGGTGTCGGGAGCTTGCTGCAGCCGGCCAGCAGCGCAAGGACGTACACCCCCAGCCACGGCATGCGTGACCGGCGAACGTCGGCCGGAAAAATCGCGAGCCCGGGCATGCGGAGTCCCGCGGCGGATGAGGAACGCAGGAGCACCCCTCGGGAGAGCGGAGAAGGGCGCCGCTAGCACTGCAGGCGCAGTCCAGCGGCGAGCCGCCATCCAGACGGACGAAGGGTTGTGGGCGGACGGTACCCGCACCGGGCGTGGCGTGTCAACGCGAGCCGGGACGTTCAAACACCGCCCCGCGGGGGTGCCGGCAAGAGCTTGGGGCGCGCGTAGCGGGTCCCGTGCACGAGCCCAAACTGCCGAGTCAGCGTGCGGAAGTCCTGCCGCAGAAAGCCGTGTAGCGCTTCGTCCGGCTGCGTGGCCAGCCATTGCCTGGCGAGCCCTGCCGCGAGGTCGTCGAACGCCTGCTTGGACGGGCTATGGGCAAAGCACCTGCCTTCGTGACGGCGCATGTCGCCGTCGAAGCGGGGGCTGATGTGCCAGAGTTCATGAGCGACCGTGGTCAGTTTGTCCGTGTAGGGACGGTCCAGAAACCGTGGCAGGTAGAAGTTCAGCAAATAGAGCTGCTCGACGCCGGCCGTATCGAACACCCGCTGGATGGTGTACGTCCGAGTACCGCGACGGGTGAACAGCTCGCCCCCGGCGAAGCGCAGCGGAGTGAGCGATGCCTGCATGCCGTGCGTGACGGCTCGCCGCGCCTGGCAGAATCCGACCGCGACGCGATCCATGTCGATGTGAGACAGCTCGGGCAAGGTCGTGCAGAAGGCCCGGCAGAGACGTTTCATGCGGCCCGAGAAATCAAAACCGGGCATTGCGTCGGGAGGTTGAGCGGCGAACGATTGCGCATCGTCTGGGCGCAAGGTGCGGCGCCGGGCCATCGCGCAACCTCCGATGTCGCTCGCGAAAACGTACGTCGGCGCCGGTCACCGCTTGCCCGTGCGAGCGGTCAGCCGAATACCAGCGCCGGCAATCAACTGCTGGCGCTGGTCTCGAAAGCGGGCGCCTGGGCCTTTTGTCGCCGGCGATCGTTCATGCCGACGAATTCGAGGATGGCTCGAGGGCCGGCATCGCCCAACCGCGGCTTGGCGAGCTTGAGGATTCGCGTGTAGCCGCCCGGACGGTCGGTAAACCGCGGGGCCACCACGGCGAACAGCACGCGCACAGCCTCTTTGTCGCCCAGCATTTGCAGCGCGCGACGGCGGGCATGAACTTCGGGGGCGATCGCCTGAGCCCATTTCTTCCACTTGTCGCTCTTGCGCCAGGCCTTCCATTCCTGGGTGCCGCGTTCGGCCTGAGTGGCAAAAGGACGGGCTGCTTCCTGCGCCACGAGGCCCTTTTTGGCAATCGTGATGCAGCGCTCGACGAGCGGCCGCACTTCCTTGGCCTTGATCAACGTGGTGATGATCCGCCCTTTGACCTTGGGTACCGACAGGTCGCCTTCGTAGGTTTCCCGTTCGGTCAGAAACAAGGCGCTCGCCAGGTTGCGCAGCATGGCGCGTTGGTGGCTCGGGCATCGTCCCAACACGCGGCCGCGTTTACGGTGTCTCATGATCGTTGCTGTCGCCAGGCGACAGTCCGGCAAAAGGGCTTAAGCGGTAGTTTAGAATCAGGGTCGTCGCGTCAAACACCGGTCGCGCTGGGAACTCGCATTCCCAGCCGCAGGCCGAGCTGATTGAGCTTCTCGCGGACCTCGTTCAGCGTCGTTTCGCCGAAGTTGCGGACTTCCAGCAACTGGTCTTCGGTCCGCTGCACGAGATCGCGCACGGTATTGATGTTCTCGCTCTCCAAGCAGTTCATGGCCCGGACGCTGAGCGCCAATTCGGCGAGGCTCATGTTGAGCTTGTGCTCGACGGCCGAATCGAGACCCAAGGCGATCGCCGTGCGGGCCTCGGCCGTGACCAGGGCGCCCAATTCGGTGTATTGGACGAACGGGTTGAGGTGCTTGCGGAGGATCTTCGAGGCCTCAACCAGGGCCAGCTCGGGACCGATGGTGCCGTTGGTCCAGATCTCGAGCGTCAGCTTGTCGAAGTTGGTCTTTTGACCGACGCGAGTTTCTTCGACCTCGTAACGCACGCGCGTCACGGGGCTGTAAATCGCATCGACCGGGATGATGCCGATCTCCTGGTCCCGAGCGGTGTTCTCGCTGGCCGGCACATAGCCGCGGCCGTTTTCGACGACCATCTCCAGCCGGAACGGCACATCGTCGGTCAGCGTCGCCAGCACGAGGTCCTTGTTGAGCACTTCGACCGAATCGTCGGTCTGGATATCGCCGGCCGTGATCACCCCCTTGGTCGACTTGTCGATGGTGATGACCTTGGTGCTCTCGGTGTGGTTCTTGATGATCAGCGACTTGACGTTGAGCACGATGTCGGTGACGTCTTCGACCACGCCGGGCAGCGTGGTGAATTCATGCAGGGCGCCGTGCAGCTTGATCTGCGTGACCGAGCTGCCCTCGAGGCTCGAGAGCAGCACGCGACGCAGCGCGTTGCCGACGGTCGTGCCGAAGCCGCGTTCGAACGGCTCGGCCACGAATTTGCCGTAGGTCGGCGTGAGGGACTTGCGGTCGCAGTTGACGACACTGGGAAGTTCGAGACCGCGCCAACGAATTCGCATTTCAGGCCTCCGTGGACAGGGGGCGGCGGGAATTTAAGCCATCGGGCGCCGAGTTGACCGCACGCGCTATCGCGAGCACAACTCGACGATCAGTTGGGCCCACTCGCGCTACCGCGAGCATAACTCGACGATCAGTTGGGTCTGTACGGGGATCGACACGTCATCCGGACCGGGCAGCCGCGACACGATGCCCTCGACCGCCGGTCCCTCGATCAGGGTGAGGAAATCGGGCACCTGCTTCTGGTTCGACTCGAGGTTGTCCTTGGCCAGGGTGACGCTCTTGAGGCGGTTCTTCACGCGAATCACGTCGCCGGCCTTGCACAGCGCGCTGGGCACATTGACTTTCTGGCCGTTCACGGTGATGTGGCCGTGGGCGACCATCTGCCGGGCCTGGGCGCGGCTCTGGCCGAAACCGAGCCGGTAGACGACGTTGTCGAGCCGCCGCTCCAGCAGGCTCATCAGCGACGCGCCGGTGTTGCCCGTCGAACGCTCGGCCTCGGCGAAGTAGCGGCGGAACTGACGTTCGAGCACGCCGTAGAAGTGTTTGACCTTTTGCTTTTCGCGCAAGTGCTGGCCATAGTCGGTCAGCTTGCCGCGGCGCGACTGCTGCTGGCCCGGGGGCGTGTCGCGGCGCTCGACGGCGCACTTCGGCGTATCGCAACGCGACGCCTTGAGGAACAGCTTCATGCCTTCGCGGCGGCAGAGGCGGCAAACGGGTCCAGTGGTCCGGGCCATCGAGTCAGCTCAATCGGTTCGAGGTGCGGGGCAACAGGTTTTCCAGGGGGCAGGCTTCGAGAGCGGCCGTGTTGTGCCAGGTGCTCAACTACACGCGGCGCTTCTTGCGCGGGCGACAGCCGTTGTGCGGCAGCGGGGTCACGTCTTCGATCGACTTGATGGTCATGCCCGCGGCTTGCAAGGCCGTGATGGCGCTCTCACGGCCGGCGCCGGGGCCCTTGACTTTGACTTCCAACTCGCGGACGCCGAACTTCGAGGCCTTTTCCGCGGCTTGCTGCGCGGCCATCTGGCCGGCATAGGGCGTACTCTTGCGGCTACCCTTGAAGCCGGTCGTACCAGCGCTCGCCCAACACAGGGCATCGCCCTTCGTGTCGGTGATGGTCACCGTCGTGTTGTTGAACGTCGATTTGATGTGCGCGACGCCCTGCGTCACGTTGCGGCGGATCTTGCGGCGTTTCGCTTTCGACACGAGTGCGAATCTCCCGGCGGGGTGGTCTGAGCTGAGCGGTCGGGCAAATCGAGTTCAGGGGGCGCCGCCTGCCAGGGCGCCGCGTCCCAAGGTGTGGGAAGGGGCCTCTCGGCGGCAGCCAAGGACTAACGCAGGTCCTTGACGCCCTTCTTTCCGGCGACGGTCTTCTTCGGTCCCTTGCGGGTCCGGGCATTGGTGCGTGTGCGCTGGCCGCGAACCGGCAGCCCGCGGCGATGCCGCAGCCCGCGGTAGCAGCCGATATCGCGCAACCGCGCGATGTTCTGCGCCGTTTGCCGGCGAAGCTGACCCTCGACCGTGTAGTCCTTGTCGAGGATCGCCGCGATCCGCGCGACTTCGTCTTCGTGCAGCTCACGAGCCTTCTTGTGCGGATCGACGCCCGCGTTGCGGCACAAATCGCGAGCGACCCGCGGACCGACCCCGTAGAGATAAGTCAGCGAGATCACCGTGGGGCGATCCGGCGGGATGTCGACACCCAAAACGCGCGGCATATCGTTCGGCTCCGGTTGGTCGTCCGCGGCCAGGCGGACGCGGAAACTGCGGCTGTGCGCGGCCCGGCAAGGGGCACGCCCGTTCGGCCTTCGTGGCACTCGCTCACAGGGTGCCCGGCGGGCACGCGAACACCCACCCCGGCGCCGGAAGCGATTCGTCAACGCGGCGCGACAACGGTGCGCTGCTTGTACGACCCTTCGGGCTCGCGCGTCGGTTGCGCGAAATCGTCAGCTAGACCCTGCGAGGGACCCAATCGGTCGCGGGGCGGTGTGAGGAGGTCGCTTCGGCAGGCTTCCTTGCGACGACCGCTCAACCCTGACGCTGCTTGTGGCGGGGATTGCTGCACACCACGTAGACCACGCCGCGGCGACGAACGACCTTGCAATGGTCACAAACCCGTTTGACGCTCGCGCGAACTTTCATGGCTGCCGACAACCCTGTGCGGAATTCCACTTCGGCCAAAGCACATAAATATAGGGGGCGCTGCCGGACCCTTGCAAGGGGCGAAATTCGCGGATTCAAGGCACTTTTTTGCTGCCCTACGGACCCATCTGCCGGGTACCCGCTCGGGAGTCCCCCAAGTTGGGCGGCCTGGGTAAATGCTAGCGAAAAAGCCGCTCGTCGCCCACTCCACCGCCTCAGGCGAGCGGCGGCAAGTCGAGTTCCCCGTTGGGACCGGCGGTGAGCACGAACGGACCATCGGCCGTCAGCGCAATCGTGTGCTCGAAATGGGCACTGGCCTTGCCGTCTTGGGTCGATTGGGTCCAGTGGTCCGGCAGCGGCTTGACCCGCTTGGTGCCCATGTTGACCATCGGCTCGACGGCGATCACCAGGCCCGGCTCCAGCCGGAAGTCGCCCTTGCGGATGAACTGGGGACTGGCGTAGTTGGGCACCTGTGGGTCTTCGTGCATGTCGCGGCCGATGCCATGACCCACGAAACACTCGACCGTGGCGAAGCCGGCCTGTTTGACATACGCATCCATCTCGGCGGCCACTTCGCTCCAGAGCTTGGCCGTGGCCATCCGCTCGATCGCCAGATGGAGCGTACCGCGCGTCACCTGCAGCAGCCGGGCGACCTCGGGTTCGACCTGGCCGACGGGGTGCGTATAGGCCGAGTCACCGCACCAGCCGTTGAGCCGGCAACCGGTGTCGATGCTGACGACGTCGCCTTCTTGCAGGACCCGCGCGCCGGGTATGCCGTGTACCACTTCCTCGTTGACCGAGATGCAGGTCACGGCCGGAAAGGGCACCTTGCCGGGCACACCCTTGAACAGCGGCACGGCGCCGCGCTCGTTGAAGAACTGTTCGACTGCGGCGTCGATCTCGCCGGTCGTGACGCCCGGACGCACCCATTGCCGCGCGATGCAATGAGCCTGATAGACGAGCAGGCCGGCTTCGCGGAGCAGAGCGATTTCGCGGGGTGAACGCAGAGTTTGCACGCCGACTGAGCGCCTTCCGTACTACGAGCGGTTGCTGCGGACCTGGGTGCTGTTTTTCGCGGCCTGCTGGGCGGCCTCGTCCACAGCTTTTTGAATCCGGGCGAACACCTCATCGGGCGTGCCCATCGCGTCGATCGATCTTAACAGACCCAGCCGTTCGTAGTAATCGGCGACGGGCCGCGTTTGTTCTTCGTACGAGCGGAAACGCTTGAGGACGATTTCGGGCTGATCATCTGGACGGCCGCGGCCCAACAGCCGTGCGACGAGCGCCTCGGGATCGACCTTCAATTCCAGGACCACGTGCAGGGGTGTGCCCCGCTCTTGCAAAAATTCGTCGAGGGCCTGGGCCTGCTTGAGCGTGCGCGGGAAACCGTCGAACAGACAGCCGGCCGAACAGTCGGGCTGCTCGAGCCGCTCGCCGACCAGCTGCAAGATCACAGGGTCGGGTACGAGCTGGCCGTGCTCGAGAAAGCCGCGCACATACTCGCCGATCTCCTGTCCCTCGCTGATCGCCTTGCGCAACATCTCGCCGGTCGAGAGGTGCGGGATCGACAGGTACTTGATCAGCCGAGCTGATTGCGTGCCTTTGCCGGCGCCGGGAGGACCGAGGAACACAATCTGCATCGATCGCTCTCCGGCCGCGCTCTGCTCGACGCTCACACGGCGTCGTGGCGGCAAGACCTGGTCAAGACTGCGAGGAGCTTACCTTTCAAGCAAACCCCGATAATTCCTCATCACGAGATGGCTGTCAATCTTCCGCACCAGGTCAAACGCCACACTGACGGCAATCAACAGGCCCGTACCACCGTAGAAATTGGCCACTTGCATGGGAATCTCGATGGCTCCGGACACCAAGCTCGGGGCTACGGCCACGATGGCTAAAAATGCCGCACCCACGTAGGTGATTCGCACCATCACGCGTTCCAGGTAGTCGGCCGTCCGTTTCCCCGGCCGATAGCCCGGGATGAAGTTCCCGTAGTCCTTGAGCGTATTGGCCATATCCTTCGGATTGAAAATGATCGCCGTCCAGAAGTAGCAGAAGAAGAAGATCAGGGCGATGTACAGCACGTTGTAGACGAACGACGAACTGCGGGTAAACGTACGGGCCAATTCGCTCAGCCATACTTGCTTGGGGAAGGCCGTGCTGAGGTTCTGGAACAGAATCCACGGGAACATCAGCAGGCTGCTCGCGAACACGATCGGCATCACGCCGGCCTGATTGATTCTCAGCGGCAGGTACTGCCGGCCACCGCCATAGACGCGACGGCCACGGACGTGCTTGGCGCTCTGCGTGGGAATGCGGCGCTCGCCTTGCGTCATGAAGACCACGCCGCAGACGACTCCCAAGAACAACAGGATCAGGACCAACAGGCGATCGACGCCGACCGACCCTCCGGCACCGCCGCCCAGGACCAGGCCGTTCTGGAACAAGGGGCTCAGGAGCTGATAGCCGGCGAAGGGCATGTCGGCGACGATGCCCGCCATGATCAACAAGCTGATGCCGTTGCCGATGCCATGCTCGTCGATCTGTTCGCCGAGCCACATCAAGAACACGGTGCCTGCGGTCATGATGACGACCGCCACAAAGTGCCAGCCGAAGCCCAGATCGCCGTTCGCGTTGAGGAAGTTCTGCAGGATCAGCCCGCTGGTTGCCAGCCAGGATACGTAGAACCAGCTTTGCCCGAAGCAGATCGCCACGGTGGCATACCGGGTGTACTCGTTGATTTTTTTCTGGCCCGACTCGCCCTCCTTGCGCAGCCGTTCGAGCGGCGCCCAAACGCTCGAGAGCAACTGGAAGATGATCGAGGCCGAGATGTAAGGCATGATCCCGAGGCCGAAGATCGTGCTTTGACTCAACGGGCTCGCGCTGAAGATGGCAACCTGCTTGAGAAAGTCGCCCAGGCCGCCTTGACCTTGAAACGCATTGGCCAGGGCCTTCTGATCGACGATCGGCAGCGGAACCCAATACCCCAGGCGGTAGATCGCCAGCAAGAACAGCGTCAGGCCAATCTTGTTCCGCAGTTCAGGGATCGTGAACACGACCCGTAGTTTTTCCCACATGGTTCGCTCCGTCTGCGATAGGAGTGCCTGCGAAAGGCCTGCGAAAGTTTCTCGCCGCGGCCGAACGACCGCGGTGTCATCCGTGACCGGGTGTTTGCGGTCCACATCACGGGGCGCGACGCCCCGCGAGACGCTGGTTCAGTCTCGTTGGTTCAACCTGTTCGATCGCCACACCGCTGCAGCGAGCCCCTTGCTGCCGCCGGGCACAGCGCCGACTCAGCTCGAGGCGCCGCTTTTGCGCGCCGCACGCGTCTGATTCTTCACCACCGGGGCCGGTCCCGGCAAGACGACCGCTTCGGCGCCCGCCTTTTGAATCTTCTCCAGGGCGGAGGCGCTGAACTTGTGGGCCGAAATCTTCAATTTCTTGGTCAACTCTCCGTTGCCGAGAATTTTCAGAAAATCGAACCGCGTCGGCGCCAGGTGACGCTCCTGCAGCAACTCAGGCGTGATCTCCGCGCCCGCGTCGAACAGCTTTTCGAGCTGGCCGACGTTGATTGCAAACACCACGCGGGCCCATTGGTTGTTGAACCCGCGCTTCGGGATGCGGCGGACCAGGGGCAAGCGACCGCCCTCGAAGGCCGGGTGGGCCGACCAGCCGGCCAACTGACCCTGTCCCTTGTGGCCGCGGCCAGCCGTCTTGCCGCGCCCCGAGCCGGTACCGCGCCCGATACGCAGGCGCTTGGTCCGTTTCTTTATGCCTTGGTGGACGTCGTGGAGATTCATGACAGGGTGACTCCTCGCAGCCGCTCGATGTCCTGCTTGCTGCGCAGCTTGGACAAGGCGTCCATCGTGGCCTTGACCAGATTGACGGGATTGGTCGAGCCGAAGCTCTTGGTGAGAATGTTGTGAATGCCGGCGGCTTCACACACCGCACGCACGCTGGCGCCGGCGATGACCCCGGTACCCGGCGCGGCCGGCACCAAGATCACCTGGGCAGCGCCGAACTGGCCCTTGACGGTGTGCGGGATCGTGTCGCCTTCCATGGGCACGCTCGACATGCTGCGGCTGCCGTCCTTGACGGCCTTTTCCACCGCCGGCGGCACTTCGTTCGCCTTGCCATAGCCCCAGCCGACACGCCCGCGACCGTCGCCCACGACGACCATGGCTGCAAAGCTGAAGCGACGGCCGCCTTTTACCACGGCAGCGCACCGTTTGATCTTCACGACCTTGTCGATCAGACCACCCTGGTTCGATTCGTTGTCTTTCGCCACGACTGCTGCACTCCGAGAATTAGAATTCCAAGCCGGCCTTGCGGGCGGCATCGGCCAAGGCGGCGATGCGGCCATGATACTTGTACTCGCGCCGATCGAAGCACACCTGCTTCACGCCGGCCGCCAGTGCCCGTTCGGCCAGCGCCGTGCCGATCGTCTCGGCGGCGACCTTGTTGCCGCCGTACTTGATCCCGCCGGACAGTTGCTTGTCGGCGGTGCTGGCCGAGGCCAGGGTCTGGCCATCGTCGTCGTTGATCACCTGGGCATAAATGTGCTTGTGGCTGCGGAAGACCGTCAGTCGCGGTCGTTCGGCCGTGCCGCGCACGCGCCGCCGCACGCGAAACCGCCGCCGCTGCCGGCTGAGATTGATCGATTTTTGCAACATGAATCCACTCTCCCACGGGGAAGCAGGGCGGCCGGAGGCCGGTTACTGCTTCGATAGTTCGGTCGATTGGAAGTTTGTTCGGAACTCGCTGGGCCACACCGCCGCGGATCGGATCGACGATCACGCAGGCCAGGGGACGGTTAATTTCGTGACGGTCATTTCGTGACGGCCTTGCCCGCCTTGCGCCGGACCACTTCGCCGTCGTAGCGGATGCCCTTGCCTTTGTAGGGCTCGGGCTTGCGGACGGCGCGGACCTCGGCGGCGAACTGGCCGACGAGCTGCTTGTCGGCGCCCTTGATGACGATGTGCGTCTGGTCGGGGCAAGTGACTTTCAGTGCCGCGGGAATCGGCCGATGGACCTCGTGGGCGAAGCCGACGCGCAACTGCAAGATGTTTCCTTGCACTGCGGCCAGGTAGCCGACGCCGACGATCTCGAGCTTCTTCTCGTAGCCCTTGGTCACGCCGACGACCATGTTTTGCAACATCGCGCGCGTCATGCCGTGCAAAGCGCGGGGCAACCGATCGTCGGACGACCGCACGACCGTGAGCAGACGCTTGGCCTCGTCGTAGGTCACGGTGATTTCGGGGCGATGCTCGAACTGGAGCTGGCCGCCGGGACCCTCGACCGAGACCACGCGGCCCTCGATCGCCAGCTTCACGTTGCTGGGAATCGCGATGGGTTGTTTACCGATACGGGACATGGGTCTGTCGCGCCTTCCAAGCGGGAGATGTTTACCGGGGGGCGAGCGTGTGGGTGCCGGGGGATCGGGTTAGTTGGAACTCGCGGGGGCCTACCACAGTTCGCAGAGGACTTCGCCGCCGACGCCTTGACGCCGGGCTTCGCGATCGCTGATCACACCACTGCTGCTGCTGATGATCGAAATGCCCAGGCCGTTGAGCACCGGCCGGAGCTGCTTCGCCCCGTGGTACACGCGGCGGCCCGGAGTGCTGATGCGGCGAATGTGCCGGATCACGCGTTCCCCGTTGGGACCGTACTTGAGCGTGATCCGCAACTGGCTGGCCGGCTTCGAGTCGATCTCTTCGAAGTCCCAGATGTAGCCTTCGCGTTTGAGCACGTCGGCGACGCCCTTTTTCACCTTCGACAGGGGCATCTCGACGTACGGCAACTCGATCCGCACGGCGTTGCGGATACGGGTCAACATGTCGGCGATCGGATCGGTCATCATCTCGTGTCGTGCCTTCTTGCCAGTCGGACTCTGCTGCCAGCAGTTTTCGATTTACCAGCTCGACTTCTTCACGCCCGGAATCACGCCCTGGTCGGCCATCTTGCGGAAACAAATCCGGCAGATGCCAAACTTGCGGTACACGGCCCGCGGACGACCGCACAGCAGGCAGCGGCGCACCTTCCGGGACGAGAACTTGGGCTTCTCTTTCGCTTTGGCGATCTTCGACTTGCTGGCCATGCCAATTCCTGTACGGGTGGGGTCGGGGTGCCGCGCGGCGGCGCGGGGGTTGAACGAGTCGTCAGTGTTTCAAAGCAGGGTTTCAAAGCGCTGGCGGCGAACGGTTTGCTGCTGCGGCGCTCTGCGGGTTCCTAGTTGTTGCTGTCCTCGGTCTTGAACGGAATCCCCAGGCCCCGCAACAGCTCGCGTGATTCGTCGTCGGTGCTGTTGCCGATCACCATGGTGATGTTCATGCCTTGCGTGCGCGTGTATTTGTCGGGATTCAGTTCGGGAAACACGAGCTGCTCGGACAGGCCCATGCTGTAGTTGCCGTGGCCGTCGAAGGCGTCGGCGCTGACGCCGCGGAAGTCGCGCACCCGCGGCAGCGCGAGCGAGATCAATCGGTCGAGGAACTCGTACATCCGCGCGCCGCGGAGCGTCACCTTGCAGCCGATCGGCATGTCTTCGCGGAGCTTGAAGTTCGAGATTGAATCGCGCGACTTGGTCACCAGCGGCTTCTGGCCCGAGATCTGCGTCATTGCCCCGACGGCCTCGTCGAGGTGCTTCTTCTCGGTGACGGCCGAACCGACACCCATGTTGATCACGATCTTCTGCAGCTTGGGCAGCGCGTGGCGGTTGGTGCGCTGGAGCTGCTCGGCCATCTTGGGCAGCAACTCCTTGCGATACCGCTCCAACAGGCGCGGCGTCGGCGGCGGGCCGGAGGGCTTTTCGGCTTCGTCTTTTCCGCCTTTGGCGGGGGCTTCTTTTTTCTTGCTCATGGCCTGGGCGTCCGGACGGTGCCGGACGAATCGCGACGGGGTTGACTGCTGGAAAAAGTCTTCGTGGTTACGTCGGGGCGGATGCCGTCTGCCTGCTTTGCTGCTTACTTCTTCTTGGCACGCGCGGCCTTCGGCGGCGAGAGCCGCCCGGCGCTGGCGCCGCATTTCTTGCAGAACCGATCCTTGCTGCCGTCGTCGAGGAACCGCGCGCCCAGCCGCGTGGGCTGGCCGCAGGCCGGGCAGACGAGCAGCACGTTGCTCGCGTCGATCGGCATTTCCTTGGCCAGGCGGCCGCCTTGCGGATTGCGCTGGCTGCGGCGGACATGCTTGTAGACGCGGTTCACGCCTTCGACGATCACCTTGCCCGCTTCTGGCAGCACAGTGAGCACCTTGGCGCGCTTGCTCTTGTCGGCGCCCGAAATCACTTCGACGATGTCATCTTTGCGAATACGCATCACACCACCTCGGCCGCGAGGCTGACGATTTTCATGAAGTTCCGTTCACGCAGCTCGCGGGCCACGGCGCCGAAGATGCGCGTGCCGCGGGGATTCTTGTCGTTGTCGATCAGCACGATCGCGTTCTTGTCGAAGCGGACGTAGCTGCCGTCGTTGCGCCGGGTCGGCTTCTTGCAGCGGACGATGACGCCCTTGACGACGGCGCCCTTCTTCACGTCGCTGCCCGCCGTAACGGTCTTGACGCTGCAGACGACGATGTCGCCCAGGCCTGCCCAGCGCCGGCGCGAGCCGCCCAACACCTTGATGCACATCACCTCGCGGCAGCCGGTGTTGTCGGCCACGGTGAGTCTGGTTTGCATTTGGATCATACGGTCGTCACCTTCGCTGGCTGCCCGTCGCGGTGGCCGGGCTCAATCATTCGCTGGGGTTGTTGTCGTCGGGGAGTTGCTCGTGCCAGGCACGCGTGGTTTGCCGAACCAGGCTCAGGCCTCAGCGGCCTGCTGTTCGGCCTTGTGCGCGGCCCGCAAGGCGGCCAGGTCGACCGCCGTGCTCTTGCTGACCACGCGGACCAGCTCCCAGTTCTTCAATTTCGACTTGGGCTGACATTCGCGGATCTCGACCGTATCGCCCTCGTGCGACTCGTTGTTCTCGTCGTGCACGTGGCACACGGTCTTGCGGCGCAGGATCTTGCCGTACTTCGGGTGCCGCACCAGCCGCGGGATCTCCACGCGCCGGGTCTTGGCCGCCTTGTCGCGGATGACTACGCCGATCACTACTCGCTTGGGCATGGCCCGATTCCTCGTTGGTCGCGCTGGTCGCGTGACGGTTGTCTGGCTGCGTGGTCTTGGGTTCAGGTTTGGTTGGTCGAAAGCCGCCTAGCTCGGCGAGCCCGGCTGCTTGGCCAGCTCACGCTCGGTCTGGATCGTCTTGATCCGGGCAATCAAGCGGCGATGCTTCTTCATCTCACTGGGCACGTTGACCCGCTCGGTCTGCGACTTGAGCCGCAGCCGGAAGATCGACTCGGCAGCGTCCTTCAAGTTCAGCACGAGCTGCTCGTCGCTCATCTGTCGCAGTTCAGAGGCCTTGCTCATCGGAATACCTGCATCGTTCTACGGCGGGCCAAAACGGTCTCGTGGGGGGCGGTGTTTCTTACTCGGGGGCGTCTTTCGTGGCGGGCCTACATCGGCCGGCGACGGATGAAACGCACCCGGACGGGCATCTTGTGCGCCAACCGGGCAAAGCACATCCGCGCCGCTTCTTCCGAAACGCCGCCGATCTCGAACAGCACGGTGCCGGGGCGAATCACGGCGGCCCAGAACTCGGGTTCGCCTTTGCCCTTACCCATGCGCGTTTCGAGCGGGATCGAGGTGATCGGCTTGTGGGGGAACACCCGCACAAACAGTCGCCCTTCGGTGCGCAGATACTGCTGCGCCGCGATACGCCCGGCTTCGATGGTCTGCGCACTGAGCCAACCCCCTTGGGTCGACTGCAGACCAAAGTCGCCGAAGACGACGCGATTACCGCGGGAGGCGTTACCTCTTATCCGCCCTCTTTGGCTTTTTCGGTGCTTGACCCTCTTGGGCATCAGCGCCACTGGTATTCTCCTCGTCTGCGAAGTACTCGCCCTGGTTGATCCACACCTGAATGCCGATGTGGCCCTGGGGAGTCATGGCCTCGTAAAAGCCGTAGTCGATCTTGGCCCGCAAGGTGGACAGCGGCATCGCGCCGGCGATCTGCTTTTCGCAGCGCGACATTTCGGCGCCGCCCAGGCGGCCCGACAACTGCACCTTGATGCCCTTGGCACCCGACTCCATCGATTGCTCGATGGCCCGTTTCATCGTGCGGCGAAAGCTGGCACGCTTCGACAACTGTTCGCCGATATCTTCGGCGACCAGTTGCGCCTGAATCTCCGGGCGGCCGATTTCTTCGATCTTGATGTTCACGCGGCGGCCGATCTGGTCCTGCAACTCGGCCTGCAGGGCTTCGACCGCCTGGCCTTTGCGGCCGATGATGATGCCCGGCCGCGCCGTGAACAGGATCACCTTCACCTCGTCCCGGGTCCGTTCGATTTCGACCTTGGGGATGCCGGCGTGGCGATACTTCTGCTTGATGTACCGGCGGAGCTTGAAGTCCTCGACGAGCAGCTCGGGGAACTCCTGCTTCGACGCATACCAGCGGCTCTTCCACCCTTCCATGATCCCGGTGCGAAAGCCGACTGGATTGACTTTTTGTCCCATGACGATGATTCCCGAAGGATGCCTTGATTCGCGAAGGATGCTGCTGGGGCTCGAGGCTGTTTACGCTCGATGTGCGGGTGGAACCGTATTGGTACGCTGCGATCCTGGGTTATTCGTTGCCGGCGTCGCTGCCGGCCGCCACGGCGTCTGCCGCCGGCGCCGCATCGACCACGTCGAGCGCGACACGGATGTGCGCCATCCGCCGCTTGATCATGAACGCCATGCCGCGGGCCCGCGGACGAATCCGCTTGAACATCGGCGCGCCCTCGATGCGGCAATCGACGACGACCAGCCGCTTGACATTGGGGGCGCGGCGATCCTCGGCATTGCCCAGGGCGCTCTTGATTACTTTTTCGAGCATCCGCGCGCCGCGCTGCGGCTGATAACGCAGCAGCACGAGCGCCTCGTCGGCCTGCTTGCCGCGGACCAGGTTGGCCAACGGGCGCACCTTGCGGGCGCTGATGCGGGCAAAGCGGTGTGAGGCTTCGTAAGCCATGATGCCGGTCCTGTCCTGTGCTAAGCGTTACTTCTTCTGGCCCTTGCCGCCGTGGCCGCGGAACGTCCGGGTCGGCGAAAACTCGCCCAGCTTGTGCCCGACCATCTCTTCGGTCACGAACACTTTGATGTGCTGCTTGCCGTTGTGGACCATAAACGTGTGGCCCACGAATTCCGGCACGATCGTGCAACGGCGGGCCCAGGTCTTGATCGGCTCCTTCGCGCGGCGGGCGTCCATCGCCTCGACCTTTGCGAACAGCTTCGGATCGACAAACGGGCCTTTTTTGAGTGAACGTCCCATGACAGTGGTTGCCTGGCTCTGTGGTTGGTCGGGCTCGGGGTCGAGCCTCCGCGAAGATTCGCGTTGTTGTTAGTTATCAGGTATGCAGTTTCAGTTGGCCGTAGCGACGCGACCATCGCCGGCGAACGATGGCCGAGTTCGACGGCTTGCGCGGCTTGCGCGTCGAGCCGCCCTTGGCGCTCTTGCCGGTGGGGCTCACCGGGTGGCGACCGCCCTTGGTGCGGCCTTCGCCACCACCGTGCGGATGGTCGATCGGGTTCATCGCGGTGCCGCGGACGAACGGGCGCCAGCCCTTCCAGCGGTTGCGACCCGCCTTGCCAACTTCGATGTTCATGTGGTCCGGGTTGCCGACCTGGCCGATCGTGGCCCGGCAGTTGGACGGGACACGGCGGATTTCACCGCTGGGCAGCGCGATCTGAGCCCAGTCGCCTTCGCGGGCATTGAGCGTGGCGCCGACGCCGGCCGAACGGCACAGCCGCCCACCCTGGCCCGGCTGCATCTCGATATTGTGGATCGTCGTGCCGGGCGGAATGTTCTTCAGCGGCAGCGCGTTGCCCACGGCGGGGGCCGCCTCGGGGCCGCTGACGATCGTCGCGCCGACTTCCAGGCCATTGGGGGCGAGGATGTAACGCTTTTCGCCGTCGACATAGTGCAGCAAGGCGACGCGGCAGCTACGGTTGGGGTCGTACTGGATCGACGCCACCTTGGCCGGCACGTTGTCCTTGTTGCGGCGGAAGTCGATCACGCGATACATCCGCTTGTGCCCGCCGCCGCGGTGCCGGGCGGTGATCACCCCCTGATTATTGCGACCGCCCTTCTTGCGCTTGCGGACCAGCAGCGCCTTCGGCGTTTGCGCGCCGCCGGTCAATTCGGCGAAATCGCTCACACTCGCTCCACGGCGTCCGGGCGAGGTCGGCTTGTAGCGGCGAATTCCCACGGTTGATGTCCTCTCGGCGACGGTGTGCTGGGCGATTAGAAGAAGTCGATGCGATGCTCGGGATCGAGCTGCACGACGGCCTTCTTCCAGTCTTTGGTCAGCGTGGCGCGGAAGCGGCTGCGCCGCGGCTTGCCCTTGCGGTTTTGCGTCCGCACGGCAACGACCTTGACGTCAAACAGTTCTTCGACCGCGCGGCGAATGTCGATCTTCGTGGCCAACTTGTTGACCTCGAAGGCATAGGCGTTGTAACGGGTCGAACGGTGCATGCCCTTTTCCGTCACCAGCGGGCGCAGGATCACCTGGTAGGGCTCGAGACCCATCGAGGCGGCACTGGTGTCGGCAGGGGTTTCGGCGTCGGCCATGGTGGACTACTCCTGGGCTGGCTGCTGCGCGGCGGCGCGGCGGCGCTTGGGGCCTGCACTCTTGGCGGTGCCCCCGGTCGTCTTGGCCGTCTCGGCCAGGCGCGAACCGAGCGAGTCGAGCGCTGCCTTGGTCACGAGAAGTCGGCGCGGTAACAGCACGTTGAGCGCATTGAGCTCCCCGGCCGGCGAGACGCTGACCTTCGGAATGTTGCGGGCACTGCGCAAGACGTTTTGGTCGTACTCGGCCGTCGCCACCAGGACGCTCTGGCCATCGCACTTGAGCGCCTTGAGGATCTTGGCCATTTCTTTGGTGGTCGGCTTGTCGAAGGCCAGGGCGTCGATCACCGTGACCTGCTCGCCCTGCAGCTTCGAGGCGATCGCCATCCGCGTGGCCAACTGCAAGGCTTTGCGCGGCAGACGATACACCCAGTCGCGCGGGCGCTTCGCAAAGATGTGGCCGCCGCCGCGGCGCGTGCCGCTGCGCCGCGAACCGGCGCGGGCGTTGCCGGTGCCCTTCTGCCGGTAGAGCTTCTTGGTCGAACCTTCGACCTCACTACGGGTCTTGGTCTTGGCGGTGCCTTGGCGCTGGTTGGTTTGATACATGACCACCGCGTCGTGCAGCAGCTGCTTGTTGATGGGCAACTGGAGCACGGCCGGGTCGATCTCATAGCGACCGACTTCGGCACCCGTCTTGTCGTATACCGGTAAGCTCGACATGGCAGTTCAGCTCGCAGGGCAAGTGGCCCGCCGGACGGCCGGCGGCCAGTGCAGGCGTTCCGTCTCTTGGTTTCTTCGATCTACAGCATGTTGGTTTGGCGCACGACGACGTAGCCGCCGTTGGGGCCCGGCACCGCGCCCGAGACCAACAGCAGGTTGTTCTCGGCGTCGATCCGGACCAATCGCAGATTACGGGCCGTGACCCGCGCGTCACCCAGGTGACCGGCCATCCGCCGTCCCCGGACGACGTGGCCGGGAAATTGGCTATTGCCGATCGAGCCGGGCAGACGGTGGACTTTCTTCACACCGTGCGTCGCTCGCTGGCCGCGATAGTTGTGGCGTTTCATCACACCGGCAAAGCCACGACCCTTCGAGGTGCTGGTGACGTCGACCCGGACGACTCCCTCGAATACCGAGACGAGCACGCTGTCGCCGACCTTGGTTTCGCCGACGTTGCCGCGAATTTCGCGGACGAATCGCTGCGGTTCGCAGCCGGCCTTGGCGCCGGCTTCGACACCGGCATTGGCCCGGGCCTTGGCCCGCTTGCTGTCGAGTGCGGCCACGTGTCCGCGCTCAGAGCGGCTGGCCAAACGGCGGGGCTTGTCGAGAAAACCGAGCTGCAACGCCTCGTAGCCGTCGGTCTCGACCGTCTTGACCTGCAGAACCTTACAAGGCCCGACCTCGAGCACCGTCACAGGAATGACGTTGCCCGCTTCGTCGAAAATCTGAGTCATCCCGACCTTGCGGCCGAGTATTCCGGTAGCCATCGCTCTTATGCCTTGAGTTCTGTGGTCGCTTGTTGTGCCAGGAAGCACGCGAATCGCTTTGATCGCGGTTTACCCGACCAACTTCCCTACCATGGGAACCGAGTCTCGAGGGTTGAGTTGGTTGCGTGTCGTGCGTTCGGCCGATCCGCTGGACGCCGAAACGATTGATATGTGCAGTATCGCTTTCCGCCGTTCGGGCGGCCTTTAGTGACGACTCGTCGCCTTGATCTTGATGTCCACGCCGGCCGGCAGGCTCAGCTTGTTCAGCGCCTCGATCGTCTTGGCCGTCGATTGGACGATGTCGATTAGACGCTTATGGGTTCGAATTTCGAACTGCTGCCGGGCCTTCTTGTCGATGTGCGGGCCCGAGAGCACCGTATAGCGCTCGATCCGCGTCGGCAGCGGGATCGGACCATGCACTTCCGAGCCGGTCCGCTTGGCCGTGTCGACGATTTCCGCCGCGCTCTGGTCGAGCACCGAATGGTCGTAGGCTTCCATCCGGATGCGAATGATTTCTTGGGTCTGTCCAGACACGAATCGCTCCCACCGCGCGGCGCAGGGTTACCAACAATTTCAGTTCCGGCTGCGAGCCCGCGGACCGGACTTCCGGGGGGATTCCACGGTCCCCTTCCCCGAAAGCCTGGCAGGCTCGCCCCCTACAGACAGCGGTTTTCCGCCCCAGGGGGAACCGATGAGTCTATAGGTGTCGCCAAAAGGTGTCAATCGCCAATTTCCTCGGGGGTTTGACCGCTTTTTGCGGCGACGCGCACCCCGTTGCCGTCAGGGGGGCGAGGGCCTTGCAAGCCGGGCGCGGACCGCGGCCAGATGGCCCGATGCCGCCGGCCAGCCGGGCACCAGCCGCAGGGCCGCCTCGAGTTCACGCTGGGCATCGTCCCAACGCTCCAGGTGCATGTACGCCACGCCGAGGTCCAGCCGGATTTGGGGTTGGTTTTCATCCAGATCGCGCCCGGCCTCCAGCACGGTGGCTGCCTCGGCCCAGCGCTGCTCGGCCAGCAGGGCACTGCCCAACTCGAGGCACGCCAGCGCGTTGGGGGGTTCGAGTTCGCGCCGTCGGCGCAGATGTTCGATGGCGGCTGCATGATTGCCGCGCTGGTGCAGCAGGATGCCCAGTTGGCGGTGGGCAGCCGCGTTTCGAGGATCGAGCTGCACGCAGGTCTGCAAATGTGCCAGCGCCGTCGCCACATCGTTCCGCTGCTTCGCAACCAGGCCCGCGAGATAGTGTGCTGCCGCCAGGTCGGGATCGCGCGCGAGCGCTCGTTCGGCGGTGGCCGCCGCCTCGGCAAGTTCGTTCTGCTGGAGCAACAGGATGCCCAGCGAGACCTCGGAGAGCGCGTCGCCCTGCCCCTGGGCCAGGGCAAACTTCAGCAATTCACGCGCCGGGCCGACCAGGCCTGCGTCGCTCAATACCTGGGCTCGAGTTGCCAGCGACATCGCATTCGGGCCATGCGGCACGCCTGGATCGAACCAGAGTTGCTCGATCAGCCATCGATCGTAGGCACCGTTGTCGCTCGCCGGGCCTGGCGGCCGCTGGCGAAAGACGATCAAGGGCGACGGGTCGTCGTTGGCGTACAGCACCGGATCGTCTGGCCCCGGCTTGGGCACACGCATCATGCCACCTGCGTAATAGACATTGCTCAGGCTGACGAATACCAGCTCGGCAGGGCGATCGCGAAACAGCGTCACGGCCGTCGGAAAGCCGGCCAGCGTGCTGGCGTTCAGTGAGTAGCCCGCCAGCGGCCGGGAAACGTAGCCAAACCATGGATTGCTCAACAGGTAAGGAAACGGATGCCCGGCCACGATCGGAGCGTTGGCCGAACGCTCGATCGCCCGGCAAGCGGCCTGGGTGGAACGCAGGTCCTGCAAATACTCGTGGCTGCGATCGTTACCGCGGGCGTATGCGGCCGGCCCTTCCAACCGAGGAAAGAGCCGGCCGTTCCAGTTCGCCAGGTTGACGACGATCATGCCGACAATCAGCGCCACGGCGACACGTGCGGTCACCAGCTGTCGCAACAACACGCCCGCGGCCACCCATAAGAACGGCACCAGAAGCGTGTAATAGCGCGGGGCCGGATAGCCGAACCGCACCAGCGCCGCCACGAATGCCGGCATCAGGAGCAATGCAAACACCAGTTCGGGCTGCAGCGTCAAAAGCCGGTTGAGCGCCCAGGCAAGTCGCGCCGCGCCGCGAGGCGCTGCCGGATTGCGCCAGATGTCGCGTGCCGCGCGCGCGGCAACAAACAAGGCCGCCAGGCACACCGCGATGGAGAGCAGCACCAGGTCGGGACAGATGACAACGCTGCCGGCCAGCGCGCGCAAGGGGTGTGCACTGGCCACGAGCGCCAACAGTTGCTCGTCGATTCCGCTCCAGCGGTAGGCAATAGTTTGAACGGCGAGCGCCAGGGCCAGGGCCGCCAGCGCGCCAAGCCGCCGCAACGCGCTGCGTTTGGGCTCAGCCGCGGCATTGCCGAACAAAGCGAGCACCTGATAGGCGATCGCCACGACCGTGATCAGCATGCCCGCGGGCTTCATCAGAAAGGCCCCCAGGCATGCCCCTGCGGCCAGTACTGGCCGGCCGCGGCAAATCAGCGCGCAGGCTGTCACCGACCAACAGGCGGTCGGCAAATCCATGCCGAGCATGTCGGTCTGCGTACTGAATTGAGGTGTGGTCCACAGGGCCGCGGCGCAGGCCGCGGCGACGAGCGCCCCGGTCCGCGGCGTCAGCAGGCGATACACCAGGAAAACCGTCACGGCCGCCGCCAGGAACTCGAGCAGGTGGCACGCGACGAATACGCTGGCCGCATCGGGCAGGCTCCGCATGAACCACGCGATCAGCGTTGGCAAGGCGCTGACCATGTAAGCGCGGGGGCCGCCCGCGCCGACGTAGGTTTCGTGGTAGCGCAGCCGGAGGTAGTCGAACTGCGTGTCGGCCAGGTAGCTGGCCTCGTTCCACAGGCCGGTCACGCACTCGAAGTACGGGGGGGCCGCGATCACTTCGAATCGCACGGCGATGATCGCCAGCCAGATTGCGCCGCAGGCTGCCCAGGGGTGCCACCAGCGGCGCGCTGTACGCCCGGCCGTTGCATCACTTGCCGCCGAGTTCATGGTCGCACGATGCCTTCGAGCCGCAGCGCGGGATGGAGTCTGCCGGCGGGCGCCGTTCAGCGCCCGCTTTGCGTACGCAGCGCGCGAACGTGGTTGAGTTCGAGTTGCACGGCCGCCGAGTTGGGGAACTTGCCGAGCAGCCGCTGTAAACGCTCTTCGGCGGCAGCGAATTGTCCTTGCTCGACCCGATACGAGGCAAGCGCCAGCTCCAAGTCGACCGGCTCGCCGTGCCGCACCGACGCCAACTCGAGCAATTCGGCCGCCGCGGCGACCAGGCCCGAGCCGTGCAGCACACGGGCCCGCAGCAGCGCCCGTTCCGGATTTTCCCGCGGATCCGCCGGACCGAGAAAGCATTGCTCGAGATACCAGCGGCGGCGCGCCTCCGAAGTCGTAGCCGCCGCGCCGGGCCCTGCGCGGTAGATCACCAGCGGCGAGGGCAAATGATCGTCGTAGAGCACCGGGCTGTCCGGCGAACGCTCCGGTAGCGAGGCCAGGCCGTAGTAGTAGTAAATATTGTCGACCTCGAAGCAGCGCAGCTCAGCCGGCAGATCGACGAGCAATTGGGACGCCGGCACGATGTTGGTTGAAATGAACGGGCTGACGGAATAGCCGCGCAGCGGGCGATCGACGTAGCCCAGCCGAGGGTACGTCACAAAATGCGTGAACGGGTGAAACACGAGCAGCGGCGTGTCGTCGGCCGCGCTCGCCAACAGCCGGATGGCCCGAATGTTCGATTCATGATCGGCCAGGTATTCGTGGCTGCGTTCCAGCGTGCTGGCGTGGCGGCTGAGCGGCGTGATTTCCACCAGCAGCGCGCCGTTCCAGTTGACCAGGTTGAACGCCACCACCGCGCTGGCCAGCCCCGCCAGGACGCGAGTGCGGGCTGTGGAGCGGCCCGCCCATGCGGCGAACAGCATGTATAGCGCCGGCATCGACAACACGTGGTAGCGCGGCGCGAAGGTCCGGGCATAGATCACCACCATCAGCGGAACGGCTACGGCCAACAGCAAGAAGAACAGCGCCACGCGGCGATCGTGCAATGCGGCCGGCAACGGCTCGCGCGCGCCGCGCGAAAATAGCCAGCCGAGTAGCTCGACAAACAACAGGACCGCCGCGAGCGCCATCAACAGCAACACGTCGGGGCACAATGCCAGGAGGGCCAAGAGATAAGGGGCCTGAGCATGGTGGGAGCGGATGATCTCTTCAGACCCACCCCAGCGAAACACGCCGATCTGGCAGGCCAACGCCAAGACGTTCCACCCCAGGCCCCACGCCAGACGCCTTGCGGCGGCCGACCGCCAGCCGGCCGCCAGCAAGCAACACAGCGTGGCGATGGTCGCCGCGGTAATCAGCGCGCCGGTCGGCTTGATGAAGAACGCCAGCGTACCGACCAGGGCCGCCTGGGCGTAGCGCTCGCGAGCCACGCAACGGGCCGTCCAAACGGCGCAGGCCGTGATGAAGATTTCAAGACCCAGCATGTCGACCTGCGTGCTCAGGATCGGCGTCGTGAGCAGCGCGAAACACAGCACGGCGGCCAGCCACCCGGGCACGCGATCGCGCAGCAGCCCGAAGAAGCCGAGCGTCATGGCCGCCGTGGCCGCGAAGACGCTCAGGTGATACGTGGCCAACGTGGCGGTCGTCCCCAGGCCCAGGGTCCAGAGCAAGGCCACGACCGAGGGCACGATGCTCGTCACATAGGCTCGATCGTAGCCCTCGATCGTCGAGCCTTGCTGGTTGCGCAAGGCCAGCACGTCGAAGTTGGTTTCGTAGAGAAAGCCGGCCTCGCGAAAAATGCCCAGCGCGAAGTCGAAATAGGGCGGCGACGTAATCACCGCGGCGCGCAGCAGCGTGATGCTCACCAACAGCGCGAAGAAGGCGACTGTGATGCGCCAGCTCATGGATCGCTATCCGTAAGCGCGAGGCCCGGGGCCCCTGTCGATCAGGGGGAACTTTGCCAGCATGCCGGTCTTGACCGCGCCGATCCGGTGGGCACGGCCGATCACAGGAAACTTTGCAGCACGTCGGCCGGCGCGGGCCCATAGGCCGCCGGCTCCATCGAGCAACTGGCCCGGCCCTGGCTCATGCTCCGCATGGCGCTCGAATAGCCGAACATGTTGGCCAGGGGCGAACGAGCCTCGATCTGGGTCATACGGCCGCGAACCTGAGTGCCGGAAATCTCGGCCCGCCGCTGCTGCAAATCAGCCACGAAATCGCCGAGATTCTCCTCGGGCGTGATGATCACGACCTTCATGATCGGCTCCAACAGCACGATCCCGGCCTGGCGCAGGGCCTCGTTGAAGGCGTCGCCGGCCGCGTGTCGGAAGGCAATCTCGTTCGATCCCGGCTCCTGGTGGGCCCCGCCCAGCAGGGTTACGCGCAGCTTCATCAGCGGAAATCCGAGCGAGCCGCCGCCTTGGGCCATCTGCCGCAAGACTTCGAGCGCCGCATTGAGAAACACCTCGGGCAGTTGCTTGAACGCTGCCGGATCGACCGCGACGGCCGGCTCGGCGGCCTCTTGCGGTTCGAGGCGGATCTTTACCTGGGCAAACAATTGCTGCCCGGCGATCTGGCGATTGCACTCGCCGACGACCTCGACCCGGCGTTCGACGCTTTCGCGGTAGCTGACGCGCGGCTTGTGCACGCGGACGTTGACCTTGAAGTCACGCAGCAGCAGGTTCTTGATCCGCTCCAGGTGCAGCTCGCCCATGCCGCTGATCAAGGTTTGGCCCGTTTCCTCGTTGATCTGCGCGCGAAACGTCGGATCCTGGCGCTTGAGCATCTCCAGCGCGTCGACCAGTTTCTTGCGATCGGCCGAGCTTTCCGGCTCGATGGCCATCGATATGACCGTCTCCGGAAACTGGATCGATTCGAGCAGGATCGGGTGCTGGGTCGGGCACAGCGTGTCGCCGGTGACCGAATGGCGCAGCCCGATGACACCGACGATGTCGCCGGCCTCGACCGATTCGACCTGCGTGCGGCGATCGGCCTGCACGTGCCAGAGCTGGGTGCAGTTTTCCTTGAGGTCGCGGCCAGGGTTGTAGAGCCGGGTGCCGGCCTCGAGCTTGCCCGAGTAGACGCGCACGTAACACAAGTCGCCGTGCTTGTCGGCCTGGATCTTGAACACCAGCCCGCAAAACGGCTCGGCCACGTCGGGCTTGCGAGTGAGCTTTTTGTCGGGTTTTTTGGGGTCGTGCCCCTCGACGGGCGGTTTTTCGGCCGGGCTGGGGAGGTATTGGATCACCGCGTCGAGCACCGGTTGGACGCCGATGTGATCGAGCGCCGAGCCGCAGAAGATCGGTACCGCCTGGCCGTGCAACGTCGCTTCGCGCAGCACGCGGCGAATCAACTCGGCCGGCACGTGCTCGCCGGCCAGGTGCAGCTCGGCCAGTTCGTTCGAGAAGTTGAACAGCGTGTCGAGCAGTTGCTCGCGCCAGAGCTGCGCCTCGTCGAGCATCTCGGGCGGAATCTCGCCCGCCGAGACCTCGGCGCCGAGCTTGGTCTCGTCGAACGTCAGGGCCCGCATGTCGATCAGGTCGATGACGCCGCGAAAGGCGTTCGGGACATGCGGCGGGCCGACGCCCCAGGGAATCTGCACGGCGATGGCCGGCGCTTCGAGCCGCTTGCGAATCTCGTCGAGCGTACCTTCGAAGTCGGCCCCCTCACGGTCCATCTTGTTGATGAATGCCAGCCGGGGGACGTGATACCGATCGGCTTGGCGCCAGACGGTTTCGCTTTGGGCTTCGACCCCCTCGCGAGCGCTGAACACCACGACCCCGCCGTCGAGCACGCGCAGGCTGCGCTCGACCTCGGCCGTGAAGTCGACGTGGCCGGGCGTATCGATCAGGTTGATCGTGACCCCCCGCCATTGAAACGTCACGCAGGCGGCGTTGATCGTGATCCCGCGCTCTTGTTCCTCGGGATCGAAGTCGGTGACGGTGGTGCCCTTGTCGACGTCGCCCATTTTGTGGCTGGCGCCGCTGTAGTAGAGCATCCGCTCGGTGAGCGTCGTCTTGCCCGCGTCGATGTGGGCGATGATGCCGATGTTGCGCAGGTTGTCGAGCTGGCGACTGGTCATGATCGCGGTTCCGGCCGCGGTGCCCCCCGACGGGACATTGCACGGATGCTGCGGCGGTTCGTCTCGTCCCTCAACAACAACGCCGTCTCGAGGCGGGGGGCCTCGAAGACGGCGCAGATTTGATCCGTTCGACGCGAACAAGTCCACGGGGCGCTACCAGGCCCACTGAACACTCCCAAGCAAAGTGGGCACCCTACCAAGCAAAGTGGGCAAACGCCTTGTTGGCGTCGGCCATGCGATGCACGTTTTCGCGCTTGGTGAACGCCGTGCCTTCGCGGTTGTAGGCCGAGATCAATTCGTCGGCCAGCTTGAGGTAGGTGGCGCGGCCCTTCTTTTCGCGTACCGCGGCAAGGATCCAGCGAATCGCCAGCGACAACTGCCGGTTGCCGCGCACCTGCATCGGCACCTGGTAGGCCGCACCGCCGATTCGCTTCGAACGCACCTCGACCTCGGGCTTGACGTTTTCGATCGCCTGCGTGAAGACGTCGATTTCGCTCTCGTTGGGCAACCGCTGGCGAATCACGTCCATCGCATCGTAGACCACCTGCAGCGCCGTCTGCTTCTGCCCGTCGTACATCAGGCAGTTGACGAATTTCGACACAAGCTTCGACCCGTACTTCGGATCGGGAGCAAGTGTCGATTGGCTGGCAGTGATGCGTCCCATGGCTGGCAGTTCCTGAGGGGGCCCGTCGTGCGGGGGCTATGAATCTTGATGCGGTGATTGAACGTGGGGGGCGGCGCCTGGGGTCGGCTGCGCCGAGCACGGCTTGCGCAGGGTTGTCCTGGGCGGTTAGCTCTTCTTGGCGCCGTACATGCTGCGCGATTGCTTGCGGCCCTGCACGCCGAGCGTATCGAGCGTGCCGCGGATGATGTGGTACCGCACGCCCGGCAGGTCACGTACGCGGCCGCCGCGGACGAGCACGATCGAGTGTTCCTGCAGGTTGTGCCCTTCGCCCGGAATGTAGACCGTGACTTCTTTGCTGTTCGACAGCCGCACGCGGGCCACCTTCCGCAGCGCGGAGTTCGGCTTCTTGGGCGTCATCGTCTTGACCTGGAGGCAGACGCCGCGCTTTTGCGGACACTTGTCCAACACGGGCGACTTGCTGAACTTCCGAGGCGGACGGCGCGGACGCTTGATCAATTGGTTGATCGTGGGCATGTCAGGCTTTCGACGGGTGCGGTTTCGGCAGCAGGCTGGTGTGTTTCGTTTGCAGCGGGCAGCGCGGACCGTGGCAACGTGCTTACCACCTCCGGCGAGCTATTGGCCCCACCCGCGCGAATTACTGAGTCTACCGCCTCGCCGAATCGGGTCAAGGCGGAGAAAACTCCGGAGAATCGTGCGAGTTTCTGGCCAGGGGGCGAGCAAAAACCCCGCCGAGCGATGCCGCACGGCGGGGTATTGCTAGCAGTTTCACGGTCACGCACGGCGCCACAGACTGCCGGTGTTACTGTCCCCCAGTTTCGCCGTCGCCCGCCGAGCCGGGGGTCACGCCGGCTTGTGCCTGACCCAACAAGGTGTCGAGGTTGGGCACGGCGGCCTTGTCGCCGGCGGGGGCAGCACTCTTGCGGCCATCCTCGGCCGTTTCCAACAGCGGGAACGCCCGTTCGAGCACGCGTTCCTTGTCGGCGGCCAGGGCCTCGAGCGCTTGCGGACGGATGCGGACTTCGCCTTCGACGTGGATCTTGAAGCCCGTGCCGGCCGGAATCAGGTGGCCGAGGATCACGTTCTCCTTGAGGCCCACGAGCTTGTCGACCTTGCCGCTGAGGGCGGCCTCGGTCAGCACCTTTGTGGTCTCCTGGAAGCTGGCGGCCGAGATGAAGCTCGAGCTTTGCACCGAGGCCTTGGTAATGCCCAAGAGCTGCGTGCTGGCCGTCGCCGGCTTGGGCCGCGCCGACTTGGCCGGGCGGCCACCGAGCGCTTCGGTCTGCGTGTTGGTCTGCTCGAAGGCGTCCTTCGGCACGATCGTCCCGACGGCAAAGTCGGTGTCGCCCTGTTCGGCGATCTTCACGCACTGGGCCAGCCGCTGGTTCGCCTGCCGGAACTCGAACTTGTCCATCAGGCTGCCCGGCAGCAGGCTGCTGTCGCCCGGCGACTCGATGCGCACCTTACGCAGCATCTGTGCGACGATGATCTCGATGTGCTTGTCGTCGATATCGACGCGCTGGCTGCGGTAGACGTTCTGAATTTCGCGGGTCAGATAGTGTTGCACCGCCTCTTCGCCGGAAATCCGCAGAATATCGTGCGGCACCAGCGGCCCGTCGACCAGCGCCTCGCCGGCACGCACGAAGTCCTTGGCGTGCACGCGCAAGTGCTTGCCGTGCGAAACGAGGTGCTCGCGTTCGATCCCGCTTTCGCTGCGGACGATGATGGTCCGCTTGCCACGGCGCTTTTCGCCGAGCAATTCGACCTCGCCGTCGATCTCGGCGATCACGGCCGGGTCTTTCGGCTTGCGGGCCTCGAAGATCTCGGTGACCCGGGGCAGACCGCCGGTGATGTCCTGCGTACCGGCCACTTCGCGCGGCGTCTTGGCCAACAGCGTACCGGCCGAAACCGTGTCGCCCTCGTTGACTTCGATGTGCGCCTTTTCAGGCAGGTAGTAGAAGTCGAGGATCTTGCCGCTGGTGTCTTCCAGGATGACCTGCGGGTGCAGATCGCCCTTGTGCTCCATGATCGAGCGGCGGATGTGACCGCTGGGGTCGCGTTCGACCCGCATCGTCTCGCCTTCGATGATGTCTTCGTAGCGCACCCGACCGCCGACTTCGGCCAGGATCGGGATGCTGTGCGGGTCCCAGCGGCAGAGCACCGTGCCGGCCTCGACCTGTTGGTCTTCTTCGACGAGCAGCTGCGCACCGGCGGGCACCTCGTACTTGTCGAGGTCGCGCCCCTTGGCATCCATCAACACGATTTCGCCGTTGCGGGTGAGCACGATCTGCATGCCCGCGTCGTTGCGCACCGACTTGAGCCGGGTGAACTTGACGATACCCGACTTCTTGGCCTTGATCTCGCTTTCCTCGACGGCGCGGGCCGCGGTACCACCGATGTGGAAGGTCCGCATCGTCAACTGCGTGCCCGGCTCGCCGATGCTTTGCGCGGCGATGATGCCCACGGCCATCCCCTCTTCGACCAGTTGTCCGGTCGACAGGTCCATGCCGTAGCACAACTGGCACACGCCCAACGCCGCTTCGCAAGTCATCGGGCTGCGGACTTGGATTCGCTCCAGGCCGAGCTCTTCGATCTTGCGGGCGGTCGAGCGGGTGATCATCTCGCCTTCGCGCACGATCACTTCGTCGGTGATCGGGTTGACGATGTTGGCGCGGCTGACGCGCCCGCGCACCGAGTCGGCCAGGCTGACTTCGACCTTCTCACCACGGTAGATGACTCCCTTGGTGATGCCTTGCGTGGTGCCGCAGTCGTGCGTGGTGATCACCACGTTCTGGGCCACGTCGGCCAGCTTACGGGTCAGGTAACCCGAGTCGGCCGTCTTGAGGGCCGTGTCGGCCAGACCCTTGCGGGCACCGTGCGTCGAGCTGAAGTATTCGAGCACCGACAGGCCTTCGCGGAAGTTGGCCTTGATCGGCGTTTCGATAATCTTGCCCGACGGCTTGGCCATCAAACCGCGCATGCCGGCCAGCTGGCGAATCTGCTCGACGCCACCGCGGGCACCGGAGTGGGCCATCAGGTAGATCGGGTTCACGTAGCCGGGACGGCGATAGTCGTTTTCCAGCTCGGTCATCATTTCCGAGGTGATCCGTTCGCGGGCATGCGTCCAGGCGTCGAGCACCTGGTTGTAACGCTCGCCCTCGGTGATGATGCCGCGCTGATAGAGCTTGTGAATCTTGAGGACCTGTTTCTCGGCCTCGCCGATGATCTTGCTCTTGGTCGGCGGCGTGATCAGGTCGTCGGTGGCGAACGACAGGCCGCTACGGGTGCTTTCGCGGAAGCCGAAGCGGTTCATGTCGTCCAGCAGCGAGATCGTCTTTTGCCGGCCGCAGATCTGGTGGCAGTCGGAGATCACCTTGGCCAGCTCGCTCGAACGCATCGGGATGTTGTAGAAGGGCATCCCGGCGGGCAGGATCATGTTGAACATGACGCGGCCGACGGTCGTTTCGATCACGGCCCCCGGCTTACGGTCGGCCTCGGAGTCGGTCTTGAGATATCGCGACGGCGGCAGCTTGACTTTGATGCGGGCGTGCGTGTCGACCTTGCGCAGCGAGTAGGCGAACTGCACTTCGTCCATCGACGAGAACTGCATGCCTTCGCCGGGCCGGCCGGGCAGCGACATGGTGACGTAGTAGCAACCCATCACCACGTCCTGCGACGGGCTGATGATCGGCAGGCCGTTGGCCGGGCTGAAGATGTTGTTCGTCGACATCATCAGCACGTGCGCCTCGACTTGCGCCTCGATCGACAGCGGCAAGTGCACGGCCATCTGGTCGCCGTCGAAGTCGGCGTTGAAGCCCTTGCACACCAGCGGATGCAACTTGATCGAGTTGCCTTCGACCAGCACCGGCTCGAAGGCCTGAATGCCCATGCGGTGCAGGGTCGGGGCACGATTAAGCAACACCGGGTGGTTGTTGATCACCTCTTCCAGGATGTCCCAGACCTCGGCGTCGCGCCGTTCGAGCATCTTCTTGGCGCTCTTGATCGTGTCGGCGTGGCCCAGCTCCTTGAGCCGGCGAATGATGAACGGCTGGTACAGCTCCAGCGCGATCTTCTTCGGCAGGCCGCACTGGTGCAGCCGCAGCGTCGGCCCGACCACGATCACGCTCCGGGCCGAGTAGTCGACGCGCTTGCCGAGCAGGTTCTCGCGGAACCGGCCCTGCTTGCCCTTGATCATGTCGGTCAGCGACTTGAGCGGGCGGTTGCTCGAGCCGAGCACCGGGCGCTTGCAGCGGTTGTTGTCGAACAGCGCGTCGACCGCCTGCTGCAGCATCCGCTTTTCGTTGCGGATGATCACTTCCGGCGCGTTGAGGTCGACCAGCTTCTTCAACCGGTTGTTGCGGTTGATGATGCGGCGGTAGAGGTCGTTCAGGTCGCTCGTGGCGAAGTTGCCCGAGTCCAGCAGCACCAACGGACGCAAATCGGGCGGGATCACCGGGATCACGTCCAGCACCATCCACTCGGGCTTGTTGTCGCTGTCGCGCAAGGCCTCGACGATCTTCAGCCGGTTGATCAGGTCCTTCTGCTTCTGCTTCGAATTGGTCGTCACCAGCTCGTCACGCAGTTCCTTGGAGAGCTTGACCAGGTCCAGGCTGACCAGCAGCTTACGGACCGCCTCGGCTCCCATGTCGGCCTCGAACGAGTTTTCGCCGTATTGCTCGCGGGCCGCGCGGTATTCCTCTTCGGTCAGCAATTGCCGCTGCTTGAGCGGCGTATCCTTCGGATCGATGACGACGTAGTCCTGGAAGTAGATGATCTTTTCCAGGCTCGACGTCTTCATGTCGAGCAGGTTGCCCAGGCGGCTGGGCATGGCCTTGAAGAACCAGATGTGCACGACCGGCGCGGCCAGCTCGATGTGACCCATCCGCTTGCGGCGCACGCGGCTGTGGGTGACTTTCACGCCGCAGCGGTCGCAGATCATGCCCTTGTACTTCATGCCGCGGTACTTGCCGCAGGCGCATTCCCAGTCCTTTTCCGGACCGAAAATCCGCTCGCAGAACAAGCCGTCTTTTTCCGGACGGTAGGTGCGGTAGTTGATCGTTTCGGGCTTCTTGACCTCGCCGAACGACCAGCTGCGAATGTCGTGCGGGCGGGCCAGGCTGATTTTGACCGAGGCGTAATCGTTGATCCGATCGTAAGAGCTTTCTCCGACGCTCATGAATGGTGCTCCTTATCGTGGATCGGGTGTAGCGGCATGAGTAAGTGTGCAGGGCGTACGGCAGGCTGCGGAGGACGGCAACCGAACGGCGGCGCTAGATGTGCCGCTTCTCCAGTTGCATGTTCAAGGCCAGCCCGCGGATCTCGTTGGTCAACACGTCGAAGCTGGCGGGCGTTCCGGCTTCGAGGGTGTTTTCGCCCTTGACCATCGACTCGTAAATCTTGGTGCGGCCTTCGACGTCGTCGCTCTTGACGGTGAGCAGTTCCTGGAGGATGTACGCGGCGCCGTAGGCCTCGAGCGCCCAGACTTCCATTTCCCCGAACCGCTGGCCGCCGAACCGCGCCTTGCCGCCGAGGGGTTGCTGCGTGATCAACGAGTAGGGGCCCGTCGAACGCGCGTGCACCTTGTCGTCGACCAGGTGGTGCAGCTTGAGCATGTAGATGAAGCCGACCGTGGTTTCCTGCTCGAGCGGGTCGCCGGTGCGGCCGTCGTACAACTGGGCCTTGCCGTGGCGCGGCAGCCCGGCCGCTTCGAGGCAATTGCGGATTTCGTCTTCCGAGGCCCCGTCGAACACCGGGGTGATGGCCTGGAAGCCCAACAGCGCGCCGGCCCAGCCCAGGTGGGTTTCGAGAATCTGGCCCACGTTCATACGGCTGGGCACGCCCAACGGGTTGAGCAGGATTTGCACCGGCGTGCCATCGGCCAGGAACGGCATGTCCTCGACCGGCAGGATCTTGGCCACGACACCCTTGTTTCCGTGGCGGCCGGCCATTTTGTCGCCGACCGAGATCACGCGCTTCGTGGCGATGTAGACCTTGACCATCTGCAACACGCCGCTGCGCAGCTCGTCGCCGCGCTTCATCGAGTTGAGCCGCCGATCGCGCTCGTCGATGGCCACTTCGATGGCTGGCCAGCTGGTCTTGTAGATCCGTTCGATGTCGGCCTTGCGCTGCGGCGAGCGGACGTCGAACTGCTCGATGCGGAAGTTCTGTGCCTGCTCGACCACGAATTTCGGATCCTGGTCGACCAGCCGGTTGCCTTCATCGTCCTTGATCTGCTTTTCCAGCACGGCTTCGATCTGCTCGACCATCACCTTGAACAGCCCGGCGACCTGCTGGTTACCTTCGTGCTCGATGTCCTTGAGCTCCTTCTCGAACTTGCGGCGTTCGTCTTCCGAGAGGCTCATCCGCCGCGAGAATTTCTGCGTGTGAATCACGATCCCTTCGATGCCCGAGGGCACTTCGAGCGAGTCGTTCTTCACGTCTTCGCCGGCGCGGCCGAAGATTGCGTGCAGCAGCTTTTCTTCCGGCGTGAGCTCGGTCTTCGACTTGGGCGAGACCTTGCCGACGAGGATGTCGCCGGGCCGGACGTAGGTGCCGATCCGCACGATGCCGCCTTCGTCGAGATTGCGCAGGGCACGCTCGCTGACGTTGGGGATGTCGCGCGTGAACTCCTCGCGGCCGAGCTTCGTCTCGCGAATCTCGATGTCGAACTCCTCGATGTGGATCGAGGTGTAGGTGTCGTTCTGCACCAGCTCTTCGCTGATGATGATCGCGTCCTCGAAGTTGAAGCCGTCCCAGGCCATGAAGCCCACGAGCACGTTGCGGCCCAGGGCCAGCTCGCCCAGGAAGGTCGCGGCACCGTCTGCCAGCACGTCGCCCTTTTCGACCTTCTGACCGACCTTGACGATCGGCTTCTGGTTCTGACAGGTCCGCTCGTTGAGGCCGACGAACTTGCGGAGCTTGAACACTTCTTCTCCGCTCGAAGTGCTCAACACGATCCGCTCGGCGTCGACGTGGGTGATCGTGCCCTTGCGCGGGGCACGGACTAACATGCCCGAATTTCGGGCCACGTCGCGTTCCATGCCGGTCGCCACCAGCGGCGGTTCGGCCACCAGCAGCGGCACGGCCTGCCGCTGCATGTTCGAGCCCATGAGCGCGCGGTTGGCGTCGTCATGTTCCAGGAACGGAATCAGGCCCGCCGAGACGCCCACCATCTGGCTAGGCGAGACGTCCATGTACTCGATGTCTTCGACCGGCACCAACTGGAAGTCGGCACGGTACCGAGCCACGATCGTATCGCCTTGCAGGCGGTCGTGTTCGACCACCGCGTCGGCCGGCGCGACGTAAGCCTCGCTCTCCTGGTCGGCCCGCAGCCACACGACTTCGCTGGTGACCTTGCCCTTGTTGACCTTGATGTACGGCGTGACCAGGAAGCCGTATTCATCGACCCCGGCGTAGATCGCCAGGCTTGAGATCAGGCCGATGTTCGTACCTTCCGGCGTCTCGATCGGGCAGATCCGGCCGTAGTGCGAGATATGCACGTCGCGCACCTCGAAGCCGGCACGCTTGCGGTTCAAGCCGCCGGGGCCGAGGGCCGAGAGCCGCCGTTCGTGCGTGAGCATCGACAACGGATTGGTCTGGTCGACCACTTGCGAGAGCTCGCCGCGGCCAAAGAAATACTCGATCGCGGCCGAGACGCTCTTGACGTTGATCAGGCTCCGCGGCGTCATGTCGGTGACGTCCTTCAAGCTCATTCGCTCCTGCACGGTGCGGCGCAGCTTGAGGAAGCCCTTGCGCAATTCGTCGGCGGCCAGTTCGTCGATCGTTCGCAGACGGCGGTTGCCCAGGTGGTCGATGTCGTCGACCTCGAACGCCTCGTCCTTGGCCCGCAGCCCCAATAGGTACTTGATTGCCGCGATCAGGTCCTCGGCTCGCAGCGTCATCACGTCTTCGCTGATGTTCAGGCCCAGCTTGCGGTTGATCCGGAAGCGGCCCACGCGGCCCAGGCGATAGCGGTTCGTGTCGAAGAATTTCTCGAAGAACAGGGCCCGCGCCTTGTCCAGGTTGGGCGGGTTGCCGGGACGCAGCCGTTGATAGATCTTCAGCAGCGCCTCTTCGTGGCTGGCCGTGTTGTCTTCTTCCAGGCTGGCCAGGATCAATGGGTCCTTGATCTCGCTCGACACCTCGACGCTCGTCAGGCCCGAGGTGCAGATCAGCTCGGCGGCGTTCTTGGTGATCTTGTTGCCGGCCTCGACGATAATCTCGCCGGCGTTCTGGCTCGATGCGGGGTAGACCACGTCGTCGACGGCATACTTGCCTTCGATCTTCGACACGCTGCGGCCATCGACGATCTTTTCGGTCGTCGAGTTGAAGAAGGCCCGCAACAGGTCGGCGTTGTGGCTGAGCTTCGGGTCCATCGCCCGCAGCAGCGTCATGGCCGAGAACTTGCCGCTCTGGTCGATGCGCACGCTGAGGGTGTCGCGCTTGGTAACGTTCAGTTCGATCCAGCTGCCGCGCTCGGGAATGATGCGGCAGCTATGCATCTTCTGCTCGCCGCCTTCGGTCTCGCTGACGAAGTCGACGCCCGGGCTGCGGTGCAACTGGCTGACGACGACGCGTTCGGCGCCGTTGATGATGAACTCACCACCGCCGAGCATGATCGGCATGTCGCCCAGGTAGACCGCTTCGTCGTGCGGCTGGTCTTTGGTGAGCCGCAACATGATCTTGAACGGCCGGCCGTAGGTGAGCCGCAACTGCCGGCATTCGTCCGGCTCGTAGCGCGGCTTGCCCAGCTCGTAGCCGAGGTATTCCAGCCGCAGCGTCTTGTCGTAGCTCTCGATCGGGAAGATTTCTTTGAGGACCGATTCGATCCCCTGGTCCTTGCGCTTCTCGAGCGGCACGTCCAGTTGGAGAAACGCCTCGTAGCTCCGAGTTTGGATCTCGGTCAGGTCCGCGATGGCGTGCGCATCGGGGCGGCGGCCAAAACGGCGAACTTCCTTCGGGCGGACGCGGCGTTCAGCAGGGCAAGGCATAGCGCAAGTGCTCCTGGTACCAGGGCGAATTCAGTTGCGGGCAAATTCAGTTGCAGGCGGGTTCAAGGGTCCAACGCGACCAGCCGCGGCGTCGCGCTGACGACGCGACGGCGGCCCGATCGGCAGCGGGCGCGGCCCCTCGCCAGCGAGGAGCCGGGTTCATGCTCAACCAAGCACGGAACAGGACGGCGTCGGGCCGGCGGGCGACCGGAGATGCAGCTTCCACGGCGCAAGGCCGACGGGCATCGCGACGGGCGGATGCAAGGGGCGAGAAGCGCGCAGCGCGACACGCGGAGGACAACACACGTGCGTGTCGACCCAAGTTCAAGCTCAATCTCTGTCTCCCCCCTTGCGAGCCAGGGCCAATCGACCCGGACGCGCGCCTCGACCGTGAGGTGTTTGGGGTGCCAAGTTGACGAACCACGAAGCCAGTCGTTCCGAGCGGCTGCCTTGCCCACTTTCCGGGCGCCCGCCGTCAGGAGGCCGCCTGCCGTCAGCAGGCGCACACCGTCGGGCGGACGCGTCTCGAACTCTGCTGTAGGCCGGTTGCCCTTTTTCAACTATCTGCCGCAGGTCAAGTGCACCCGGCGACGGTGGAAAACGGGCGGCCATCCCCGGTTCGAGACGGTCGCGAGCAAACAACGGCTATTTCAGCGAGACAGTTGCACCGGCCTCGGTGAGTTCCTTCTTGATCTTCTCGGCGTCTTCCTTCGAGACACCTTCCTTGACCTTGCTGGGGGCACCTTCGACCAGATCCTTGGCTTCCTTCAAGCCCAGGCCGGTGATGGCGCGGACGACCTTGATCACGCCCAGCTTGTTGGCGCCGAAGTTCTCGAGCACGACGTCGAACTCGGTCTTCTCGGCAGCCGGGGCAGCACCGCCGCCGGCGCCGCCATCGCTGGGGGCCATCATCATGACGCCGCCGCCAGCGGCCGCCTTGATGCCATGGACCTCGTCGAGGTAGTCGCTCAGTTCTTTTGCCTGCTTGAGCGTCAGGCCGACGATCTGTTCGCCGAGCGTCTTGATGTCGCTGTTGAATTCGCGGGTTGCGGTGTCGGTGGCCATCGGATCCAAACTGTCCTTTCTCGAAGGGTGCTCAGGGCAGGCTTGCCACCGACGACTCCGCGAGTCGTGGCGGCTCCCGCCGTTGGGGTCAGGGGTTTATCGGGCTCGCAGCCGGGCGTTGGCCGGCCATCGTTGATTCAGGGGGGCTCGTTCTCAGGACGGTGCTGACTCAGGACACGGTTCTGGCTCAGGACTCTGCGGCCGGCGCTGCTTCCTCGGCGGCCGGGGCATCGCCACCGGCGTCGTCGCCCTCGGCGCGGCTCTTGATCTGGCTGGCCAAGGCGCCGCCTGGGCCGGACAGTTGCGCGGCGAGCGTCGATCCTGGGCCGAGAATCTGTCCGACCAGGATGCACAGCTGTTCGTGGCGCGAAGGCCATTTGCTGACCTTCTCGACGTCGCCGGCCGCCAGGCGGGAGCCATCCATCACGCCGCCGCGGGCCTCGAACGGGGCGTTGGCCTTGTCGCCGGCGGCACGGGCGATTTCCTTGCACAGCGAGACGATGTCTTCCGAACCCCAGGCAATGGCCGTCGAGCCGGCCGCGCCTTCGAACGCCGGCGCCAGCACGGTGCCTTCGGTCGCCAGCCGGGCCAGGCTGTTCTTCACCACCAAGACGTTGATTTTCTTGTCACGCAGCTCTTTGCGGAGGCGGTAATTGTTGTTGGCCGTCATGCCCGCCAGGCTGACCAGCACCAGGTCATTCACGCCATCAAGACGCTGCTTGAGGTCGTTGACGATCAGTTCTTTGACATGTCGGCTCATAACGCGACTCGATTCGCGGCCCGAAGGCCAGTGGGATAAATACGGTTAATCTTGCTTAGGCGGCAACCGTCAGCCCGGGGCTCATCGTGGCGCTGATCGTGATGCTCTTCACGTAGTGCCCCTTGGCGGCGGCCGGACGGATATGGTTGATGTGGTTGATGAACGCTTCGATGTTCTCGGTGAGCTTCGCGACGTCGAAGCTCAGTTTGCCGACCACGGCATGCACCACGCCGCCGGCGTCGTTGCGGAACTCCACCTTACCGGCCTTGTATTCCTTGATTGTCTTGGCCACGTCGGGCGTCACCGTGCCGGCACGCGGCGAGGGCATCAGCCCGCGCGGACCCAGCACTTTTCCCAACGGACCAACCAGGCCCATCATGTCGGGCGTGGCGATGCAGACGTCGAACTCGGTCCAGCCGTCCTTGATCTTCTTGGCCAAATCTTCGGCGCCGACCTCATTGGCGCCGGCCGCCTTGGCTTGCTCGGCCAGGTCGCCCTTGGCGAACACGACGACGCGGAGCGACTTGCCGATGCCGTTGGGCAACACGATCGAGCCGCGGACGAGCTGATCGGCCTGCTTGGCATCGACGCCCAGCCGCATCGCGATCTCGACTGACTGATCGAACTTCGTGGTATTGAATTGCTTGAGGATCGCGACCGCCTCACCCAGGGCATAGGCCTTCTTGGGATCGAACTTGGCGGACATGGCCCGGTAGCGCTTGGTTTGCTTCGGCATGATGATTCGTGGCGGTTGTGGGATGCTCGACTGTGGGATGCTCGACGGGGAATTCGTGGACGGCTTACTTCTCGACGACCAAGCCCATGCTGCGGGCCGTACCTTCGATCATCCGCTTGGCGTGCTCGAGGTCGCGAGCGTTCAAATCGGCGGACTTCTGCTTGCAGATGTCCTCGATTTGCGCCTGCGTGACCTTGCCAACTTTTTCCTTGTTGGGAACACCGGAACCCTTGGCCAGACCGGCGGCCTGCTTCAACAGGGCCGCGGCCGGCGGGCTCTTGCAGACGAAATCGAAGCTGCGGTCGTTGTAGACGTTCACGACGACCGGGATGGGCATGCCGCGGGCCTCTTTCGTGCGATCGTTGAACTGCTGCACGAACTGGCCGAGGTTGATGCCGTGTCGGCCCAACGACGTACCGACGGGGGGCGCCGGCGTGGCCGTGCCGCCGGGGCATTGAAATTTGACCGTTGCTACGAGTTGCTTCGCCATGGGGCCGCCGTTGCGGGACTAGTGTTTCAGTTGTTCGGTAAAGGTGTGCCTGGCGAGGCCGCCGGCCGGGGACGCTTCCAGCGCCTCGACTACAGCGCCTCGACTTGCCAATATTCGAGCTCGACGGGCGTCGAGCGCCCGAAGATGTTGATCATCACCGTCACGCGGCCGTTCGACTGGTCGATCGTTTCGACGTCGCCTTCGAAGTTCTCGAAGGTGCCTTCGTTGATCTTGACCCGGTCGCCCGTCTTGAAGTTGATCTTCAGCCGCGGCTGTTCTTCCGTCTTTTCCTCGGCCTTGGCGACGATCTTGGCGACCTCGCTCGTCGGCATCGGCGTCGGTTTGCCGCCCGAGCCGGTGAAGTCGCCGATGCCCGGCACCTCACGGACCAGGAACCAGGTTTCTTCGGTCAACGCCATGTTGACGACGATGTAGCCCGGGTAGAGCTTGCGTCGCACCACGCGGCGTTTGCCGTTTTTCAGCTCGGTGACCTTCTCCGAGGGGACAATAATGTCCCCGAAGTAAGCGTCGAGCCCGGCGATCGAGACCTTGCGCTGCAGGGCGTCGCGGATCGAATCCTCGCGATTGCTCTGCACCTTGAGGATGTACCAGTTCTTCTCCAGGCTGTCGGCCGGAGGCATCGACGAATCGACGCTCTCTTCCAGGGGGCGGACATCGTCGCGCTCGTCTTCGTAGGCGCCTTGCGGCCGGCTGACCCAGCTGCTTTCGTCGTCGCCCGGTTCTGGTGCGGCTTCGGGCGGATTGGTTGCAGCGTCGTGCGTCGACGACGATTCCGCAGCCGACGCATCACCCGCCGAGCCCGACGACCCCGCTGGTTCGGCGTGCGCGAACCCCGAGCCATCGGCCCCGGGGCCATCGCCTGGCGGTACTGCCAACGAGTTGTCCTGCTCGTCGATCACGGACCCGTTTTCCTTCGTCCTCGGCCCTGGCTGGGGTCACCGTGTTTCGGTGCCTGCCGCCGGGCAACTACTAACCCATTACTCCGAGCGCATGCAAAAACGCTCTCCACACCGTGTCGTACAGGAACAGCAAGAGCGACATCGCGACGATCGTGAAGATCACGACCAGCGCGCTGCGGAACATGCCGCCCCGGGTTGGCCAGGTGACCTTGCTCAACTCGGCTTCCACGGCGATGAGGAAGTCGGCGAACTGCGGCACGTTGACCAGGCGATAACACAGCCAGCCGGCAGCCAGCAACACGGCGAACGGCAAGCCGAAACGCCACATGGCGGGCCACGAGACCAGATAGTTGCTTAGTGAGTAGCATCCCAAACATACGCCCGCCGCCAGACCGCCAAAAGTGGCCTGACGTACCAGTTTGCCTTGCGATCGCTTGTACAGTCCCGACTGGAAGATTTCGCGCGTGAACATCCCCCAGGTCGACGTCTTTTCTTGCGCCATACCCATCTCTCAGGACCCCTTCTGTTTGGGCCATCCCGACCTCTCAGGGCCTCTGCGCGCCTCGACCCGCCGCTTCGTGCGACGCTCCTGCCGGGCGGCGATTGTGTCCTTGTTGTCCGGCGGTTGCCGGCGACTGGTTCGTGCCTCGCTGTACTCTGCTGCCTGCTGACGCTTTCCTGCTTGCTGCCCGTCACCGCGGTGTTGCGGACCGAATTGTTCCCGACTGCCCTGACTACTCCCGACGGTGCTGCCCTTTGCCGGGCTGCCCTTTGCCTCGCACTACGGTTTACCGATTTACCGGCGGCTTCATCCCGGGCCGGGCCTGACGCCGGGCCTCCATTCCATTCGTTGTATGGCCCACTCGTTGTATGGCAGGGGCGGCGGGACTCGAACTCGCAACCGCTGGTTTTGGAGACCAGTGCTCTACCAATTGAGCTACACCCCTAACGAACTCCTCCCGGGCTACAGGCACCGTGCTCCGCGGGTCGCTTGCCCCGCGACGCCCCGCAATCGTTATTTGGCCGGATCACCCGGTTTGGCGAGGCCTAGAGACGCAGTCGGTCGCGCGGGCTGCGTGTACTGAGCCCGGCGACCGTCCGTGCGCCCGAGTCCTCCTTGGCAGACGGTCCCCGGCGAGCCGTGGCCGCCGGAGTCGTCGCCTGAACTAATCTTGTTGCTACGCTTAGGCCAGGATCTTCGTGACCACGCCCGAGCCGACCGTACGACCGCCTTCGCGAATGGCGAAGCGGACGCCGTCGTCCATGGCGATGGGCGAGATCAGCTCGACCTCAATCTTGACGTTGTCACCGGGCATGCACATTTCGGCGCCGCCCAGCAGCTTGGCGTTGCCGGTGACGTCGGTCGTGCGAAAGTAGAACTGCGGACGGTAGCCGCTGAAGAACGGCGTGTGGCGTCCACCTTCCTCCTTCGACAGGACGTAGACCTCGGCCTCGAACTTGGTGTGCGGCGTGATCGAACCGGGCTTGGCCAGCACCTGGCCGCGCTCGATGTCTTCGCGCTTCACGCCACGCAACAGGCAGCCGACGTTGTCGCCGGCTTGTCCCGAGTCGAGCGTCTTGTTGAACATTTCGACGCCGGTGCAGGTCGTCTTGGCCGACTTGTCGGTGAAGCCGATGATCTCGACTTCGTCGCCGACCTTGACGATCCCACGCTCGATACGACCGGTGGCCACGGTACCGCGGCCTTCGATCGAGAACACGTCTTCGACCGCCATCAGGAACGGCTTGTCAATGTCGCGCACCGGCTCGGGAATGTACGAGTCGACCGCGGCCAGCAGATCCGCGATGCACTTGGTTTTTTCCGGGTCCTTCGGGTTGTCGTAGGCCGCCTTGGCCGAGCCGCGAACGATCGGAATCTCGTCACCCGGGAAGCCGAAGTGGGTCAGCAGCTCGCGCAGCTCCAATTCGACGAGCTCGAGCAGCTCTTCGTCGTCCACCAGGTCGACCTTGTTCAGGAACACCACCAACGCCGGCACACCGACCTGCCGGGCCAGCAGGATGTGCTCGCGGGTCTGGGGCATCGGGCCGTCAGCGGCCGACACGACCAGGATGGCGCCGTCCATCTGGGCGGCACCGGTGATCATGTTCTTGATGAAGTCGGCGTGGCCCGGGCAGTCGATGTGGGCATAGTGCCGGTTCTCGGTCTCGTATTCGACGTGGCTGACGGCGATGGTGACCGTCTTCGTTTCGTCGCGCACCGTACCGCCCTTGGCGATATCGGCATACGACTTGAAATTGGCCAGACCCTTGGCCGATTGCACGGCCAGCAGGGCGCCGGTGGTCGTCGTCTTACCGTGGTCGATGTGGCCGATCGTGCCCACGTTGACGTGCGGCTTCTTACGCTCGAAGACTGCCTTCGCCATTTCTCGAAATTCTCCGTAGTCGTTGCGTTTAGTGGTGTTTTGGAATCAGTTTGCTGCGATGAATGAACGCGTGTGTGCGAGGACGCGATCGTCGGCGGGAGTGATCAGTTGCGATGCGTCCTGGAAAACCTGTCGCGGGAAAAGCTGCTGACGGGACTTGAACCCGTGACCTCGTCCTTACCAAGGACGCGCTCTACCAACTGAGCTACAGCAGCCGGTGGATGGTGCGAGGGGTCACAGGCGTTGCCGCCTCCGGTTCGTTCCGCTGCGTTGTCAATTGCTTGCCCGGTTCGCTTGATTCAGTGCTCGTCGCCGTCTTGTGGGTTTGTTCGTGCGCGGTGTCTTTCGTGCGCCGCTTGCGGTTTGGTCGTCGTGTGGATTCTGTTGTGCCTGTTCCAAGCGGGTGAAGGGAATCGAACCCTCGTCTTTAGCTTGGAAGGCTATTGCTCTACCATTGAGCTACACCCGCGTTGCGCAGTCCTCGTTCCGCCATCGGCCGTTCTGCGCAGGGTGCGCCATCCTGCGCTGGCAGGCCATTCTGCGCCGGCAGGATTCTGCGCGGGCAGGATGGTTTGCCGCCGGCAACCCGGCGTGTCCGCTCCCTGGGCGGGCGCGTCACGATTGCCGAATCGTGTCATCGCCGACGTGTCATCGCCGAATCGTGTCTCTGTCTTTGGCCCCCTCCGGGCTCATTGCCTCCTAGGTCGAGGTGCCTCCAAGGCTGATTCCGCCGCTCCAGGCGAAATCGTGATTGTGCACTTTTGTTCGCCGTTCGACAACGGGCTCCCTCAGAATTCGCCGGACGCGCGAATCGGCACGCGGCGCAGGGCCTTCCGGCAAGTCTCGGCGAGCAAGGCAGGGTGCTGCAGGCTCGTGCTTCGGTCGGTGTGCTTACTCGGGATACGCTGCCCCGAATTTATGCCGTTGCGGCTCAAATTCGAGATGGCCATGGGCCCGAGAAACCGGGATTGGGGGGTACAGGATTCGAACCTGTGAAGGCATAGCCATCAGATTTACAGTCTGACCCCTTTGACCGCTCGGGAAACCCCCCGGAGATCGGCACCGGCCGAGGCTGTGTTCGTGTGTTTCGGGCTCCTCTGCGCGGTCCGCTGCTACTGGCGGTCCCGCACTCTGTGGCGTAACTGGGCTCGATCCGCAGGTGCATCACGAGCTAGCGGAGGGACTTGAACCCACAACCTGCTGATTACAAATCAGCTGCTCTGCCAGTTGAGCTACGCTAGCCAGCTGCGCGAACCGTCGAAAATTCAAAGAGTATATCTACGTTGCCTTTCTGTTCAATGGGGATGCGGTCAAGAACCGGGCCTCCTAGATTGCCTGGCTCGCCCCACATGACGAGCCCTGCGAAGACTTGCCGGCTGTAGCGGTTCGAGGCGGCGCCCCACCCCGAGGGAGCAGCTCGCAAGCCTCAAAGTCCGCGACCCACGTCCCCCGTCTCCCTAAAAGAGACGAGGCGTGGGTCGGTGGGGTTCAGGGTGCAGCGACTGGTTCGGAGTGCCGGCGGCGAGCTCGCGTGGAGCCGATCAGTCGGGCACTTCGATCTTTTCTTCGACGGCCGCCTGCCGCAGCTTGCTCAGGGCACGGGCCTCGATCTGCCGCACGCGCTCTTTCGTGACCCCCATTTCGGCGCCGACTTCCTTGAGCGTCAACGGTTCGCTGCGGTGGTCGAGGCCGAAGCGACTGATGATGATCTTGGCTTCGCGCTCGTCGAGCCGCTCGAGAATCCGCCCAACCTGCGCTTCGCGCTGCGATTGGGCCGATTCCTGTTCGATTTCGTCGCTGCGGTCGTCCGGCGTCGCCGTGAACATCTCGTCCAAGCTGGTCCGGAAGCGATCGCGCTGCTTGTGCTCGTCGGGAATCGTGCGGGCAAAGTTCTTCATGATGGCCCACGTGGCATACGTGCTGAACTTGTTCCCGCGGGCATAGTCGAATTTCTCGACCGCGCGGATCAGCGACATGTTGCCGTCGCTGACCAGCTCGAAGAAGTTGTCGCTCTGGCCAACGTGTCGCTTGGCGATCGACACCACCAGCCGCAGGTTCGCCCGGGTGACCTGGTTCTTGACCGCCACGGCCTCTTCGTAGAGCCGTTCGATCTCGTCCATGACCACACTGCGGGCACGCGTCGGATCGAGCGCGTCGCGCAGTTTACGGGCGCGGTATTTAAGGTAGTTCATCTTGCGGAACAAGTAGGCCTCTTGCTCGCGCGTCAAGAGCGGCACCTCGTACAGGCTCGCCAGGTAAGGCGGCAAGCCTGCCGGCGGGCGAACGCGGCGCGAACCGCCCTCGGGACCCGACGGCATCGACGCGCCGAGAATGGCCTTTTCCGCTTGCGGCGTGCGGAACAACGGGTTGTCGATGTAATCCATCGGCAGCGCCAGCAGCCGCCGCGCCCGCATCTCGTTGATCACGCGGTAGATGCTGGTCTTGTTGCGGCAGAACTGGCGGGCGAGCACGTCGACCGAATCGCCGCGGCGATATTGCTGGTAGATCCGGGCCTTGGCCGAATCGTTCAGCGGTCCGGTGGTTTCCGGGAAGACGGCCGTCGCGGGGTGTTGCTCGTCGTAGTTCTTGATCGTGTAGCGGATCGTCTCGACGCTACGGCCCAGCCGCTCGGCGACGCGGCGCGCGACTTCGGCCGGGCAAGCGCCGGCCTGCGCCAGCCGCCGGGCCCGATCGATGATCGTGTCGCGCTCTTCCTCGGAGAGCTGGCTGAAGCGGGCGCCGCGCTGCACGCGTTCGGCATTCTTGTCGACGAATTGCTTCACCGAGCTTTGCAGGAAGCCGACACGCTTACGGCCGCCGTCGAACATGAACCGCCGGCTGACAAGGCCTTGCTGCCGCCAGCGCGAAACGGTCTTCGTCGAGACGTTGAACAGCTTGCTCAACTCTTCGACCGTCAGCACCTTTTCGCCGACGGCGTCGGCGCGCAACTCGGCCGCGTCCGACAAGTCCTCGATCAACAGCAACAAGTCGTGCCGCGCCTCGTCGCCGGTAATCCGCAGATGCGGATACGACTCGGGCCGAAAGCCGGTGATCTTGTGGCAGATGTCGCCGTAACTGTAGTCGGCGCGGGGATTGATCTCGGTCAGCAACCGCTCGGCGCGGTTGACCTGTTCGATCTTTTTTTCGCGGGGCGCAAAACGAACTTGTTGGTCGCGAAATTCGCGGAGACCCGGGTTGCGATAATCAGCGTGCATGTTGGTTACCTCTTCCGGCGGTACCAGGCGACGGTTCCTCGCGTCCTTACGCGGCGCCCAGACGGTCATCCGTTTCGCAGGCAAGGATCGTGCCAGCCGTTTTGGGCACGATCCGCCTCCGGCGGCCGTCGCGCACTCGGGCCCCGTGGCCCGAGGCAATCTGACGCAGCTTTTGTTGCCGCCGGCAGACAAAAACCACGACACGCTTACTACGTAACCAAGTGTCTCCTTGCTCGCTGGAAGTTCGCTCGATTTTGACGATTTTTTCGGTCTCGGCTCGCAGCCTGGAAACCGTCTGAATGCATCATCGTAAATGTAGGCTATTTCGGCATTTACTGCCAATGAATTACGCTTAGCTAGCGACTTATTTGGGCGCCAAACAGACCGCATCAATGGGGTCTGCCCGGAATGGGGGGGAGGTGTACCCGCAGAATCGGCTCAACCGTCGCGACCCTCCGGGTCGATCCAAGACCTGATTCGCCGCATTGCGGCGCAGGTCAGCCCCGGAGTTGGACGATGCCTCGATCCACGATTGCGATTGCCTTGATTCTTCTGGCGACTGCTGGGTTTGCAGGCATCGGCGTGGCCGCCGACCCGGCGACCCTCTATGACCTGCGCAGCGGTTACTCCCCTGGCGACGCCCAGAAGGTCGAACTGCTGCTCGAGGCCAAAGGCGACCTGCTCTTGCGCGAAGACCATGCGATCAAGAAGCACACGCTGGCCGTTGGCGGCCGGATGGCCTACGAGGAACGCCTGATCGATTTGGGCGACGACACCCTCGCCGGTCGCAAGGGGCTGCGCAATTACTCGCAGGCCCAAGCGACGATCGAAATCGACGGCCACCGCATGCAGCCCGAATTGACCGGTGAACGCCGTCTGATCGGCGTCGAGCGCCAGTTGGACGGGACGTTGTTCTACTGCCCGACGACACTTTTGACCCGTGACGATCTCGACCTGCTCGAAGTGCCGGGCAACAGCCTGATGGTCGAGGGTTTGCTGCCCAACGGCAAGGTGGCCATCGGCGACTCCTGGCCGGTGACCGAGCAGGTCCTGGCCGCGCTGCTCGATCTGGACGCAGTCAGTACCCACGAGGTCAAAGGCACCCTCAGCAAAGTCGAAGGCACCAAGGCCAAGGTCGACATCGCCGGCACGGTGAGCGGCGCGGTGGCCGGAGTGGCCACGGAAGTCGAAGTGAAGGCCAAGGCGGTATTCGATCTCGAATCGGCGCGGTTGACCTGGGTGGCCTTGCTGACCAAGGAAAAACGCTCGATCGGCCACGTCGGCCCAGGCCTGGAACTCACGGCACGGTTGCAGATGAAAGTCGTGCCGGCGGAGCAGCCGGAACTGCTGGCCGACGAGGTGTTGGAGCAACTGCCCGAGGCGCCGGCGCCGGAGTTGCTGCAACTCGAATTCCGCTCGGACAGCGGCTACGCATTCGCCTACGATCGGCGCTGGCACGTGATCAGCCAGTCGCCCGAGTCGGCCATCTTCCGGCTCGTGGACCGGGGTGACATGGTGGCGCAAGCCAATGTTTCGCTGGTTACGGCCACGGCCGATCGTCCCACGTCACTCGAGTCGTTCCGGGCCCAGGTCGAGCAGTCGCTCGGCAAGTCGATCGAGCAGATCGTCGAGGCGTCCGAAGGGAAAACCAGTTCGGAATTGACGATCAACAAAGTCGTGGCCCAAGGCAAAGTCGACGGTTTGGCCGTCGAATGGCACTACTACCTGGTGACCGGTCCCAACGGTCGCCAGGTGGTGTTCGCCTTTACGATGGAGGCCGACGCCGTAGCTCGACTGGGCGAACTCGACGCCCAGATGGCGAGCAGTATCGAGTTCGCCAAGCAGGGCGAGCCGACGGCCGCCGACCCGAGCAACGCCAAGGCGCGCGGCTAGCGGCGCGTGCGGTCGTGCGGGGGTGGCTACAATGCGGGCGAGGAGATGTCCGCATGATTCGCCGAGAAGTCCCCGACGCCGAAGACGGTCCGAGTTGGCTGCTGCTTTCCCAGGTCGATCACGCGGCCCTGGCGGCCGACCTGGCCGAATCGTGGCTGGGCGGCGGCGTGCAGCCTTTGGCACCGCGCGATGCCGTGCTCTACGCGGTCGATCATCATGACGACGGCTGGATCGAGTGGGAACAGCAGCCGCAGGTCGATCCCGACTCGGGCAAGCCGGTCGACTTTCTCGAGATGCCCGAGGCCCAGTATCTCGAAATCTGGAGCCGTTCCGTCGAGCTGGCTGCCCAGCACGGGCCCTTGCCCGCCTGGCTCGTCGCAGGGCATTTTTCGTTGCTGGCCGAGATGGGCGCGACACAGCGCAGCGAAGCGACGCTCAGCACGGCCTGGCGCTCGGAGCTGGAATCGAGGCGCCACGCCTGGCTCGACGAATGGGTCCGCGCCGAGACCGGTGCCACGCCGGCCATCGCCGCGCGAGGGCTCGCTCAACTGCGAATGTTCGACTTTTTGAGCCTGTGGTTCTGCTGCGCGCCGCGTCACGAACCGCTGAGCTTCCCCACGCCCGATGGACCCGTCATCGAGTGGAACCCGCTCGCCGCGGGGTTGGTGACGGTATCCCCCTGGCCGTTCGACGTGCCGGAAATTGACCTGGCGATCAGCGGCCGGCAGGTGCCGCAGCGTCATTACCGCGATGCGGCCGACCTGGCCCGGGCCGATTCGCGCCGGCAATGGCTGTCCTGGGAATTGAGGCCGGCCTGACAAATCGGATTCGACCGTCTGTGCGGATCGTAGGAAGCCCGGCCGGGCCGATTCGCAGGTGGGTTCGTTGTCTACGGTCCTTGGGGCACGTATCCTGAAAAAAGGCCGCCGCGAACCGCCGGCTGCCAAGTTTTGGGCCAAGGCCGCTTTGCGGCGCGTGCCCGCTCCGAGTGATCCCGATGAGCCGAACCCACGCGCCCCGCTGCCTGCCCCTCGTAGCCTTTGGGCTGGCCCTCTTGGCGGCTTTGCCGAGCGACACCGCCGGTGCGGCCGACGTCGACGCGGCGGCCGAGGGCTATCGCAAACTCGCCCCGGGGGTGCTGACCACCATTGCCCCGCAGCGGCAGCACGAAGAGACGTTCAGCCGTCACGACGTGGTCGAGCTGCTGAAGGTCAACCCCGACTACAAGTGGGCCAAGGACGTACGTTTCGAACATCAGATCGGCGACCTGGAGTTCAGCTTCAAGCCAGTGCGGTTTGTCGAAGTGGATCTACCTCGCCGCGACGGCACCCAGACCACCAAGCTGGTTTGGTACCTGGTTTACCGGGTGCGCAACTTGAACCCGCAGCCGGTCCGCTTCGTGCCGCGGTTCGTATTGGAAAGCGTCGATCAGAAGAAGCAGTACGCCGATCGCGTCATTCCGGCTGCGCTGGAAGTGATCCGTCGCCGCGAAGACCCGCGCCGGCCGTTGCTCGATTCGACCCGTATCATCGGCGAGATTTCGCCGAGCACGGATCAAGAGGACCACAGCGTCTGGGGCGTGGCCACCTGGTCCGACGTCGATCCGCGGACCGATCAGTTCCGGGTTTACGTTGCAGGGCTGAGCACCGCCTACCGCTGGGAGGATACGGACCAGGGACGCACCTTCACCCACAAGACGCTGCAGCTCAATTTCTGGCGTCCGAGCGACGAGTTGCACGAACACGAGGCCGAGATTCGCCTTGGTCTGCCTGGCGACGTTGACTACCGCTGGGTCTACCGGTAAAAAATGGGGCTCAGCCGATCTTCACCCGGGCTGCCGGGGGGCGGCCGTTTGGTTCCGTCTGGCCGTCCGTTACCCCCCCAGGCCGTGTTTCTTACAGACCGAGGCTCCCGCGATGGCACATAAGAAGGGTCAAGGCTCCAGCCGCAACGGACGTGATTCGAACGGCCAGCGCCGGGGCGTCAAGCGTTACGGCGGCGAGCGGGTTTCGTCGGGACATATCCTCATCCGCCAGGTGGGAAACAAGTTCCATCCGGGCCGCGGCGTCGGCCAGGGTTCGGACTTTACGCTGTATGCGTTGGTCGATGGCGTGGTGGAGTTCGATCGCGGCGGTCGCCGCGTGAACATCGTTTCCGAGGAATCGGCGAACTAGCTTCGCCGGCTGCCGCGGCCGCATTGCCTGCCGTACCGGACGCGTCATTGCCTGCCGTGCCGGGAGCGTCGCCGTCGGACTGGCGGCCCGGTATTCTTTTAGATGTCCTCGTGCGATCCGCGCGGGGTCCGCAGTTCTCCGGGCGATGGTGGCGGCGATGTTTGTTGACCGTGTGAAAATCTTTGCCCAGGGTGGTCGCGGCGGAAACGGCTGCCTGAGCTTTCGTCGCGAGAAATACATTCCGCGCGGCGGACCGAACGGCGGCGACGGCGGCGACGGCGGCAGTGTTATCTTGCAAGCCGTCGAAGGCGTCGACAGTCTCAATGCCCTCTCGCAGCGGCGCCACTGGAATGCCACCGACGGCCAAAGCGGCCAGGGCGACAACTGTCACGGCCGCTACGGCCAGGACCTCACGATCCAAGTGCCCCCCGGCACCGTGGTGCGCGACGCCGATTCGCAACTGCTCATCAAAGACCTGCTACGGCCCGGCGAAACCGTCGTGATTGCCCGCGGCGGCCGTGGCGGCAAAGGCAACACGCATTTCAAGTCGGCCACGAACCGCGCCCCGCGACAAACGACGCCGGGCGAAGAAGGTGAGACGCGCACGCTCGTGCTCGAGCTGAAGGTGATCGCCGACGTCGGTTTGATCGGCAAGCCGAACGCCGGCAAGAGCACGCTCCTGAGCCGGCTGTCGCGGGCCCGGCCCGAAATCGCGGCCTATCCGTTCACGACCAAGTATCCGAACCTGGGCATCGTGCAGCTCGACGCCGACCGTTCGTGCGTCCTGGCCGACATTCCCGGGCTGATCGAAGGGGCCCATGCCGGCGTGGGATTGGGCCATGAATTCTTGCGCCACGTGGAACGGGCCGGCATCCTGGTGCACCTGGTCGAGCCGCTGCCGGCCGATGAAACCGATCCGTTGGAAAACTACCGCACGGTTCGCGCGGAACTCGAGCTTTACGACTCCCGGCTGAGTCGGCGGCCGGAGATTCTGGTGGTTACCAAGTGCGAACTGCCCGGCGCCGAGCAATTGCACCAGCAATTGGCCGAGTTGACCGGGCGCGAGGTGTTGTTGCTGTCGGCCGTCACCGGCACAGGGCTCGATCGGCTACGCCAGGAGATTGCTCGGCAACTCGACGTCGAGCGCGCCGCTGACAGCGAGCCGCCCGAACCCGCGCACGACGCCGGCGGCCCGCCTGGTGCGGGTGCGTCGCTCGCTCCCCCGCCACCCACGGAAACCATCGTGTGAGCGCCCAGCAGACTGTGCCCAAGGAGTCTGTGCCGCTGGTGGCCGTCGACGTCGGCAACAGCCGGATGAAGTTCGGTATTTTCGAGGCGTGTACCCCTGCGGCGGGCCGTCTGCCCGAGCCCGTGCGGACGCTCGAAGTGGCGTCGCTCGACGAGCCGCTCGAAGGGCTCGCGTCGTGGTTGGCGCCGTACGATCCGCAACAGTTGTCGTGGTGGATCGCCACGGTCAACCTGATCGCTTCGACGCGGTTGATCGCCTGGCTTCGCGATCACGACGCGTCGGGCCAACTGACGATGCTCGCCGCCGGAGATCTCGATCTGCCGGTACGGCTTGATCGACCCGACATGGTGGGCATCGATCGCCTGTTGGCCAGCGTCGCCGCGCGGCAACTGACCGAACGGCGCCGCCCGGCCGTGGTCGTGAGCCTGGGCTCGGCGATCACCGTCAACATGGTTTCTGCCGATGGTGCGTTTTGCGGCGGCGCGATTCTGCCGGGCATCGGCATGTCGGCCCGGGCGCTGCACGAATTCACCGACCTGCTCCCCAAGCTCGACATGCAAGAACTGAAAGACGCGCCCAGCGCCCTCGGCCAGACCACGGTCGATGCCATGCGATCGGGTCTCTACTGGGGCGCAATCGGGGCGGTCAAGGAACTGGTCAACCAATTAGCGGCCGGCGCGGGCCAGGCCCCGCTCGTCGTGCTCACCGGAGGAGCGGCGCCGTCGGTTGCCTCGCAAATCGCGGCCGATGCCGTCCACGCACCCAACCTGGTGCTCTCGGGCATCGCCTTGACCGCAGGGCGCTAGGCCCATGCTCGCCGCCGGCGAATCGCAGGAGACGGTCGCGGCGCTGCTCACCCCCGCTGCACGCGGAGCCCTGGCGACGGTCGCCATCGCGGGTCCTGCTGCGGTGCGCCTGGTCAGAGGCCAGACGCGGACGATGGGCGGCGCCCCTTGCCCGACGCTCGAATTGGGCCGGATTTTCTACGTCCGCTGGACGCTTGCAGCGCCGCACGTGCCGGGTGCGCTCGCAGAGGAAGTCGTCGTCAGCCAGATTAGCCGAGACCGGGTCGAGGTCCATTGCCACGGCGGGCCCGTCGTCGCCCGGGCCATCTTGCAGTCGCTGGTCGAAGGCGGCGCGCGAGCGATCGACTGGCAGGCTTGGGTCGCTCGCGATGCGCGGGATCGCATCGCCGCCGAGGCGCTTTTGGCGTTGGCCGCATGTCGTACCGCGCGCACGGCAGCTATTCTGCTCGATCAATACCACGGTGCGCTTGCCCGAGAAATCGAACAGGTTGTTGCCGCGATCGAGGGTGGAGATTGCCGCGCGGCACAAGCGCAAGTCGCAGAGTTGCTGGCGCGGGCGGCATTCGGCAGGCGGTTGGTCGACGGTTGGCGCGTCGTCCTGGCCGGCCCGCCCAACGCTGGCAAGAGCAGCTTGCTCAACGCGTTGGTCGGGTTCGATCGGGCGATCGTCTTTGACCAGCCCGGCACCACGCGCGATGCGGTCACTGCGCACATCGCCTGGGACGGCTGGCCGATCGAGCTGGTCGACACGGCTGGCCTGCGCTCGACGTCCGACCCGATCGAGGCCGCGGGTGTGGCCCGTGCCGCGGACGAATTGGCGCGTGCCGACCTGGTCGTCTGGCTTTGGGACAGCACCGCTGGGTCGCCGCCGCCCGCTCCGGCGGTTTCGGTCCCCCTGCTCACCGTTGCCAACAAGATCGATCTCTTGTCCGGCAATCAAATCGTGCCCGCTGGCACTTTGGCAGTCAGCGCGCAAACGGGCCAGGGGCTCGATCGTCTGGGCCGCGCCCTGGTCGAACGGCTGGTCGGCGCGTCGCCCTACGAGCGAGCGGGGATTCCATTTACCGAGCGCCAGCAGGCAGGGCTGCAAGCGGCGCTCGACCGGCTGGCCGAGAATCAGCCGCAGGCCGCACGCCTGGACTTGCGCGATGTGGTTGGTTGCTAGCAGTTCCAGCCGGCCACGCGCGAACGATCTCGTCTGGACGCGCGCACTTGAACGTGCCTAAACTACGCCGCTTTTCCGAAATGACTGCGCGGTATGCGGCCGGGCCCATGGATGGTGCACCCGCCTATCGTCTCACTTGAGATATCGACCGGGACGCGCGCGAGCTGCGTCCCCCGCTCGTTCAGGAGGAACTTGCGATGCGCGGCGTTGCCCTCAGCCAATCTGGCCTCTTCGCGTCGCGCTTGCTCTGGCTGTTGCTGGCGCTGTCGTTGGTGTTGTTCTCGCCGCGTTGGGCCGGCGGCCAAACGCCCGCCGAGGATGATGCGGCGGTCGCCGAAGATGATGCGAGCGATCCCCTCGATGCGCCGCTGCTGGGCGACGACGAACTGCTCGAAGAACCGCCGGCCGATGCCGAGGAGCCAACGGCCGACGACGAACCGACTTTGGCCGATCCCGAGCCGACATCTGCCGACGCCGAAGCCGAACCGGAAATGGCCGATGAAACGCCGGCCGACGAAGAAGGCCTGGCGGAAGACGCTGCCAGCGATGCCCTGCCCGACGACGCGCCGCCGGCGCTTGGCAGCCCCTTGCCGGCGCGCGGTGCCAAGACTTCTCGCTCGGGCGAGTCGGCCGACGACGCCTCCGGCGACGAAGCGGATCCGATGCAATCCGGCAGCTCGGAGGCGGTCGAGCGCGTCCAGGTCGAGGTGGCCGAATTCAATGGGTTACGGCCGGGCGAGTCGTTCGTGGCCGACGTGGAGAAACTCTGGGGTCGTCCCAAGAATGTCGAGCGCCAAAGCGACGGCGAAGAGCAATGGAACTACGAAATCGAACCGTTCCCGAGCGTGGTCATCACGATCTTCGAGCGGCGGGTCGAAGCCATCGTCATCAACCTGGCAGAGCCCTTTCCGGCCGACGAAGTCGAGCGCCAGTTGGGGCTGACCGACGTCGTGCCCGCGCTGGTACGCGATGAATTGGGCGATCCGCTCGGCCAGGCCTATCCCGAGCGCGGCGTGCTGCTCAGCTTTGACGGCGACGCGGATACGCCTCGCGTGGTTCAGGTGATTCTCGAGCCGGTGGCTCCCGAACTGTTCGCGGCCCGGGCCGAGGATCGGCTCGAACTCGAACCGAGCGCGGCACTCGACGACCTCGACCAGGCCCTGAAGCTCGATCCGAGACAGGCCAAGGCGCTGCGGCTGCGAGCCCGGGTGCTGGCCGACGCCGGTCGTTGGACCGAGTGTCTCGAGGCCGCGCAAGCCGCGTCGCAACGCGAGCCTCAGGAACCTTTCGCGCATCTACTGCTGGGCCTGGCCCATGCCCACCTGGGCGACAATCCGACGGCCGTGAAGCAGACCAAGATCGCCGTCAAGCTCGCCGGTCAGGCGCCGGAGATACGAGCCCGGGCGTTTGCCCAGTTGGGCGACTTGCAGGCCGCGGCGACCGAGAAGAATTTTCAACAGGCGATCGACTACCATCTGCAAGCCATCAAGGCGGCCGAGCCGCTGTTGACGCATGAGCGCCAGGCGGCGCGCGACGAGGCGCTGCGGGCCTTGATCGACGGGCATCTGGGCGCCGCCTACGACGTGGCCTGGGGCAACTGGCAGCGCAAGTCCAATGTGGCCACGATGTGGCTCGATCGCGCGATGGCCTACGTCGAGGCCAGCGAACTAACCGAGGCCCAGGCACTCGAATTTCAACTCCACATCGCCCGCGCCGCACTGTCGGCCATCGTCGGGTTGCAGCAAGACGCACAGGTTGGCAATTGGACCAGCCAGGCCACGACGGCCGCCAAGCATCTGCTGGCCGGCTCGCGCGACCCGATCTTCAACCAGCGCGTGCAATGGCAGCTCGGGCGGGCGCTTTACGACAGTCTGCAAATTGCCCAGATGCGCGGCGAGCAGGAAGCCGCTCTGGAATTCGGCCAATTGGCCGTCAAACACATGGAAGCCGCGCTGGCCGACCGCGAGCCCGAGGCAACGCAGGATTACTTGCTGGGGCGGCTGTATTTTCGCCTCGGCTCGATCTATGCCGTACATGTCCAGGACCATCTCACGGCCGTCGAGTGGTACGACAAGGCCTTGCCGCGGTTGACGGGCACGCTTCCGCCCGGCGCAGCGGTCGATTTGGGCCGACACGGCGAGGCCATGGTCAGCATGGCCGTCTCGCTCTGGGAGGTCGGTCGGGCCGACGACGCGCTGAAGTACACCCTACAGGGCGCCGAACTGATGGAGCAGGCGGTCGGCTCGGGCGAGCTCAACGCGTCGGCGCTCGCAGTGCCCTATGGCAATCTGGCCAATATGCACACGCAGTTGGGCGATCGAGCCAACGCGCGCAAATATGAAAAGTTGGCCCGCGACCCGCGCCGCGCCGCGCGCGAGTGATGACCGCCTGGCCCATCGGGCTGGTCGCCGCACATGGCCCAGGGGCCGCGGCGTGAGCTGTGACCGCGCGCGAGGCTGCCGCATCGAAGGCGGCATCGTCCCCGTTCGCAGGAGCCCCGCGACGCCATGTTCGAAGTTCTTCCGCGCGACGCGCACAACGCCACGCTGCTGGCCCATGCACATCCGTCCGACTGGCAGAATCCCCGCACCGCGGGGACTTATAACCTGGTCGCCGTCGGCGGTGGGACCGCGGGCATCATCTCGGCGCTCGGTGCGGCGGGGCTCGGCGGCCGCGCCGCCCTGGTCGAAAAACACCTGCTCGGCGGCGATTGTCTCAACTACGGCTGCGTGCCCAGCAAGGCCCTGATTCGCGCGGCGCGGGCCTTTTACGACGCCCAGCAGCTCGACGAATTCGGCACGCGCGCCGCCCCGCCGACGATCGACTTTGCAGCCGTCATGGAGCGCATGCGCCGCCTGCGGGCTGGCATCAGCCATCACGACTCGGCCCAACGGTTCGCCGGCCTGGGAGTCGACGTCCATCTCGGCGCGGCGCGGTTCACGGGTCCCGATCGTTTGGAGGTTGGCGGTCAGACGCTGCGTTTTACGCGCGCCGTCGTTGCCACCGGAGCGCGGGCCGCTGTGCCGGCGATTCCCGGGTTGGTGGCCACGGGCTATCTGACCAACGAAACCGTCTTCTCACTGGTTGAGCTGCCGCGGCGCCTGATTGTCGTGGGCGCAGGACCGATCGGCTGCGAGTTGGCCCAGGCGTTTCGCCGCTTCGGCAGCGAGGTGTCGCTTGTGCAACGTGCACCGACGATCCTGCATCGCGAAGATCCGGCGGCGGCGCAGGTGGTGCTCGACCAGTTGCGACGCGAGGGCATTCAGGTCTATCTCGGCGCCGAGACGCTCGAAGCTCGACGATCGGGCGACGATAGGCTGTTGAAGATTCGCGCGGGAGCGGAGACGCACGAACTCGTAGCCGATGCGATTCTCGTCGGCGCCGGCCGGCAGGCGAACGTCGAAGACCTCGGTCTCGAGGCCGCCGGCGTACAGTTCGACGCACGCGGCGTGCAGATCGATGATTTTCTGCGCACGACCAATCCGCGGATCTACGCCGCCGGCGACGTGGCAGGCAGCTACCAATTCACGCATGCCGCCGACGCGATGGCCCGCGCCTGTCTGCGCAACGCGCTGTTCTTCGGGCGCGCCCGGCTGAGCGCGCTGGTCGTACCGCGATGCACCTACACCGATCCCGAGGTGGCGCACGTCGGTCTGACTCCGCGCGAAGCGGCCGAGCGAAACCTGGCGATCGACAGTTACCGAGCCGACCTGGCGAGCGTCGATCGCGCGATTCTCGACGGCGACACACGCGGCTTTGCCGTCGTGCACACCCGGCGCGGCAGAGGCCAGGTGGTCGGGGCCACGATCGTCGCGCGGCATGCCGGCGAGATGATCGGCGAGGTCAGTTTGCTGATGACCAAGAGCCTCTCGCTGGCCGCGTTGAGCGAAACGATCCACTGCTATCCCACGCAGGTCGAAGTGCTCAAACGGATCGCCGACAGCTACCAGCGGACGCGCCTGACGCCGCGCGTCGCGGGGCTGTTTCGGCGTTGGCTGGCCTGGCAACGGTGAACGCTGCCCTGCTGCCCGGTGCTCGGCCGACGCGTTATGCTAAAGTTACCTGGGGCAGACCCTTGGAATTCGAGCACACCGGACGCAACGCGAAGTGGCTCTGCGCACCGAAGATTTCGACCTGCTGGCCGATGTCGAGGCCCTGTTGGGCGACGTGCGGCGCTGGAGCGAACATCTGCCCGATTGGCCCGCGTCGCGGGCCTGTGAGATTCTCACGCAGCGTCTAGCGCAACGGGCCGATCACCTGCGAGTGCGTTTGGAAGCCCCGCTGATCGTGGCGACGCTCGGCGGCACCGGCACCGGCAAGAGCACGCTGGTCAATGCCCTGGTTGGCGAGGAGGTGACCGTCGCCGGCCGGCAGCGACCCACGACGCGGCGCCCGATGTTCATCTGCCAGCCGCGCGTGACTCCCGAGATGGTCGGCATCGATCCTCAGGCCGTCGAGGTCGTGCAGCGCGACGTTCCGGCCCTGCGCGACCTGGTGCTCGTCGACTGCCCCGACCCGGACACGAGCGAAACCGCGGGCGACGAACAGCTCGCGGCCACGAATCTCGGACGGCTGCGAGCGCTGTTGCCGCATTGCGACGTGCTGCTCGTGACCGCGACGCAGCAGAAGTATCGCAGTGCCCGGGTGCTCGACGAGCTGGCCACGGCCGCCGCCGGCGCAAAGTTGGTGTTCGTCCAGACTCATGCCGACACGGAAAGCGACATTCGCGAAGATTGGCGCGGCGTGCTGGGCGAGCATTACGAGGTGGGGGCCATGTTTCTGGTCGACTCGCCGCAGGCCCTGGCCGACGCCCGCGCGGGGCTCGCCCCCCGGGGCGAATTCGGTCGCCTGGTCGAATTGTTGCAAGGTTCCCTGGCGCGTTCGGCGGCGAAACGCATTCGGCGGTCGAACCTGCTCGAGCTGATCGACGAGACACTGGCGGCCTGCGCGCAGCGCTGGGATGCGGGCCTGCCCCCGGTCGTGCAACTCGAAGCGGCACTGGCCGAGCAGCGCGCGCAGCTCAACGCGCGATTGGTCGAACAGACCCGTGACGAGCTGCTGGCCAATCGCCGGCTCTGGGAAGATCGTCTCTTGACCGAGGTGGCCGGCCGCTGGGGTTTCAGCCCGTTCGCCGTCGTGCTGCGCGGCTATCAGGGGATTGGACAATTGATCGGCGGCGCGGCGCTGTGGCGCGTGCGAACTCCGGTGCAAATGGCGCTCTGGGGAGCCGCAACCGGCTGGCGCACCTGGCAGCGCGATCGCCGCCGGCGCTATGCCGAGGCCGGGACCGACCGGGCCGTGGCGCTTGCCTGGGACGACGCGCAGTTGCGCACGGCGGCCATCATTGTCGACGGCTACGCCACCGAGGCCGGCGGGCCGCGCGTCGCCACGGCGCCGGCCGCGCTGCAGGCCGAGGCCGCCATGGCTGGCAACGCCTTTGTGCAATCCACCGCCACGCAGCTGCAGACGCTCATCAGCCGGCTGGCCGAGGGGCACGCCCGTTGGACCGTGCGTGGGATCTACGAACTGCTGCTGGCCGCGATGGTCGTCCTGATCTTGTTTCGCGCGGGCAAAAACTTCTTCTACGACTCTTGGCTGGCCACCGAGCCCAGCCCGGTGCTGGGCAGCGATTTCTTCCTGCACGCCGGCTTCTGGCTGCTGGTTTGGTGCGGTGTGCTGCTGGCGATGTTCACGGGCCGGCTGCGGCGAGGTTTGCAGCGCGAGATTTTGGGTGTCTGCGAAAGCTGGCGGACCGGCAACTCGGGCGCGATGCTGTTTGCCCGGGTCGAAGACCATTGCCGGCAGTTGCACCGCTCGCGGCGCGAACTCGAACAGCTCCAGGCGCGCACGACCCTGCTGACCGCGCACCTGGCCGATCCCGATGCCCGCCTCGGCGGCAAGCGGACGACGGCCTCGCTCGCCGGGCCCGCGACGTCGGAAGTGAACAGTTGATGGAACGCCCACGTTGAGCGCCGCGTCGAGTGCACCACATCGCGAATCGCTGCCGGTCATCCTGGTCGGCGCGGGCATCGGCGGGCTGACGGCGGCGATTGCCCTGCATCGTGCCGGCATCGCCTGCCAGGTGGTCGAAAAGGTACCGCAGATTCGTCCCCTGGGTGCCGGGTTGGCGCTGCAGATCAATGCCCTGCGCGCCCTGGCGCGACTCGAGCTGGCTGAGCCCGTGCGTCTGGCCAGCGGTCTCTTGCAACAGGCAACGATTCGCACGGCGCGGGGTCGAGTGTTGCAGGCCCAGGATTTTGCCGCGATCGGGGCCCGCTATGGCCAGGCATCGGTGGCGATTCACCGCGCGCGGCTGCACCAAGTGCTGCTCGACGCCGCCCGAGACGTGCCGATTGAAACCGGAGTCAATTGCCTGCGGTTCGACGACTGCGACCATGGCGTCGTGCTGCAGCGCGCCGAAGGTCCGCCGCTGATGGGGGCCGCGCTCATCGGCGCCGACGGTTTGCGCTCGTTCGTGCGGCAACAGCTTTGGGGTGAAGAGCCGCTGCGCTACTCCGGCTACACCAGTTGGCGCGGGATTTGCGCCAACGCGGAGTTGGTGACGCCGGGCGAGGCCAATGAATCGTGGGGACCGGGGCGGCGGTTTGGGTACGTGCCGATTGGCGACAACCAGGTCTACTGGTTTGCCACGCAGACTTGTCCCCCGCACCAGCGCGACTCGGCCGACATCGTCGGCGATTTGCAGCGGCTCTTCGGCGATTGGCATCGGCCGATCCCCGGCATCTTGGCGCAATCGTCGCCGGATCAGATCTTGCGGACCGACATTTTCGATCGGCCGCCACGCACACCCTGGGGGCGTGGGCGCGTGACGCTGCTGGGCGACGCGGCTCATCCGATGACGCCGAACCTGGGCCAGGGTGCCTGCCAGGCGATCGAGGACGCCGTCGCCCTGGCCGACGCCGCCGTGCGGCACCGCGGCGATTGGCCCGCCGCACTCCGAGACTACGAGCAGCGGCGGGGGGCCCGCACGGCCAGAATCGTCAAGGCCTCGTGGCAGTTCGGCCGGCTGGCCCAGGGCGACACCCCTTCTGCTCGGTTTTTCCGCGATCGCGTGGTCCCGCTCCTGGCGCCGTTGATGACCGGCCGGCAGTTGCGGTGGCTATTCGATGGGGACGAACAACCGTCTTGAACGGCTGGGTTCTCTCCCCGGTGGAACTTCCGATAAAATCTCCGGCGGCTCGGTGCGCCGCACTCTAGCCCGTTCGGCGGGTTGGGGTGGCTTTGCACCCTGAAATGTGCTGAGCTAGGAAACCGTCGTTCGCTTGAGGAATCCCCGACCATTTCGTCCATTGTCTGGGAACTGCTGATCATCCTGTCGCTCATTCTGGCGAACGGGTTCTTTTCCGGTGCCGAGTTGGCCATCATCTCCGCCCGCCGCGGCCAGCTGCGGCAACGCGCCGACGAAGGGCATCGCGCCGCGCGCCTGGCGTTGTCCTTGGCCGAGAACCCCAACCGGTTTTTGCCCACCGTGCAGGTCGGCATCACGCTCGTCGGCACGTTGACGGGCGTCTTTGGCGGTGCCCGCGTGGCCGGTTACCTGGCCAGCTGGCTGCGGCAGTCGAATTCGCCGTGGATTGTCCATTACGCCGAGCCGCTGTCTTTCGGCGTGGTGGTGATTGCGCTGACGTACTTCACCGTGCTGCTGGGAGAGTTGGTACCAAAGCGCCTCGCGCTGCGTCAGGCCAATCTCTTGGCGCCCTTGGTGGCGGTGCCGATGGACCTGCTGGCGCGCGTCGGGCGGCCCGCCGTCTGGCTGCTGGGGTTTTCGACCGACGTGGTCCTGCGGCTCATCGGGATGCACCAGCATGCCGAGCCGGAGGTCAGCGTCGAGGATATCGAGCATTTGATTCAGACCGGCACTGCCGGCGGGGTGCTCGAGCAGGCCGAGCAAAGCGTGGCCATGGAGGCCCTGCGCCTGGGCGAACGCACGGTCCGCGACATCATGCGACCGCGGATCGAAATCGACGGGCTCGACGTGAACACGCCGTCGGAAGAAGTGCTGGGCTCCGTGGCGATGGCCGGCTATTCGCGGCTGCCGGTCTACGAGGGGAGCCTCGACCAGATCATCGGCTTCGTCCATATTAAGGACATCCTGCGCCACGCCTATCTCGAGGTGCCGATCAATCTGCGCCGCGCGGCGCACCCGGTGCTATTTGTGCCGGAGACGCTGCCGGCCGACCGGCTGTTGATGTTGTTCAAAGAGCATCGCACGCACCTGGCCATCGTGCTCGACGAGTTTGGCGGCTGCGAGGGAATGGTGACGCTCGAAGATGTGCTCGAGGAACTGATCGGCGAGATTCACGACGAGCACCATCCCGACCTGGACCAACAATTGGTCCGCCGCGACGACGGCTCCTGGCTTGTCGACGGGACGTACAACATCGAAGACCTGCTGGAGCGCTTGAGCCTCGACGCCGAACTCCCCTCGCCGCGCAGTTTCTCTACCCTGGCGGGCCTGGTGCTCGACTTGCTGGAACGGATCCCCAAAGTGGGCGATCGCTGTACCTGGCAAGGCGTCGAACTCGAAGTGGTCGACATGGATGGGCCCCGCATCGATCGCGTCTTGCTCACCCCGCCGGCCGGATCGGAAGGCGCATCATCCGCCGACCAGCCTGCGGCCAGCTGAAAGGGCTGCGAAGTACCTTCTCATCGCTGCAATAGGTGCCGCCGAATTTCTGCGGCGATCGTGCAGCGCGGGTCTGTGCCTTGAGATGCAGCGCCGCAAGAACGAAGCGAGGCGCGCCGGCTATGCGGGCGCGCCTCTGCCTTTCGGCTGGCTTCGTATCGATTGGACTGTTGCGCGATCAGCCTGCGTTGATTTGCACTTTCACGGCCTGAGGTGACTGCTTCTTTTTCAATCGCACGGTTAGCACGCCGTGCTGGTAATCGGCCGTCACGTCCTGGGAGTCGACTCCGCTGGGCAGGCCGATCGTGCGGCGAAAACGCCCCGCGCGGGTTTCGACGTGGTGAAAGTACTTGTCCGATTTCTCGGTGAGCTGTTCCTGCTTCTCGCCGGCAATAGTCAGTGACTCGCCGGTCGCGGTGATTTCGAGTTGCTGCGGATCGATGCCGGGCACCTCGACGCGAACGGTGACTTCGTCGTCGCTTTCCATCACGTCGAGCGGTGGAAAGGCCATGCCAAACGTGCCGAGTGCGTTTTCGAGCGGGTTGCGGACCAGCGAGGCGAACATACGGTCCATTTCTTTCCCCAGGTCGCCCAAGGGTGAAATGTCGCCGCCCGAGGTGAACTTATTGCGCCAAGGAATCAGTGTCATGATGGAAAACTCCCCCTCCTGAAACGATCGACCGCGGGCCGCGCGTCGCCATGTGGCCACGGCGGCCCCAGTGCCGGTTGCCTAAGGTACGGACTAGGCCGACTGCACGGCGATCTTGCGCGGCTTGGCAGCTTCGACCTTCGGCAAGGTGAGCGTCAACACGCCCGCCGCATAGGTGGCCGCGATGCGACTGCCGTCGATCTCTTCGCTGACACGAAAGCTGCGGTAGAAATCGCCCACGCCAAATTCCTCGGCCAGGAAGTTCACGCCTTCCTGCCGGGGTTGGACCTTACCGTGGATCGTCAGCTCGCCGTTTTCGAAGTGGATGTCGATATCTTCCGTGCGCACGCCGGGCATGTCGGCCACGACTTGCAACTGGTGCGGCATCTCGACGATATCGACAAACGGCCGGTAGCAACGCCCGCTGCGCGTGCGTTCGCTCGACTCGACCTGCTCGCCATGCTGCTGTGGGGCAACCACATGAGGCGTCATGATTCGTTCTCCTATGTTTGGTTGTTCGCGCCGAGGGCGATAGTCTGCATCGCCCCGCGCGTCAGTTGCTCGATACCTGAATCTTGCGCGGCCGGGCCGCCTCGGCCTTGGGTAGCACGATCGATAGCACGCCGTCCTTGAGCGTCGCCTCGACGCGGTTCGCATCGACGTCGATCGGTAACCGCACCACGCGACTGAAGGTTCCGGCGCCGCGTTCGCGCCGATGCACCTTGGAGCCCTCCGGCTCGCGAATGGTCCGCGCACCGCGAAGCGACAGCTCGTTACCGACGACCGAGACCTCGAGGTCACCCGGCTCGACACCCGGCAACTCGGCTTCGGCCCGCAGCTCGTGTTCGGTTTCCCAGAGATTGAGGGCCGGGAACGCGCGCGTCCCCGTCAGCGCCGCGGCTCCTGCCTGGGGCCAGTTCGCGACGTTGCCCATCACATCGCCCATCAACCGGTCCATTTCATCGCGCCACTGCGACAGGGCCGGCATCCGATAATTCACTCGACGCAGCACCATGACGACTCCTCCCTCAGCTCATTCGTGCCCCGCAGCGAGCGCTTGGCGGTCGAACGACCGCTGGAGAAACGCCCTGCTCTGGGGGCCGTGTGCCAAGGCCAAATCGCAAAGGCTGTGCCAAAGCGACGAGCGAAGGATGCGATCCGTAACTGCTTATAAGATAATTGCTTGCGTCTCTTGGTGCAGACGAGGTCGGCGAGTCGTTCTTGCCATTTTGGCAGGCGTGTTTCATGCACTTGGGACAGGTGTCAATTTGGCAGTCCGGGAACCCTCTGCGGGCTGCGCTTCGGTCGTCGCCGTAGCGCGGTATCGCCGTCTTGCGCTTCGCAAGAGAGACGCCCACGGCGATTGGCTTCGAGCCGACAGGGCCGTCGGGCGGTCACTAACCTTCCACGAGATAAACGTTTACAGTGCGCGACCCTGCGGTTGGCGACGTGTTGTTGGGCATCGGGGGTGCCAGTATACTTCGGCGTCCTGAGCCGTCTGCGAACGAGTCGTCCAGCCGAAGCGCTCACTCTCGCCACGAATTTTGAACCATGCGCTTTACGCTGATTGACCGGGTCATCGAGTTACAGCCAGGCAGCCGCATCAAAGCGGTCAAGAACCTGTCGATGGCCGAGGAGTACCTCGCGGACCACTTTCCCGGTTTTCCGGTCATGCCTGGGGTGATGATGCTCGAGGCACTCACCCAGGCCAGTGCGTGGCTGATTCGCGCAAGCGAAGACTTTGCCCACAGCGTCGTCGAGCTGAAAGAGGCGCGGAACGTCAAGTACGGCAATTTCGTCGAGCCGGGGCAAGTGCTCACCGTTTCGGCGGAGATCACTGACATGGCTCCCGGCGAGACGCGTTTAAAAGCCGAGGGGAGCGTGGGCGAGATCAAGACGGTCTCGGCGCGGCTGGTACTGCGGCGCTACAACCTCGCCGACAGCGACCCCGAAAAAGCCGTGGCCGACGTGGTGGTGAAACAAAAGCTGCGCGAGTTGTTCGCGTTGCTCTGGAAAGACGCCGCGGCCGCAGCCTCTTGAGGCGCGTCGCGTCGTGAACCGGCATTGGCGTTGAAGCATGTCCGTGGTACCCGACCTCCAAGGCAAGACGGCGATTGTGACCGGCGGCAGCCGGGGAATCGGCCGCGCCTGCGCCGTGGCTTTGGCCCGGGCCGGATGCCAGGTAGCGATCGTCTATCACAGCAATTCTGCCGCGGCCGAATCGTTCGTCGCCGAACTGCGAGAGGGCGGCCATGCGGTTGAGGCCCATCAGGCCGACGTCCGCGACGCGCAGCGCGCTCAAACCTTGGTCGACCAATTGGCCGAGCAGTGGAATCGGCTCGACATCCTCGTCAATTCGGCCGGCGTCATTCGCGACGGCCTGTTTGCCGCGATGACCGACGAGCAATGGCACGACGTGATCGCGACCAATCTGCACGGAACCTACAACTATTGCCACGCGGCGGTCCGGCCCATGCTGGCCAACCGCTCGGGCAGCATCGTCAACCTGTCCAGCGTGGCCAGCGAATTCGGCAACCGCGGCCAGGTGAACTATGCGGCCAGCAAGGGCGCGATCGACGGGATGACGCGCTGCCTGGCCAAGGAAGTCGCCGCCCGCAAGGTGCGTGTGAATGCCGTCGCGCCGGGCATGATCGAGACCGAAATGAGCGAAGCGGTGCGCAACCTGGCGCCCGACCTGGTCAAGCAAGCGATTCCGCTGCGCCGGGTGGGCCGGCCGGAAGAAGTCGCCGCGCTGGTCGCGTTTCTGGCCAGTGACGCGGCCAGCTACATCACCGGCCAGGTCATCCGCATCGACGGGGGGCTCAGCCTGGGTCACTAGCCGCGGCCGCGCGACGGGCGGCTTGCGCCCTGTCGTCCTCCGCGAATCCCCGAACTGTAACAACGCGAGGCGGATTCACGCCCAACAAGACATCCACGCCGACGAGATTCCCAGCGGTGCAGCGACCGCGGGCGGCGGCGTGAACGATTCATTCCCCCCAACTTTGAGGAGACTTACGAGCCATGCCCACCACCGAAGAAATTTATGACAAGGTCAAGACGGCCCTGGTCGACGCCCTGGGGGTCGACGAAGACGAAGTCACGCCCGACGCGACATTGACGGGCGACTTGGGCGCCGAGAGCATCGATTTTCTCGACATCGTGTTCCGGCTCGAAAAGGCCTTCGGCATCAAGATTCCGCGCGGCGAACTGTTTCCCGAGAACATCCTGACCGACGCGCAATATGTCAAAGACGGCAAGTTTACCGAGGCGGGTCTCGACGAGCTGCGCAAGCGGATGCCGTTTGCCAACCTGACCGAGTTTGCCAAGGACCCGCGCCGCGACGCGTTTCAGAACCTGTTCACGGTCGAGACGATCTGCAAGTACCTGGCGACGAAAGTCGGTTAACGCGGCTGGCCAGCGCCCCGGCCCCCTGGGGCGATGATTGTGAAGACCGGCCCGCCGGCAAGTTGAGCGAACCATGCGTTGGATCTGGATCGACAAGTTCATCGAGTTCGAGAGCGGCCGTCGCGCCAAGGCGATCAAGAATCTGTCCTTGGCCGAGGAGCACTTGCACGACCACTTTCCCGGATTTCCGGTGATGCCCAACACCTTGATCATCGAGGGGTTGGCTCAAACCGGCGGCATTCTCGTCGGCGAGCACAGCCAGTTCGAGGAGAAAGTGATCCTGGCCAAGGTGCCTAAGGCCGTGTTCCACTTTGCCGCGGTGCCGGGCGACACGCTGATCTACGAGGCCACGATCGAGGACATCAAAGAGGACGGGGCGATCGTGTCGTGCACGAGCCACGTGGGCGAGCGGTTGCAGGGCGAGGTCGAAATCGTCTTCGCCCACCTCGACGACAGCCAGCGATTGCGAAACCTGTTCGAGCCGAAGAACTTTGTCTTTACCATGAAGCTGCTGGGTGTGTTCGACGTCGGGGGAGCGGCCGGTGCCGAGCCGCCGGCCTGGAGCAAGCTCAAGACGCAGATCGATCCGGGCACGGGCTCGCTGTGAGCGGCCCGGATCGCGCAGAACCTTACGCGAGTCGTGCAGGGAGAAGTTGACCATGCGGCGTCGCGTCGTCATCACGGGAATGGGTTGCCTGACGCCCGTCGGCAACGACGTCGAGTCGATGTGGAAGGCCGTGCTCGCCGGGCAGTCGGGCGTCGGACCGACCACGCTGTTCGACGCGAGCAACTTTCCCACGCGGATTTCGGCCGAGGTCAAGAACTGGGACATCGGCCAGGCGGGCGAAGACCCGGCGCTGTGGCAAAGCCACGGCCGGCACACGCAGTTTGCCGTCGGGGCGGCCAGGCAAGCCGTGCGCGACGCCGGGCTCGAAGACGGCAAGTTCGACCCGTTGCGGTTCGGCATCTATCTCGGCAGCGGAGAAGGGCAGCAAAATTTCGATCATTTCTCGCAGATGATGGTCGCTGCGCTGCGTGACGACGGTTCGCTCGACGTGGCGGCCTTCACCCGTAAGGGCCTCGAAATTCTCGATCCGACGGCCGAACTCGAACAAGAACCGAACATGGCGGCCGCGCATCTGGCCGGGCTGTTCAATGCCCAGGGGCCCAATGCCAACTGTCTAACGGCCTGCTCGGCCAGCGCTCAGGCCCTGGGCGAGGCGGCCGAGATGATCCGCCGCGGCGACGTCGATCTGATGCTCTCCGGCGGCACGCACAGCATGATTCACCCCTTCGGCGTGACGGGCTTCAACCTGCTCACGGCCTTGAGCACCAGCAACGACCAGCCAACCAAGGCCTCGCGCCCGTTCGACCTGCACCGCGACGGCTTCGTGCTGGGCGAAGGCGCCGCGATGCTGATCCTGGAAGAGTACGAACACGCCCGCCGGCGCGGCGCCAAGATCCACGGCGAGCTGCGCGGCTACGGTTCGACGGCCGATGCCTACCGGATCACGGATATTCATCCCGAAGGACGCGGCGCGGCGGCCTGCATTCAGATGGCCCTGGCCGACGCCGGGCTGAATGTCACGGACCTGCATTACATCAACGCCCACGGGACCAGCACCACCGTCAACGACAAGACCGAGACGATGGCGATCAAGCGGGCCCTCGGCGAGCACGCCTACAAGGTGCCCGTCTCGAGCACCAAGAGCATGATGGGGCACCTGATCGCGGCCGGCGGTGCGACCGAGTTGATCATCTGCCTGCTGGCCATTCGCGATAACGTGCTACCGCCGACGATCAACTACGAAACGCCCGACCCGAACTGCGATCTCGACTACGTACCTAATCAGGCCCGGCCGGGGCGCTGTGATTACGCCGCCAGCAACAGCTTTGGTTTCGGCGGGCAGAACATCACGCTCATTGCCGGGCGTTTCGCGGCCTGAGGCGGTGGGCGCAAGCGAGCGTGCCGGTGCCGTCGCGGGCCGGTCGCCCGCGCTACGGCGGCCGATACGCATGCCGTGTTGCGCCTACTCGACGAGTTCGTCGGTTCCGACGATTTCCAAATCGACTACCATGCCGCAGAGCGGTGGTAGCGATGCAAGCGTGGAGCTGCTGCTCGCGGGGGCCTGCGGCCTGTCGCTGATCTTGGCGGCAGGGCTGCAGCCGGTGGCCGAGACGGCCGCGATCGATGTCCAGAGAACGATGCTCACTTCCCACAGCGCGCGTTTCATCGTCAAGACTCCTTGTCGGTGCGCGGCCGCAGGGTTGCTGGCGCCGCCGCATTAACTGCCGAAGCGCAGTGGCGGGCGAAATGTTGCTAGCGGGACGCCCAAATTCTCGCGGACGACTGTGGCGAGTTTCGGTGGTGGAGGGCCCAATCCGGCGTTTACGGCAAGGCCGCACCGCGAGTAAGGTGTCGCAGCCCCCTGAAGGTTTACCGTTCCGGCAAAGGTTTCCCAATTCGTCGATCCTCATGCGGCGCTATCTGGTTCGCGGCATCCTGGTGTTGATGGTGGTCTTTGCCGCCGGCGGCGGGCTCTGGGCCGTGGGCCAGCGCGACGTACTCGATGCCCAGTTGCGCTGCTATCACCTGGCCCGGGCCGAGAGCTTTGCCGAGGCCCAGCAGCAAATCGCTTGGTTCGAGGCCCCGCCCCTGCCCGAGCGGAAGCTGCGCGTACTGGTGACGCGGTGGGGGACGGGCAACGAGCAGTTCGACCGTTACCTGGCCGATCATGTGGCCGATGCCGCCAGCACCGAGGCCCTGCGCCAGGCGTTTTCGCTGGAATTTGCCTGGCGACCCGAACAGTTGGAGCGCTGGGCCCACTATTGGCGCTACCGCGCGTCGCTCGAACCGGACGAGGCCGTCGAATCGGTTCTGAGCTACCTCGAAACCATGGCCGCGGCCGACCCACCGCGCTGGATCACCTGGCGCGACGTGCTCGACGTGCAGGCCGTATGGCAATTGGCCGGCCATCCCGAATTGGCCACGCGGCTCACGCCGGAAAACTATCGGCAGAGGTGTGCCCGTTGGATCGAATTGGGCCGTCCGCGTCCGGAGCGATTGACGCGGCCCGATCGGCCGCTGCCCGGCGAATCGGGCTGAAGGGCCAGGCCGTTGCGTCGGCCCAGCGCCGCGAGGAAAAAATGAACGGCCGGTGCAAACCCCATGGGGCATGCACCGGCCGTTTCCACACTCCCCCCAATGGTCGCTCGTTCGGGACTTCCCCCAGCGACCCAGTCAGATTTGTCTCACGGCTTAGGGGCCGATGCTGCGCGGGCGCTGAGCGAGGAAATCGCGCGGGCCGCGGTTGGTGTAATAGGGATAGGTGACGCCGGCCGAGGGCGGGCCCTGGGCGTAGCCATACTCGGGGCCGTTGGCCATCATCCGCGGGCCATGCTGAGCATAGCCGCAGGTAGCACAGCCGCCGCCGCCACCGCCGCCTCCGTAGTAGCCGCCGCCGCCGCCGCAACCACCGTCGCAGCCGCAGCCGTCGTCACACGAGTAGCCTTCGTCGTAGCAGCCGCCGCATCCACCACCGCAGCCACCGCAGCCGCCGCATCCCCAGCAGCCGCCACCGCAGAAGATGGCGTCGAGGAGGCAGCATCCGGTGCTGCTCGAGACCACGGCCATGAGAAAGGCCGCTAGAATCGCGCGCTTCATGCCTGTTGTTCCTTGTCGCTTGGGGTCAGCCTACCGCCGCAGTTTCTCGCACCCCCCTGATCCTCGACGAGCGAGGATGTCACGCGATTGCCTGGGTGGAGAGCCGCCCGTCGCGTTGGCCAAAGGCACACGCGAATTTCCTGTCTCGGGCGATTGCCGTCGCGGTCTACTGGGTTCTATCGGCCGCGCTTCTGGCAGAATCCAAAAAATCGTTACGGCCGGAACGACCAGGAAATGCGGCACAGCAGGCCAACGCCGCTGCGGCCGCCCGCCGGACGCCAGCAAGTTGCCGCTGGCGGCCGCTACGATCCGCTGGCGACCCGGCCGACGGGGTATTTCTCGCCGGCCAGCAACATGGTGAAGCCCGCGACCCGGCCGGAGTCCTTGATTTCGAAGATCAACTTCGCGGCGGTCCAGCGGAGCGCAAACTCGGTCGGCGAGAGCGGCACGAGGTCGATCACCTGGCCGGTCTTCATGTGTAGTTGCAGCAGGCCGTCGACCAGCTCGATGCGGCCGAACTCGCCCAAGAGCGTCTTGTAGTCACCGACGAACTTGCCGAGCTCGTCGCGCGAAAGCTCGACGACGTGGCGATCTTGCAGCGGCGGCGGCGCCGGGCCGGTCTCGTCCAACTCGCGCAGCCAGATATTGCGATACAGCACCGGGTTGCCATGGTCTTGCAGCCCCAGCGGCAGCCGATCGTCGTGCTTCGTATAGGGGCCATTCTGCAGCCATGACGTCGGTCCCCAGATTTCGACGTTGTCCTGAACCAGGATGCCGTTGTGCACGACGGTGATCCGCGCGGGCCGTCGGACAGTGCCGTCTTCGTCGAACCGCGGCCGGCGGAAGACGATGTCGTAGCTTTGCCATTCGCCCGGCGGACGGCAGGCGTTGACCAGCGGCGGGTATTGACCGTAGATCGCGCCGGCCTGACCATCGGCGTAGGTGATATTCTCGTAGGAATCGAGCACCTGCACTTCGTACAGTCCCATGAGAAAGACGCCGCTGTTGCCGCGGCCTTGGCTTTGCCCTTTGACGACGGCCGGCGCGGCCCATTCGACGTGCAACTGCACGTCGCCGAACTTGTCGGCCGTGTAGACGTAGCCGCTCATGGGCACCGACTCCATCGCGCCGTCACGTACCTTCCACTTGGCCGGGTTGCCTTCGGCGTCGCGCCATTTCGACAGGTCGCTGCCGTCGAAGAGCACCACGGCATCCTCGGGCGCGGCCAAGGGCAGGTTCGATGTGCCGGGGCGCACGACGGGCGGCCGCGGCCGCTCCATGTCATGCGCCAACCAGCGGACCGGCGCCGGATCGGCCGCCACGGCGGCGAACCCGGTTGCGGCCAGGAACGACCAGACACCGACGACTGCCGGCTGCAAAATTCCGCGCGACATGGACACGCTCCGCCTTCAAGGGACTCTCGACCGTGGACGCAGGCGACAGGGCTGCGGCCCGCGGCGGCTCAATCGTAAGTTGGCGGTCGGCGCGTCTCAAATCGCCGGACGGCAATTTGCCCTGCGCGGGTTGTAGCGTTCGTGTCGCTCGCGCCTGGCGCGGGCCGCGTTCGACGGGCGGGAATAGTCGAGGCCGCCGCGGCGGAATAGCCGCTCGTCAGCGCGGAATTCGCGCCGCGGGAAATCGGTTTGACCATCGATTTGACGGGCAATAGACTCGATAATGCTAGTTGGCCTGATGCCCTTTTTTGGGGGGCGTTCTTCTCGGCCGGCTTGCCCGCCGCACTCGACCCGGAACCGGTGCGATGGGCCAGACGAAGAGTGCAGCGTCGGGCGGATGTCCGCCTGCGGCCAGGCGAGCCGAGCGAACACGGCTTTCGCGGACCGCCGGGGGCATCGCGATGACGCTGCCGAAAGGTTCCCCCGAGCAACGGCTCACCGTACAACACCGAATTGCCGCTTCGATCGCCTGCGGTAGGCAAGGCCGCAGCTCCGACAACCGCCGCGAACCAACTCCTGTCGCGCCAGAAAGGCTCTTTCGATGAACGCGTCCGATCGTCCGCGGGCCACGCTGGGCCGCCGCGTCCTGATGCTCCTGTCGGTGGCCGTAGCCATCGTGCTGTTTTCCGCCGCCACGAGCTGGGCTCAAGAAGCCGCCGCCGGCGGCGAGGCGAACGCCGCCCAAACCGAGAGCCTGTTGATGTGGATCGCTCGCTGCTCGGGGGTGATTGGCCTGTTCATCCTGGTCCTGTCGATCTACTTCCTGGCCACGGTGATCCAGTTGTTCATCGAGATTCGCGAGAGCGAAGTGTCGCCCAAGGAATTGGTAGAAAACTGCGAGCAGTTGATCGGCCAGAAGAACTTCAAGCAGGCCTTGCAGACGGCGCGCGAAGACGACTCGCCCTTGGGTCAGCTGATCTCGGCCGGGATGAGCGAGTTGCAGCATGGGCTGGGCGAGGCCCGCGAAGCGATGGACCGCACCAGCGAGTCGATCACGACGCAGATGGAAAAGCGCATCAGCATTCTAGCGGTGTTGGGGACACTGGGCCCGATGATCGGCCTGCTGGGAACGCTCAAGGGCATGATCGCCAGCTTCAGCGTCATTGCCCGGAGCGACCAGCAGATGAAGCCGGCCGAGGTCGCCGGCGGTATCTCTGAGGCGCTGCTGCTGACCTTCGAGGGCGTGGCGCTGAGCGTGCCGTCGATCTACTTCTTCGCGTTCTTCAAGAACCGGATCGCGGCGCTGACCGTCAACACGGCGCTGATCGCCGACGACCTGGTGCGCAAGGTCTATCATGCCTCCCGTGGGTCGCGCTCAACCGCGGCCGCAGCACCGGCTGCAGCGCCGGCCGCGGCACCCGCCGGGTCTTGAGCCGCCCGTGCCAGCGTGTGGCCACGCGCCGCGCTAATCAGGAGCTTCCACCATGTCGCAAAGTGCCGAGGGTGAACCAAATCTGGTTCCGATTCTCGACATGGTGTTCCAGTTGGTGACGTTCTTCATCCTGGTGATGAACTTCAAGGCGGCAGTCGTCGACCTCAAACTGCAATTGCCGGTGTTGGGGGCGGCCTCGCCGATCGAAACGCCGGCGACCGACGTGCTGGTACTGAACGTCGATCCCGAGGGGAAAGTGACCTCCTACGGCCAGCCGCAAGATCTCGAAAAATTCGTCAACGTCGAAGCCCAAGTCGCGTTGTCGAAAGCGCAGGTGCGCAATCCCGACCTCAAGTTCGGCGACGAGCTGCCCACGATCGTCGTGATCCGCGCCGACCAGGCGACGCCGTTCCGCGTGCTCAACCGCGTGGTCACCGTGTGCCGCGAGGTCGGTTTGCGCAACGTGCAGTTCCGCTACACGACCAATCCGGGACAAGGGAGCTAAGCCGATGGCTCGCAGCCACCGTTTTCGGCGACGTCACCGGACGCCCGACGATGTCCAGATGAACCTGGCCGCCATGCTCGACATGGCGTTCCAACTGCTGGCTTTCTTGATTCTCACGTTCCGTCCGTCAGCCACGGAAAGTGCGATCGGATTGCGGCTACCGGCCGAATTGCCCGTGACCAAGGGGGCGGCCGCTTCGATGGAGATCGTCCCGGAAGTCGTGATCGAAGAGCCGGAAACCGAAACCCTGAGCATTCAGGTGCATTCGACCGTCGATGGCAAGCTCGAGTCGGTCACTTTCGGTCAGGGGGTAACCGTTTCGAACCTCGATCAATTGCGCACTGAGTTGCAAGCGTTGTTCGGCGGGGCCAGCTCGTTCGGGCAGGTGTTTCTCAATATCGAGCCCAGCTTGCACTACCAATACGTCGTGCAACTGATCGACGTCTGCGCCGGGATCAAGCTGCCCAACGGCGAAAATCTCACGCAAATCGGCTTTGGTGAATTGGCAGGCGACCAATGACCACGCGGCGCGGCGGCGCGATGCTCGTGGGGGTCCTGTGGGCCCTGTCCGCGCGAGTCGTTCCGCTGGCGGCCCAAGACGAACCGCCTGCGGCGCCGGCCGCCGCAGAATCGTCGCCGTCGGGCCCGCTGGCCATAACCCCCGAACCCCCGCAGCAGAGCGAGCCGAGCGAGGCGGCCGAATCGGCCAATCCCGCGGTCCCGGGTTCGGCGGCCGAGATCGGAGCCTTCGAGCACGAGCTCGAGGTGGTCACCGACGGCTCGCTCTCGACGCGGGCCGTCGAGATGCCCGCCTACTGGGCGCTGCTCGGACTGGTGAAGGACATTCCGGCCGAGGAACTGGAGAAGAGCGCCCGGGAAGTCTCGTTTCACGACTTGATGACGACGCCGGCCAAGTTTCGCGGCGAACTGGTCACCGTCGAACTGACGGTGCGGCGGGTCGTGAGCTACGACCTGCCCGAAGGCAACCCGTTGGGTCTGTCGAAGGTCTACGAAGTTTGGGGCTGGCCCACGACCAACGAGGGTTGGCTCTATGTCGCCGTGCTCACGGAACTGCCCGAGCGCATGCCGTCGGAAAAGGACGTCGAGATCTATGTCCGGCTCACGGGCCGGTTCTTCAAGCTGCAGGGATACCAACCCGGCGGTGCCGAGCCGAATGCGCGACCGCTGCGGGCCCCGCTGATCCTCGGCAAGTTGCGGCTGGTGCAGCGGCCCGCGCCGCCGTCGAAAGCCGCGGAGTGGTATTTCGGCCTGCAATTGCTGCTGGTCGGATTGATGGCGATCGGTGCCGTGCGGCTGCTGATTCTGTTGCGAGTGCGTTTGGCCCGACAGTCGCGGACCGAGCGGTTTACCCTGGCCGATCGCGGCGCGGGCGAAGCCCACGAATCGCCCCAGCGCGACACCGAAACCGACGGCGGGGCCTTCGATTGGATCGACGAAGTGCCGAAGCAGCCGTAGCGGGCCCCTTGATCCATGCAGGACCGGCGCGGCAACGTGCAGGCACCGGCCCTTAGCCGATCAACTTACCCATGCTGATCCGGTCTTCCACGGCATAGCCGAGCTTCCGGTACATCTCGACGACGGCCGCATTCGACGCCATGACCTGGAGATTGATCTTCGGACACCCCTGGTTCTTCAGGGCCAACTCGGCGTGGTCCATGAGCGCCGTTCCAATTCCGTGCCGGCGCAGCGCCGGATCAACCGCCAGAGAGTAGATCCAGCCCCGATGGCCGTCGTAGCCGGCCATGACGGTGCCCACAATACGGTTGTCGACGAGTGCGACCCAAAACAACTCTCGTTGCGTCGCCAATTTGTTGCGAATGATGGTGAGCGGATCATTGTGGGCAGCCGAGTAATTGAACACTTGCGTCCAGAAGGCAACGACCATCGCTTGGTCGTCCTCTTCGAAGCGCCGGATCTGATAGGGTTCCATGGGTTACCTCCGCGAGGAGTACGCGTGTGTCGAACCGGCTGCACCCGACGGATTGCTGCAAGGTTCTGACGCTCGTCGTGAGGCTGGTCAAGCTTGCACGAGCTCTGGAGCGTCACCCCCCTTGCGTCGTAGAAGATGGCTGGTTTCCGCGGGGAACTCGCGGCGATCGTCCCAAGCCGCGCCGGATCGCCGGCAGGTTTGCAGCCCCGGCCCCGGCCTCGGTAGGATAAGGGGCTCTCTCCCGGCCTGCGACGATTTGTGCCGCGGTCCCCGGGAGTTCGGCCTGCGACAATCGCCCTTCAGCACGCGGTGCGACCGCGACGCGCGCCCGGCCGCAGAAGGGTTCCTCGAAATGCACGAAGGAGTACTCGACATGCGTCTGATTCGTGGCTCGGCTTGGACCCTGTTGGCAGCGGTGGCGTTGGTGGGCTGTGCCGACAATTCGGGCAGCATGGCCACCAATGGCAACGGTAACGGCAATGGCAACGGCCACAGCGAACCCAAGGGCAAGGTGACGGTCGTCTCGCCCGGTCCCGAGGCCTACGACCAGGCGCAGACCGCCCTGATCGAGGCGAAGCCGGGCGACGTGATCGAGTTTACTGAGGGGCGTTTCGACCTGAACAATGCCCTGTCCTGCACGGTCGATGGCGTCACGATCCGCGGAGCCGGCAAGGACAAGACGGTGCTCAACTTCGCCACGATGGGCGCCGGCACCGGCAGCGCCGGCATCTATGCGGCCAAGGTCAAGAACTTCGTGGTCCAGGACCTGGCCGTCGAAGACACCGCGAAAGACGCCATCAAGACCGAAAGCTGCGAGCACACGATCTACCGCAACGTGCGGGTCGAGTGGACGAAGGGCCCCAACCCTGAGAACGGCGCCTATGGGCTGTACCCCGTGCTGAGCAAGGACGTGCTGATCGAGGGTTGTTTCGTTCGCGGCGCCTCGGACGCTGGCGTGTACGTCGGCCAATCGGAGAACGTGATCATCCGCCGCAACGAGGCCCGGGAAAACGTGGCCGGCATCGAGATCGAAAACACCGTCGGTGCCGACGTCTACGAGAACGTTTCGACCGGCAACACCGGCGGGCTGTTGATCTTCTCGCTGCCCGAACTGCCCAAGAAGAATGGCAGCAACTGCCGCGCGTTCAAGAACAAGATTGTCGACAACAACCATCCGAACTTCGGCAAGGAAGGCAACATTGTCGCGACGATTCCGGCGGGCTCGGGCGTGATCATCATGGCCAACAAGAACGTGCACCTGTACGACAACGAGATCGGCGGCAACAAGACGATCAATTGCTCGGTGATCAGCTACCTATTCACCGATCGCTCGTACAAAGACGAGCAGTACAACCCCTACGTCGAGGGTGTGTACATCCACGGCAATGTGTTCGCCGGCGGCGGCGACAATCCGGAAGGCCCGGTGGCCACGGTGTTCAAAGAGCTGATGGACACCCTGAAGCTGCAGACGGTGCCGGACGTGGTCTACGACGGCATGGTCAACGAAAAGACGGCCAAAGACGGCGTCGCCCCGCCCGAACTCGGCGTGTACGTGGTCGACAACAAGGACGCGGACATGGTGAACCTGTCCAAGATGAGCCTGGAGGCCAAGGAGTTCGCAGGCCAGTTGCCGGAACTTTCCCCGATTGCGATCACCGGGGTCGAATAGTTTCGCGTGAAAGCCCCCGGGCAGGGCACCGCAGAGGTGAAGATCGATGCGTAGTGGGAATCGTCCGGCGCTGCCGCGCCGCATCGCGCGCGCGGCAGTCGCTGGGATGGTGCGTAGGCTGGGTTGGGCGCTGGTCGCAGGCGGCCTCGTTGTGCCGGGGCTGCTTGGCTGCGCGCGGCCCGAAAAGCCCTTGGCCGAGGCCCCGCCCAGCGCGCCGGCCGAGCCCCCCAAGCAGCTTTCGGCATTCAGTTTGTTCGTGGGCGATCCGGTCGAGCAGGTGCCCGCCGAGGGCGTGATTCCCTACGAGCTCAACTCGCCGCTGTTTACCGACTACGCGCTGAAGTTTCGCTTCGTCAAGCTGCCCCCGGGCACGAAGGCGAAGTACGACGAGAAGGACGTCTTCAACTTTCCCGTCGGCACGGTCATCGCCAAGACGTTTGCCTATCCGGCCGATATGCGCGAGCCGAAGAAGAACGTCCGCCTGATCGAGACGCGCGTGCTGTGGCATCGTGAAGACGGCTGGGTCGGGCTGCCGTACCTGTGGAACGCCGACCAGAAAGACGCCACGCTCAAAGTCGCGGGCCGGCTGCTCGATATGTCGTGGGTCCACTACGACGGTCAGGAGATCAAGACCGGCTACCTGGTGCCGAACGCGAATCAGTGCAAGGGCTGCCACACCGAAAGCGGCCCGGCGCTGGCTCCCATCGGCCCCAAAGCGCGGCACCTGAACCGCGACCAGGCGTATCCCGACGGCACGACCGAGAACCAGTTGGTGCACTGGGCGAAGGCTGGTGTGCTCGAAGGCGCCCCGGCCGATTGCGAGCAGGCACCGCGGCTGCCCAAGTGGGACGTCGCCGAGACCGGCTCGATCGAACAACGGGCGCGCGCTTATCTCGACATCAACTGCGCCCATTGCCACAACCGCCAAGGCCCGGCCAAGGCCTCGGGCCTGTACCTGAGCATCTTCGAAACCGAGCCGTCGGTGCTCGGCGTCATGAAGACGCCGGTCGCCGCCGGGCGCGGCAGCGGTGACATGAAGTTCGACGTGGTACCGGGGCATCCCGACGCTTCGATCATGCTCTACCGGATGCAATCGACGCATGCCGGCATTATGATGCCCGAGTTGGGTAAGCGGCTCGTGCACCAAGAGGGCGTTGCGTTGATCCGTGAATGGGTCGAACAGATGGCGCCCAAGAGCGCCGCCGTCGCCCGCTGAGACCGCCAACGCGGGGCGCGCTTCCGGATACGGACCGCCCGACGCTGTTCGCCAAGGCCGCCAAACGCCGCTGGTGCAGGGCCCGATGGTCGCGACGATCGAATACATCGAGCAGACGATCGCCAACTACGAGGCGGCGACGCAGGCCAATCAAGACACGCCCTGCCGCGAGGGCAATGTCATCGTCATCACGCCCGAGGCGGCCGACGACGTGCTGATCACGGCCGACCTGCATGGGCACCGCCGCAACTTCAACGCGATCAAGAAGATTGCAGCGCTCGATCAGCACCCGCGTCGGCATCTGGTGTTGCAAGAGGTTTGTCACGGCGGGCCCACGTACCCGTCGAACGGCGGCTGCATGTCGCACGGCATGCTCGAAGACGTGGCCCGGCTGAAGGTGCAATATCCCGACCGGGTGCATTTCATTCTGTCGAACCACGAGCTGGCCGAGGCGACCGACTATCCCATTCTCAAGTCGAACAAGATGCTCAATCTGATGTTCCGACTGGGGATGCAGGAGGTGTACGGGCCGGCAATCGAAAAGGTGCGCAAGGCCCTGGCGGCCTTCATTCGGAGTTGCCCGCTGGCGGTGCGGTTGCCGGGCGACGTGTTTATCTGTCATAGCCTGCCCGAGCGATGCGACACCCGGGGCTTCGACACGGGCGTGTTTTCGCGGCCGCTGGCGGGGGTCGATTTCCAGGAGCACCAGGCCGTGTTCCAGATGGTTTGGGGGCGCGATTACCGCGTGGCGAATGCCGAGGCGTTTGCCAAGCTGGTCAAGGCGAAAATCCTGATTCATGGCCACGAACCCTGTCCCGAGGGATTTCAGGTTCCCAACGGCGTGCAGATCATCCTCGACAGTTGCACCGATCGCGGGCGCTACTTGCTGTTGCGAACCGATGAGTCGCTGACGCACGAGCAACTCGTGGCGCGGATCGCTCCGCTGCATCCGCCGGCGTCCGGGAGCTAGACACCGGTGCGGCTGCACCGGGGCGCAGCCTGATCGCGGAAGGATATTTCTGTGGCGAGCGACCCGACCGATCCTCCGCCGCGGTGGCGCTTGCAGTTTGGCCTGGGCACGCTGCTGTTGGTGATGCTGCTGGTGGGGGTCGCCGCGGCGGCCTTGGGCGGCCTGTTGCGCGCCACGGCCAGCCGCGCCGCGGAACCACTGCTGACGTTCGTGCTGCTGACCATTGCGGCGCCGCTGGCGCTGTTGATGGTGATCAGCCTGTTGCACACGTTGACGGCCGTCTGGCGCCGCCGCAAACGCTGACGGTGCCGCTACTCTGCTTCGGCTCGTTCGCGGAGGATGCTCTGGGCCTGTTCGAAGTGGGCCTGCAACAGCATGAATTTGCGCTGGTCACCGCCACGGTCGGGATGGAGCTGCTTGACGCGATTGCGATACGCCTTGAGCAGGTCGGCCTCGGTGCAGGGCTGCGACAGGCCGAACACCTTCAGGCATCGCGGAGTCTCCTGTTGCATCCAGGCGGGTAGTGCCGGGTTGAATTGCATGACCACCATCAAGGCCCGTTTGAGCGAGCGGAGATAGGCGCGGAAGTCGACGACCATGAAGACGTAGCCGCCGACGACCAGCGCGCCAATGAGCGACGCGAGGAAGACGACGGCCGTCAGCTCGGTCGAATTGGGCCAGTCCTTCAAGGTCATCCTCTGCGTAACGCCGATGCTCGCCGCCCTGCCCCTCGAACCCACCCACGGCACTCGCGACTAGATTACCGGCGCGGCGGACGGTTGCCCAATTGGATCACGCCCGATCCCACGCAGGCGCCTGCGGCCGATGCCAGATAGGCGCAGAATTCGCCGACTTCTTCGGCCGTAATCCACTCGGGCCGGGCATGCGCCGCGCGGGCGCGGGTGTGGATATAACCGAACATGACCTGGTTGATCCGCACGCAGGTGTCTTTCATTTCTTCCATCAAGACCCGGGCCAACATCAACTGGCCGGCGCTGTTGACGGAGACGACACCGTATTGGGCGATCGGCATCACGGCTGAGAGGCCACCTAGCAGCGTGTAGCTGGACCCCTGCCGGCCGGCTAGGACGGGCAGCCAGGTTCGGGCCGCCACAAAATGCGGCGAGAGGTTGCTGTCCCAGTAATTGCGCCAGGTTTCGAAGGGCACGTCGACCAATTTGAGCCGTTCGTCCCAGGTGCCGCCGAGCGACGCGACCACGGCATCGAGTCGGCCGACGCGACTGAGCACCTCGTCGCGAACGCGCACGGCGTCCGCCGGATCGCCGACGTTGCCGACCACAGTCATCAGCCGCGGGCTCGCGGCATCGTCGCCGAGATATTCGCTCAGCCGATCGAGGGCCACCTGGGTACGCGAGGGGACGACGACCGTGGCCCCGGCTCGCAAGAAGACGCGCACGATGGCTTCGCCGACGCTTCCCGTTCCCCCGGCGATCAGGCAATGGACTCCATCGAGATTGGACATGGGTCGAATCGCAGGGTGAGAGCAATGCAGGCCGGTCGACCGGCTCGTACGCGGCCATTTTAATCGTTGGTTCGTCCCAGAGCTTGCCCCTTGTCGAGGGAGGTTTCGGCCGCCATGACGTGCCCCTGCGGGACGACGTTTGGCGTGCGGACTCCCAGCGAGAGGTAGATCTGCATCATCTCGTCGGCCGACATGTCGAGCGGGCGGACCTGGCTGGCCGGCACGAACATCACCCAGCCAGTCATGGGGATCGGGGATGTCGGCACATAGACAGCGCGAAATTCGCGATCTCCGAAGCGAAACACCGAAGGCGACGCGAGCAGACAGACAAACCCCGGGCCGGTGGCGCTGTCGAGCGTGCAGAACACCACGTTCATGCCGGCCAGTTCGGCCGGCTGCTCGCTGCGATTCAGCAAGGCGACGATCTGCGACACGGTGCCGTAGATCGGCTTCACGACAGGAATGTTGCCGATCACGGCATCGATGGCTGCCTGAATGCGATTTCGCGCACGCGTCTTCACCAGCACGCCCAACAGCCAAATTCCCGCAAAGGTGGCGAGCAGGCCAATGATCCAGGCCGTGGCGTCGTCGCCGACGAACTGCAAACCGACGCGGCGCATCGCCTGGCCCAGCGTGCTGCTGGGACCGAGCACCGACTGCAATTGTTCGACGAGCCAGGCCAGGATCGCGAGCGTGACGATGATCGGCAAGATGACGAACAGGCCCGACAGGAATGTCGAGACGATGCCTTGGCGAAGGATCCAGTTCAGCGCCGCGCGCATGACCGCGCCTCCCACTCTTCCGGTGAACAGCGATCGACACCCAACCGCTAGCTGGCACCAGCCTAACAAGTCGGTCCACGGGAGCAGCAGCCCGGCTGCGCGTGGGGCCCTATCGGTGTGGCCGGGCGAAAAACAGGCCGAAAAAACTGCGGTTGGAATACATCGAACTCCGAGGTATATATCACCGCCATGACGAAGACGCGTTCCAACCCCGACTTTCTCAACGGTGTGCCCGAGTTGTTGATCCTGCGGCTGCTCTGCGAGCGGCCCATGTACGGCTACGAGCTGGTGCAGGCGATTCGCTCGGCGACGGACGATCGATTGTCGTTTGGCGAGGGCTGCGTCTATCCCATCTTGCACCGGCTCGAGGCCGAGGGATCGCTCGTGGCCAAGCGCGAAAAAGCCGGTGGTCGGAGTCGTGTGGTGTATCGAGTGACCAAGGAAGGTCAGGGTCGGCTGGCGCGCGCGATCGATCAGTGGAAGCTGGTCGTCGACGCAGTCGGCCGCGTGCTCACAGGAGGAGCCGCATATGTCCAAGCCGCACTGGCTTAGTTCGCTCTCGAAGGATCTCGTACGTCAAGGCTTGCCGCCGGCCTATGCGCGGCGCGTGGCCGGCGAGCTGCGCGATCATCGCGCCGATCTGTTGCGGCGTCACAGCCTTTCGGCCGCCACGAGCGCCGACGCGCTCGCATCGGCCGAACGCGAGCTCGGCTCACCCGAGGAATTGACCGCGCGCATCTTGCACGAGTATCGAGCCCGACATTTCGCCGGGCGCCATCCGCGGCTGACGTTCCTCGTCGCTCCGGTGCCCTTGGTGCTGGCGATTGCCGCGGTGGAAGTGGTGACCCTGGCGCTGATGCTGCAAGGGCTGTCCTTGTGGCCGGGCGACCAGGTGCTCGGCGAGCTGTTCAACAGCGGCGGGCTGCTGAGCATGGGAGCGATCGTCGCCGGCTCGGCCCTGCTATGCATGACGCCGCCGTTGATTGTCGCCTGGCTCTTGTGCCGGTGGGCCAACTCGGCCCGGGTCTCGCGCCGGTTGTTGTTCGGCGGGCTGGCGCTGACGGCGCTGGTTGCGGCCCTGATTCAGACTTACTTTGGACCGGGCGGCAATGGGCCAGACGGGATCGGCTGGCAACTGCAGTTCGGCTTCTCGCTCAGCGAGGCGACTCTCTGGCGGCACCTGGCCCAATTGTTGTTGCCGCTGTCGCTAGCCGCGCTCTATCTGCGGTTGACCGCTGGCCCCGGTCGCACGCAATTGGCCGGCTAGTCGCCGTCTGTGTCGTTCGAATCATCCGCGCTGCTGGGTCCAGCGGTCGCGCTGGGCCCAGTTGCGGCAGCGGGTGCCGCGTCGAAGAAGCCGATCATCATTTCTTCCCAGGTCTGCTCACCGAAGGTGACCAGCGCCGTGGGATCGGGATTCGCCGGGTTGTCGGCCGAATTGTCGTAGCGCGCCGTGCATTGGAGCTTGGTGCCTTTGGGCAGCAGCTTGGGCTCCGCGAGCACGTAAGTGTTCTGCCAGTTGAAATCGTAGGCCGGCACGTCGAGCAGGATCTCCTCGGTGCCGTCGGGATACTTGGCCGTGTAGCGGAACGCCTTGCCGCGCAGGTGCATGTGCGGGAACAGCGAGATCAACAGCGTATCTCTGCGGAACCGCTTGTAGGCCGAGACCTCGTGGTCCGGCGCACCGGGCGGGATGTTCAAGAACGGATTGATGCCCGCCATCGTCTGCACTTCGCGAGTGACTTTCGCGGCATCGGTAAACACCAGGCCGACTTCGCTCAGATCTTCCTGCGGAGTGCCGTTGGGAGTGTAGTGCATCTGGAAGACGAGCTTCGAGCCGGCCGGGATCCGCTTGGCCTGCCCGGGCTCGAGAATCAGCGGACGTGCACCGGGCGCTGCGGCGCACAAGAAACCCGAGAACCCGCCACCGTGCCCTTGGCCACCTTCGCCGGGCTGGCGGACGAAGATGATGATGTGGTGCACGATCGAGCGGTTGCCGGGCCGGGCCTCGGCCTGCACGACCCATTTGTCCTCGGTAAAGCCGGGATCGACGACAAAGTGGCGATAGCCGACGACGCCCTCGGCCGGAATGTCGCTGGGATAGTCGGCCATCTTGAACACGGCGTCGGGCGTGTCGATCTGCCAGCCGGCCGTGAATTGCTTGGCTTCGGGCAGTTCGGCCGGGTCGCCTTCGGGTGCACCGTGCGCTACCCATTCGTCGATCGTGCGAATTTCCTCCGGTGTCAGTCGGGCATCGTTCGCGAACTTGCCATAGGCGGGATTGGCGTGCCAGGGTGGCATCCGTCCGTCGTGGATCACTTCGCGGATCGTCTCGGCCCAGCCGGCCACTTCGGCGTACGACTGCAAGGCAAACGGCGCGATCTCGCCGGGCCGGTGGCACGCCACGCAGCGCTCCTGCAGGATTCGAGCCACCTGGCTCGAATAGGTCACTTCGCTGCCGGGTAAGACCTCGCGCACTCGGCCGATGCGGCAGCCCGGCGCCGGCGTTTCGGCGACGGTCACGTCGCGGTCGGCCAGCAAGTCGTCGATCGCAGCCGCTAGATCGGTGCGCGTCGCCGTTTCGCGTTGGTAGCCGATGCCGTATTGATCATCGATTCGTCCCCAGTAGCGCACCTTGCGATCGCCGTCGAGCAAGAACACCTCGGGCGTGCGCACTGCGCCAAACTGGTCGGCCACGACGTTGCCGACGTCCTTGAGCATGGGAAAATCGACCCTGGCCGCCTTGGCCAGTTGGGCGATCTCCGTGACGCCGTCCTGACGGTTGGCGTCGATGCCGACGAAGGCCACGCCCTGCGAGCGATACTTCTCGGCCAATTGCTGCAGACGGGGTGCGTAGAGCTTGGCCAGCGGGCACTCCGTACCCAGGAAGGCGACGACGACCAGTTTCTGGTCCGACAATTCCGCCAGCCGGAACGGCTTACCGCGATAGTCCTGCAACGCGAAGTCGGTAATCGAGCGCCCCAGCGGGCTCGGCAGGGCTTCGTCGGCCGCAACCGGCCGCGTGCCAGACAACAGCATCAAGGACGCCAAGCAAAAGAGCCTCGGCACGAGGCCTCGGGTAGCACGCATCAACAGGGTTCCTACGGGAGGGCTGGATGGCGGACGGAAGATAATCGGCGGGATGGACTGGAAGCTGGGCCGGCGGCACCGTATGGCGCCGTCGGTCTCCACAGAGGCTACCGCCAGCCCATGGCTAGGGTTTCAGACCGCCCCCGATTTGTCCAGTTGGATTAGGCCGGGCAGAATTGAATCCGCAATCGTTCGCCGGGGGGGTGCAAGCAATTCGAGCACTCGAGGGGCGGCGAATACTATGGACCAGCCCGCGGCGGCGGCCGCGAGCAATTGCCGCGTTTTCTGCCAGCTTCTATACTTCCGGACCCTCGCCCGCCCGATTTTTGGCGGCCCCGCGGGTGTTCGACTCCTGCCGTAGCCTTCCTGATGTCTCAATCCCGGCAATTCATCTCGCGCCAACAGGCTCAAGGGCCGTTTTTTGCCGGCGTCGATCTGGGGGGTACGAACATCAAGGTCGGGGTGGTCGACGACCAAGGTCGGCCGATGAGCTGGCTTTCGCTGCCGACGGAAACGCAAAAGGGGCCTGAGGATGGGGCGCGGCGCATGGCCGAGGCGGTCAAGGCCGCGGCCCGGCAAGCTGGCCTGGAGCCGGGCGAACTGACCCGCGTCGGGCTCGGGTCGCCGGGGACGATGGACGTACCTGCCGGAATGCTCCTGCAGCCCCACAATCTGCCCGGCTGGTTCGAGTTTCCAATTCGCGATCGGTTGAGCGCCCATTGCGGCCTGCCGGTCAGCTTTGTGAACGATGCGAATGCCGCCGCCTACGGCGAATTCTGGGTGGGCTCGGGCCGCGAGTTTCACAGCATGGTGCTGTTCACGCTGGGAACCGGCGTCGGTTGCGGCGTGATTGTGGGCGACCTGTTGCTCGACGGCGAGAACAGCCACGGCGCCGAGTGCGGCCACATCATCGTCAATCATCATGAGGACGCGCGGCTGTGTCCTTGCGGACAGCCCGGCCACTTGGAAGCCTACGCGAGCGCCACGGCCTTGATCCGCCGCGCGGAAGAGTCGCTCAAGACGCGTCGCGACAGCAGCCTGCACGCGGCGTTGCAAAGCGGCGACGAGCTGAGTCCGTTGTTGGTGGCGCGCGAAGCCGAACGGGGCGACGAACTCGCGCGCGAGCTGGTACTCGATACGGCCCGCTACTTGGGGGTGGGCATTGTGACGCTCATGCACACGATCGATCCCAACGGCGTGGTCCTGGGCGGCGCGATGACCTTTGGCGGTCACGAAAACCCCCTGGGCCGCGAATTCCTGGCGCGTGTGATGACCGAAGTCCAGCGGCGGGCCTTCCCGGTTTTGGCCTCACGGATCAAGATTGATTATGCGACGCTGGGGGGCGACGCCGGATATATCGGCGCCGCTGGCGTAGCAAGGCTGCATGCCCAGCGGGCGCCTGGCTAGCTGTTTGCGGTGCGACATCGCACGGCGACCGGCGCCGCGCCACGGAGCTCTCACTCGACGGAAGGCCGCCCGCGGCCGCCTATGGACGGAAAATACATCCGCAACTTTTCGATCATCGCTCACGTCGATCACGGCAAGAGCACGCTCGCCGACCGGCTGTTGGAGTACACCGGTACGGTCGAGAAACGCGAGCTGCGCGACCAGTTGCTCGACGATCTGCAACTGGAACGCGACCGGGGGATCACGATCAAGGCCCGGGCCGTGGCGATGCGCTACAAGCACCAGGGGCAGCAATACGAGCTGAACCTGATCGACACGCCTGGTCACGTCGACTTCCACTACGAGGTTTCGCGCAGCCTGGCCTGTTGCGAAGGGGCCATTTTGCTGGTCGACGCGGCCCAAGGAGTCGAGGCCCAGACCGTGGCCAACGCGTTTGCCGCGATGGAGGGCAACCTCGACATCGTTACGGCCCTGAACAAGATCGACATGAAGAACGCCCGCATCGACGAGGTGCTGGTGGAGATGGAGACGAGCCTGGGCATCGACCCGACGACCGTGCTCCGTTGCAGCGGCAAGGCGGGCCTGGGCATCGAAGAATTGCTCACGGCGGTCATCGAGCAGATTCGGCCGCCCGCGGGCGATCCGGAAGCCGCGCTGCAGGCGATGGTCTTTGACTCGCACTACGATGATTATCGCGGTGCGATCATCTACGTGCGAATCATGAACGGCACGGTCCGCAAGGGCCAGAAGATCCGCTTGATCAAGGGCGCGAAGACCCACGAGGTGCTCGAGCTGGGGCAGTTCGTCCCGCAGCGCAAGCCGTGCGATTCGCTGCACGCTGGGCAAGTGGCTTACCTGATCTGCAATATCAAGTCGCTCAGCGACGTGCACATTGGCGACACGGTCACGGTGCCCGGCGAACTGGCCGCGGCGGCGCTGCCCGGCTATCGCCCGCCCAAGCGGATGGTGTATTGCGGGCTGTATCCCTCGGAGGGCGAGAGCTTCGAGGAGCTGCGCGAGGCGCTCAACAAGCTGTCGATCAACGATCCGAGTTTCGAGTTCGAGCCGGAGACGAGCGACGCTTTGGGCTTTGGGTTCCGCTGCGGCTTTTTGGGCATGCTGCACATGGAGATCATCCAGCAGCGGCTCGAGCGCGAGATGAATCTCGACCTGGTGCAGACGGCGCCGAACGTCACCTACGAGATCCTCACGCGCAGCGGCGAAACGCTGCAGATCTACAATCCGCAAAAGGTGCCCGAGGCGGGCCTGGTCGAGGAATTCCGGCAGCCGATCGTGCGCGTGAATTTCATCCTGCCGGTCGACTCGATCGGGCCGGTGATGCAGCTGTGCAACGACCGCCGGGGCGTGTACGTGCGGACCGAATACTTGTCGCCGACCCGGGCCATGCTCGTCTTCGACTTGCCACTGGCCGAGGTGATCTACGACATGCACGACAAGCTGAAGAGCTGCACCCACGGCTACGGCACGATGGACTACGACCTGCTGGGGTACCAGGCGGCCGAGCTGGTGCGGCTGGATATCCTCGTGGGCGGCAACCGGGTCGATGCTTTGAGCATCATCTGCCACCGCGACGACGCGGAACGCCGCGGCCGGGCCGTGGTCAAGAAGCTCAAGTCGGAGATCGAACGGCACATGTTCGAAATCGCCCTGCAAGCGGCCATCGGCACCCGCGTGATCGCCCGCGAGACGATCTCGGCCATCCGCAAGAACGTGACCGCCAAGTGCTACGGCGGCGATATCACGCGGAAACGGAAATTGTGGGCCAAGCAGCGCGAAGGTAAAAAGCGGATGAAGGCCATCGGCAACGTGGATATCCCGCAGAAGGCCTTCATGGCCGTGCTCGATTCGGGCTCCGAACGCTAAACCGGCGCCCGCCTGGGATGCGTCGCAGGCATGCAGTCTTTTTGGACCGAAACGCCGCCGCAGCGTCAGGGCCCTTTGCGGCTGACGGTCGAGTTCTTGGTTTGCCTGGTGATCGCGGTGCAGTTCTACCGCACCTGGTTCGTCGAGGGCTTCATCGTGCCCAGCGGCTCGATGGCCGACACGCTGCGGGGTAACCACCGCGCGGCGGTGTGCCACGAATGCGGCTGCCGATTTGTCAGCGGCACCGACGTCCTGCCTTTGCCCGAGACGGCCGTCTGCCCGAATTGCGGCAACCCGTTTGTCGAGCTGGCCACGCTGCCCGACACGGCGGGCGACCGGTTGCTCGTACAGAAGACGGCGTTCACGCAGCGTCCGCCGCACCGCTACGAAGTCGTGGCGTTTCGTTGCCCCGACGTGGCGCACAAGGTCTACGTCAAGCGCGTCGTCGGCCTGCCTGGTGAAGCGGTCGAGATTCGCGCTGGCGACGTGTACATCAACGGCCAGTTGCAGCGCAAATCGCTCGAGGAATGTCGGCGCCTGGCGGTGCTCGTGTATGACGATCGTCATCGACCGCGTCACGAACCGGCGCTGCCGGCACGGTGGCTGGGCGATACGACCGATTCGCAATGGCGGGTCACGCCGACGGGCTACGTCCTGGCCGCCCCCAGCGAGCAACGCGACGCGCGCACCGAGATCGAGTGGCTTACTTATCGCCACTGGCGGCGCGTGCGCGGCTGGCCCGACCAAACCGAAGAATCGCCGGTCAATGACGACTCGGGCTACAACCAGAGCCTCTCGCGGTTGTTGAACTATTGCAGCGACTTGGGCTTGCGGTGCCGGGTGACGTGTCGCGGCGGCGGAGAGCTGTGGTTTTCGCTGACCGACGGCCGGGAACAGTTCCGCCTGCGCATCGACCGGCGCCGCGGTCGCATCGAGCTATGGCAGAACGGGCACCTGGCCAGCGAAGCGGCCCTCGACGCCGCGTTGTTTCATCAACCGGCACAGCTCGAATTGATGTTGTTCGACCGCCAGGTGCTCGTGGCCGTCGACAATCGACTGCTCTTGCCCCCGTTCCATTACGAGTCGTCGCCCGCGCCGCTGCAGCCGACCAGCCGGCCGTTGGCCATCGGGGCGCGCGAATTGAAGGTCGCGGTGGACGACCTGGTGATCGTGCGCGACGTGTTCTATACGCAGCCTTTGGCGCCGGTGAAGCCCTGGGGCGTCGGCGAGGCATACCGTCTGGCTGCCGACGAGTATTTCATGCTGGGCGACAACAGCCCGCTCTCGGACGACAGCCGGATGTGGACGACGGGACCCGGTGTGCGGGCTGAATTGCTCGTGGGCAAGCCGTTTGTGGTGCATATGCCCAGCCAGGCGGTCGAGCTGGGCCGGTTGCGGCTGCAATTCCCGAGTCCCGCGCAGGTTCGCTATATTCGCTAAAGGAGGGTTGGAATGACGGCGATATTTCGGGCCACGTGGCCGCGGAAGGCTGGATGAGCGTACCGCAGAGCGAAACGACCGAGCCTGATTCGGCCCTCCTGCCGGCGGAAGCTCCTGTGGTCTCGCCGCCGGCGATCGACGGCACGCGCGAGACGATCGAGTCGATCGTCGTCGCGTTCTTGCTGGCGTTCTTGTTTCGCACGTTCATCGCCGAGGCCTACGTCATCCCCACCGGGTCGATGGCGCCCACGCTTTTGGGCCGGCACAAGGATTTGCTCTGCCCCGAGTGCGGCTACCGCTACCAGGTCAACGCGAGCGAGGAAGTCGATCCGCGCAGCGGCTATACGTATCCTCCGAGCGATAAAAAGACGGTCGTGGCCGGGATCTGTCCGTTGTGCCGGTTTCGGACCCGGATGGTCGATCTCGAACCGCCGGCGAAAGACGAGCCGTCCTACAAGGGCGACCGGATTCTCGTGGCCAAGGGCGTGCCATTGAACCGGCAGCCTCAGCGCTGGGATGTGATCGTGTTCAAGTATCCCGGCGAAGCCGAGATGAACTACATCAAGCGGCTCGCCGGCTTGCCGGGCGAGACGGTGCGCATCGAGCGCGGCGATCTGCTGGTGCGCACGCCGGAAGGAGAAAAATTTGAGTTGGCGCGCAAACCACCCGCCAAGATGCGCGCCTTGTTGCAGATCGTGCACAACAACGATTACCCGCCGAGCTGGATTCGCGAGCGCGGTTGGCCCGACCGCTGGCAGTCGGCACCCGCCGCGGCCTGGCACCGCTCGGCCGACGGGCGCAGCTTCGATTGTGCTGCGGCCGACTCGGCCACGCTCGAGTATCGGCATCTCGTGCCGACGCAGCGCGATTGGGACCGGTTCGAAGAGGGGCCCTTGCCGGCCGACTACCCGTTCAAGCCGCAGTTGATTGCCGACGCGTGCGCTTACAACTCGGGCGCAATTGCCGCCGATCCCGGCGAAGTGCCCCTGCAATCGCTGGGCGTCCATTGGGTCGGCGATCTGGCGGTCGAACTCGAGTTGCGCTCGACCGAGACCCCGGTCGAGGCGAGCCGCGTCGAACTGGCCCTGGTTCGCGCCGGGCGGCGGTTCACCTGCCGGCTCGACCTGTCGGCCCAACGTGCCGAATTGGGGATCGACGGCCTCGACGGGTTTCATCCTGCGGCCAAGATCGACTTGCCCCCGGGCAGCGCGCGGCAGTTGTTGTTGGCTCACGTCGATCGCCAGTTGCTGCTGTGGATCGACGGGCAGCTGGTCGAGTTCGACGCAGCGACGACGTACGACGATTTGGGCGATCGAAGGCCGACCGCCGAGGACCTGGTGCCGGTACGGATTGTCGCCGAGCGGGCCGCGGTCGACGTCCGGCATCTGCGCGTGCTGCGCGATGTCTACTACATCGCCTCACGATTCAATTCCGATCCGATCAACGACTACCTCGACCCCTCGGACGTGTATCCGGGGAACAGCGAGGCGGCGCTGGCCGAGTTCCTGGCGACGCCCGAACGCTGGGACGTCTACGTCGATGGGCTGCGCAACGTGGATTTCGCCCTGGGACCGGACGAATTCTTCCCCTTGGGCGACAACAGCGGCCGCAGTGCCGATGGCCGCCTGTGGGGCGGCAGCGAATACTTCGTGCGCCGCGAGCTGCTGGTCGGCCGCGCGCTGTTGGTCTATTGGCCGCACGCCTGGCCCACGGCCTGGCACGTCGACGTTCGCGGCACCGATGTCCAGGTGCCTTTTGTGCCGCAATTCGGGCGCATGGGCTGGATTCGTTGACAGGGGCTCGGCCGCGGCCTGCGCGACTGCCGGCCTAGCAGCGGACGCTGCGGAGCCGCCGACGGGCCAGCCAGATCAAGGGCAGTCCCGAGACCATCAGGACGATGGTTCCTGGTTCGGGGACGAGGGCCACGATCTGGTCGCGGTAGACCGACAAGTCTGCCGCCAGCGTGTGCGCGCCGCCGGAGACTGCCGATTGGTTCGGCACGTTCGACCAGCCATCGGGATAACCGACGCCAATCATCACGCCCGAGAGTTCCCACTGATTGGTGACGAGGTTCTTGTAGAAGACCGCGCCGCCCGAATCACCCGCCGCGGCGGCCGCTTCGTGTGTCGTAGCGCCGATGTCGAAGCGCATGGCAAAGCCCTGCACGGAGCCGAGCCCGACAAAGTCGACATCATTGTCGGTCATCTCGTTGGTGCCCCAGCGTCGAGTGACCGAGCCGCCCCATTTGAACCCCGTGGCGTCCCAGGGGTCGTTTGCATTGACTTCCGTCCAAGCCCAACTGTTCGGGTTGGACTGATCGACGTCCCAATAGAATTGCGACGTCTGCCGGTTGAGCCCCTCGCCGATCAGCACGAGGTCCGAGCCGTTCGCAGGCGTTGATTGGCTGATTTTGACCGCGGGCAAGCCCGGGTCGGCATCGATTTCGAAGACCAGCAGATCGGTCTGCGAGTTATCCGGGTTCAGCAACCGGACGCCCGAATTGGCCACGGGCGTATAAGGAACGCCGCCGAAGCGGACTTGAGATTGATTGGAGACGACGCTCAGGCCGATGTGGGCAGCCGTGAGAACCTTCTTGTTGCCCAGGTAGATGAACGTCCCGGCGCCAGAGCCGTGCAGGCGGCCAATATTGTTCCAGCCTGGATCGTCGACGGGGGCCGTGGTGTTTCCTTGGCCGTTACCGCTGGCGATGATCAGGGCCGGGGCCGGGGCTACCGCCCAAAGTGCCACCAGCGCAACAGCGCCGAAACCGCGCACGGCAGTAGGCCGTGGAGCGATCGATGACTGTGAAGTCACGAGCAGTCCCTCCTCGTTTCCGTGCGGTCCCCCCAGGCTGAACTGGCGTGCTCACGACAGCCCAGGACCGCAAATCCCCCCTGCAGTTTTTCACGCTACCGAGGTGGCTGGGGTGCTTCAAGCATAATCCGGTGTTTTCTGCATGGATTTTCGCCGTCACGGCGTTTGTCATGCTCTGCGGCTCAGTTTAGGATGCGGTTCTGCATTGCAGCGACGGGGGGTTGGGTCGCCGCAGTGTTCCTGCCCGGTGCGTTCAAGCCTGCGCCGGTTTTCCTGCCTTGCCCAAATCTCTCCCTCAAGGAACCTGATCGTGCTCCGCTTCACGTTGCGTGCCGGCTCGGTGATCTGTGCTGTGTTGGTGTTGCTGGTGTCGGTGCGGCCGGCCGCGGCCCAATTGGCCCCCTCGAGTGCTCTGAAGGCGTACGTCGCCAAGCCCGACGCGAGCTACGCCTGGACCAAGCGGCGCGAAGGCACGGTCGGCGGGGTGAAGTACGCCGAACTGATTCTCACCTCGCAGACCTGGCGCGATATCGTCTGGCGCCACCAACTGCTGATTCTCGTACCAGAAAAGGTCGAGACGCCCGAGCACGCCTTGCTGCTGATCTCGGGTGGCGGCTGGAAGGACTCGCTGGCCGAACCGCCCAAGGCCGACGAGCCCTTGGCCGAAGAGACGGCCGTGCTGGCCACGGCCTGCAAGCGCGCCGGGGCGCCCGTCGTGCTGCTCAGCCAGGTCCCGCAGCAGCCGATCTTCGGCGGTATGGTCGAGGACGAGATCATCAGCTACACGTTCGAGCAGTATCTGAAAACCGGCGATCTGGAATGGCCGCTGCTGCTGCCGATGGCGAAAAGCGCGGTACGGGCGATGGACGCCACGCAGGAATTTGCCAACGCGGAACTCGGCACCACGATCAAGTCGTTCACCGTCACGGGGGCCTCGAAGCGCGGTTGGACCACTTGGCTCACCGGCGCGGTCGACCCACGGGCCACGGCCATCGCGCCGATGGTGATCGACATGCTCAATACACCCGCCCAGATGAAGCATCAACTGGCCACCTGGGGTGAGTTTTCCGAGCAGATCGAGGACTATACCCGTCGCGGCATTCAAAGCTCCGAGGGAACCGAAGGCGGTCAGCGGCTCAACACCATTGTCGACCCCTACAGTTACCGCGCGACGCTCACGCAGCCGAAGTTGTTGATCTTCGGCACCAACGACCGCTACTGGCCGCTCGACGCGTGCAACCTGTACTGGAACGACCTGCAGGGCGACAAGTACCTGCTCTACGTGCCGAACAACGGGCACGGCCTGAACGATTTCCAGCGGCTGCTGGGCAGCATCACGGCGCTGCACAAGATGAACGCCGGCAAGCTCGAGTTTCCGAAGTTTGCCTGGAATTTCGACGAGAATGCCGACCGCCTGTTGCTGACGACGACTTCGAATCAGAAGCCGAAGAAGATGGTGGCCTGGACCTGCACCGCGCCGACGCGCGACGTGCGCGAGGCCAAGTGGAGCCAGCAGCCGATGACCGAGAGCGAAGCGGGCTGGAGCTTCGAGCTGCCGACGCCCAAGGAGGGCTATGCCGCGACCTTCGCCGAAGGCGTGTATGACGCCGGCGGGATGCCCTACTACCTGTCGTCGAACGTGCGCATCATCAAGGCCCCCGGCGCTCCCGAGGCCAAGGTGGGCGGCGGAAACTGACGTCCGAAGGGCCACGCCCCGTTCACGCGATCACTTACACGAACGGCATCCGGCGGGCGACGCGCGGCAGTAGCCATTGCGTCGCTCGCGGGGAGAACCGGCTGAGCAGGTCGATCGCGTGCATTTCGGGGCCGATCACCACGCGGCGCTGGTTGCGTTCGATCGCGCGGACGATCCGCGCCGCGTCGCGCTCGGCGGCCATGCCCCGGCGCTTAAGGAATGCTGACTCAAGCGCTTGCTTGTGCCGGTTAACCACCCGACCGCGGTCGACGATGTCCGTGGCCACGGCCGGTGGGTAGATCAGCGACAGGCCGACCTGCGTGCCGTGCAATTCGGCGGCCAACGCTTCACAGAATCCGCGGATGGCGAACTTCGTGGCGCAATAGCCGCTCTTGGTCGGAAAGCCGACGAGACCGAAATCGCTGCAGACAGTGACGATGTGGCCCTCGTCGGCCGCAAGCAGATGCGGGAGCATGGCCTTGCAGCCGTAGATCGTGCCCCAGAAGTTCACGCCCACGATCCAGGCGTAGTCGTCGAGCGACGTTTCGGCGACGGGGCCAGCCACCGACACCCCGGCGTTGTTGACCAACAGGTGCACGGCGCCGTGGCGCTCGAGCACCGCCGCGGGCAAATCGAGCATCGCCGCTCGGTCGGCCACGTCGAGCACGTGGGTCGAGACTGCCGCGCCCGCCGCAGCAAGTTGTTCACCCGCGGCTGCCAGCGCGCGGGCATCGAGATCGACCAGCGCCAGCCGGCATCCGGATTGCCGCAGCCGCTCGGCGAGGGCCCGACCAATGCCGTGGGCCGCCCCGGTGACGACGGCAACGCGATCGCGCAACGTCCGCATGGTCAAATAGGCCGGCGCCGCGAAATAGAGTCGATCCTTGGGTAACGATCCGGCGCCCAGATTAACGCAGCCCGGGGCCCGCGGCGACCTTGGTGGTCGAGTTCGAGCGCCGGCGGCCGGTGGGCCGCGGGGCCGAATCGTCACAGGTGGTGCCCCTGGGCATGCTCATCCTGGCAGCCTCTTGCTATACTCGCCGTCCTCCAACGGTGGCACTTGGCGTGGCAAGATTGGGCTGGCGTATGGAACTCAATGTCCTGACGGCGTTCTTGCAGCTCTATGTGTTCGTGCTGGCAGGGTTTGTCGGCTTCCAGGTGATCACCAAGGTGCCGGCGCTGCTGCACACGCCGCTGATGTCGGCCACGAACGCCATCTCGGGAATCTCGCTGGTCGGCTCCATCGTGGCGGCCGGGGCCGACTACAGCGTGGTCAGCACGATCCTGGGCACCCTGGCCGTGACGGCGGCCACGATCAACGTCGTCGGTGGTTTCATGATCACCGACCGGATGCTGAAGATGTTCAAGCGCCATGAGCCGCACCAGTGAGCACCGCCTGTGACCTGATCGGACTGCTGGCCGCAACGCATGCGGCTGCCGCGACGCCGTCGACGGCGCGCGAGGTGATTGTCCAGGGGCTGTACCTGGTCTCGGCCGTGCTGTTCATCTTGGGCCTGCGCGGCCTGACGCATCCGGAGACGGCCCGGCGCGGCATGCAGATGGCCGCCGTCGGCATGCTGGTCGCCGTGATCGGGACGCTGTTCCATCACGATATCGTGCAGTTCGGCTGGATCCTGGTGGGTCTGATCGTGGGTTCGGCCGTCGGTGCGGCCATCTCGATCTGGATGCCGATGACGGCGATTCCCCAGCGAACGGCGATTTCGCACGCGTTCGGCGCGCTGGCCGCGACGCTCGTCGGCGTGTCGCATTACGACCACCATGTCCGTGTGCTCGGCGAACAGCTCTCGCGTGTCGAAATGGCGGCGCTGGGGTTTGAGGTCATGTTCGGCTCGCTGACAATCACCGGCAGCATCATGGCGTTTGCCAAGCTGCAGGGCCTGGTGCGCAGCGCGCCGATCACCTATCCGTTCCAGAACCCGAGCAACATCGGGCTGTTTTTCGTCGCCCTGGCGTTGCTGATCGGCCTGGTGGCCGTCGATTCGTCGCTGCCGATCCACACGGTGATGTTCTACGGGATGATCCTCGTCGGCCTGGCGCTGGGCGTGCTGATCGTCGTGCCGATCGGCGGCGCCGATATGCCCGTCGTCATTTCACTGTTGAATTCCTACGCCGGCCTGGCCTCGAGTGCGACAGGCTTTGCGTTGGGCAACAACGTGCTGATCATTGCCGGCGCGCTCGACGGCGCGTCGGGCTTCTTCCTGTCGATCCTGATGAGCCGGGCAATGAACCGCTCGTTTGCCAACGTGCTGTTCGGGGCGTTCGGCGGCGGCGATTCGACCGGCGTCTCGGGGCCAGGCGATCGGCCGTCCGAGGTGCGCAGCATTTCACTCGACGATGCCGCCGTGCAGTTGGCCTATGCCCGCCAGGTGGTGATCGTGCCCGGCTACGGGCTGGCCGTGGCCCAGGCCCAGCACCAGGTGCGCGAGCTGGCGACCCTGATCGAGGAGAAGGGCGGCGAGGTGCGGTATGCGATTCACCCCGTCGCGGGGCGCATGCCGGGCCATATGAACGTGCTGCTGGCCGAGGCCAACGTGCCCTACGACTCCCAGTTCGAAATGGAGCAGATCAACGACCAGTTCGGCATGGTCGATGTGGCGCTGGTGGTCGGGGCCAACGACGTCGTCAACCCGGCGGCCCGTAACGACCGCAGCAGCCCGATCTATGGCATGCCCATTCTGAACGTCGATCAGGCCAAGAGCATCATCGTGCTCAAGCGGAGCATGAACCCCGGCTTCTCGGGCATCGAGAACGAGCTGTTCTACGACCCGAAATGCTCGATCTTGTTCGGCGACGCGAAGGATTCGCTCACCAAGCTGGTGGCCGAGATCAAGGCGGGCTGAGCGGCCCGCTGTGCACGCGTACCGGTTGCCGCAATTCAGCAGCCGAGAGCTGTCCCGGCAGCCGGGGTCACTTCACGGCGGGGGCCAGCCCAAGGGACTCACGCAGCCGCGGGTGGACGACCTGTCCCTCGCGGGCCACGAGCGATTCGCGAAGGATCTCGTCTTCGAGATTGATGTTGAGCGCGCCGTTCTTGACCAGCAAGGCCAGGAACGTGGTCACGTTCTTGCCATACAGGGCGCTGGCGTCGGCCGGCAACGTCGTGGCCAGATTGAGCGGGCCGACGACCGCGACGCCGCCAACGTCGATGATTTCGCCCGGGCGAGTGCACTCGCAGTTGCCGCCGCGCTCGGCGGCCAGATCGATGACTACGGCGCCGGGCCGCATGCCGGTCACCATGTCGCGAGTGACGAGGATCGGTGCTTGCTTGCCGGGCACGGCCGCCGTGGTGATCACCACGTCGCTGGCGGCGACGACCTTGGTCATGACTTCGCGCTGGCGGCGATAGAAATCTTCGTCCTGCGCCTTAGCGTAGCCGCCCTTGTCCTGGGCGTCGGCCGTGGTCAGCGGTAGCTCGACGAACTTGGCCCCCAGGCTTTCCACCTGCTCTTTGACGGCCGGCCGGACGTCGTAGGCCTCGACCACGGCACCCAGCCGCCGCGCGGTGGCGATGGCCTGCAAACCGGCCACACCGGCCCCGATGACAAACACCTTGGCCGGTGCGACGGTGCCGGCGGCGGTGATCATCATCGGCATCATCTTGGGCAGGCGGTCGGCCGCCAGGAGCACGGCCTTGTAACCGGCCAGCATGGCCATCGACGACAAGACGTCCATCGCCTGGGCCCGCGTGATGCGCGGCACCAATTCGAGCGCGAAGATCGTCACGCCGCGAGGGGCGGCTGCGGCGATGGCCTGGGGCTGCGACAAGGGCTCGCATTGGCAGACGAGCGTCGCGCCGGGGCGGAGCATTTCGGCATCGGCGCTGCCAGCCGTCTCGTTGGCACCCAACGCCCGTACTTGCAGCACGATATCCGCCGCGAAAGCCTCGGCACGCGACCCGATGCGCGCCCCCTTGTCGGCGAACGCCTGATCGGCGAAGCCCGAATTCAGCCCTGCGCCCGACTCGACGACGACGTCCAGCCCGAGCTTTTTGAGCGCGGCGATATTGCCGGGCACGATCGCCACGCGGCGTTCACCGGCCAGACTTTCTTGGGGGATCCCGACGAGCATGGCGGCGAAATCTCTGCTGATCGAAGGCTGACCCGGTGGCGACGCGCACGCAGTGCGGCCGACAAGTGGCGTGAGTTTGGCACGTTTTGCCGTGGATGAAAAGCCCTCGGGCTTGCTCAAAAGGGTCGCAGCGTGCGAGACTGGGCGACTTCTTTCGTCGATTCCCGCTAGCCGCTTGCTGTACGCGATGAACCTGGCCGAGTTGATCAGCGACCGCCTGACCGTGGCGGCAAGCCGGTTGAGCGCTGAACCAGGCGATCTGGCGTCGCAGGTCCGTCAGGCACAGGACCCGAAGTTCGGCGACTATCAGATCAACTGTGCCATGTCGCTGGGCAAGCGGCTGGGTCGCCCGCCGCGCGAGGTGGCCGCCGAGCTCGTGGCTGCGCTCGACCTCGGCGATTGCTGCGAGCCGCCGGAGATCGCCGGGCCGGGCTTTATCAACTTGCGGTTTCGCCAGGAGTGGCTGGCCGCCCGGTTGGCCGAGGCCGTCGCCGACGAGCGTTTGGGCATCGCCCTGGCCGCCCGGCCGCGGACCTATGTCGTCGACTATTCGGCGCCCAACGTGGCCAAGCCGATGCACGTGGGCCATATCCGCTCGACGGTCATCGGCGATGCACTCGTCCGCACGCTGCGGTTTCTCGGCCACCGCGTGATCAGCGACAACCATCTCGGCGACTGGGGTACTCAGTTCGGCATGATCTTGTACGGTTATCGCAACTTCCTCGATGCGCCGGCCTACCAGGCACGTCCGGTCGATGAGTTGTCGCGGCTGTACCGGCTCGTCAGCAGGTTGGTCGACTACCACGAGCGCCGTGCCGCCCGATCCGAACTCGTAGCGAAGGTCACCCGGGCTGCGGCCGAGTTGGCCGGCGCGGAGCGCGCCGCTCAGGCCGCGGCGGCCGATCCCAAGCAGACCAAGGCCGCCGGCAAGCAACTGGCCAAAGCCCAAGCGGGGCTGCGCGAGGCCGAAGCAGCGCTGGCCGAGACCGACGACAAGCTGGCGGCCATCGACCACGATTCGCAACTGGCCGCGCTGGCGCGCGAACACGCCGAGATCGGCGCGGCGGTCTTGCGCGAGACCGCGCTGCTGCACGCGGGCGACCCCGAGCGGCGGCGGCTGTGGAGCGAGTTTCTGCCCAAGTGCCTGGTCGATCTCGACGTGATCTACCGCCGGTTGGGGGTGACGTTCGACTACACGCTGGGCGAAAGTTTCTATCACGATCGCCTCGCAGGCGTCGTCGCCGAGCTCGAACGCCTGGGGCTGGCGCGCGCCAGCGAGGGGGCCGTGTGTGTGTTCGTCGAGGGTTACGACGCCCCGATGATCATTCAAAAACAGGACGGCGCGTTCCTCTACGCGACGACCGATCTGGCGACCCTGCAATACCGGCTCGAGACGTGGCGCCCGGACGCCATCTTGTACGTCGTCGACCACCGGCAGAGCCTGCACTTCGAACAGTTGTTCGCCACGGCCCGCCGCTGGGGCATGCAAGACGTCGAACTGGTGCACGTCAGCTTTGGCACGATCCTGGGGAAAGATGGGCGACCGTATCGCACCCGTGCCGGCGACACCGTGGGCCTGGCGTGGCTGTTGGACGAGGCTGTCGAGGCAGCACGGGACGTCGTCGGCTCGGGCGAGGGAGGTCGTGAGCTGGCGCCGGCCGACCGCGAGCGCGTGGCCGAAGTGGTAGGCATCGCGGCGCTCAAATACGCCGACTTGTCGCAAAACCGCACCAGCGACTATGTCTTCGACCGCGAGAAAATGGTTTCGCTCGACGGCAACACGGCCACTTACATGCAGTATGCCTATGCCCGGGTGCAAAGCATCTTTGCCCGGGGCCAGGTCGACGCCGACGCGCTGCGCCGCGGCGACGCCAAGATCGTGCTCGACGCGCCCGCCGAGCGGCAGCTCGCCTTGGCCGTGCTGCGGTTTGCAGAGGCCTTGGCGCTGGCGATGAGCGATTATCGCCCCAGCCAGTTGACGGCCTATCTCTGGGAGTTGGCCAACTGCTATTCGGCGTTCTTCGAGGCCTGTCCCGTGCTCAAGGCCGAAACGCCCGAGCTGCGCACCAGCCGGCTGTTGTTGTGCGACTTGACGGCGCGGACGCTGTGCACGGGCCTGGCGCTGCTGGGCATCGAGGTCGTCGAGCGGATGTAGCGCCGCGCGGAGTGCAGATCCGCGACTTCAATTCGCGCGGGCCGGTTCGGGCGCGCTTTCGTAACGGCCGAAGATCATCCGCCCCGCGCTGGTCTGCAAGACGTTGTTGACGGTGATCCGTACGGTGCGATTGATGTGATCGCGGCCGAATTCGACGACGACCATCGTGCCATCGTCGAGGTAGCCGACGCCCTGCCCAGCCTCTTCCCCCGGCTTGACGATTCGCACTTCCATCGTCTCGCCCGGCAACACCACGGGCTTGAGCGCGTTGGACAGGTCGTTGAGATTGACGACGCCCACGCCCTGCACGCGCGCCACTTTGTTCAGGTTGTAGTCGTTGGTGATGATCTTGCCGCCGAGGTGCTTCGCGAGCATCACCAGCTTCAAGTCGACCGGCTGGCCGGCGAATTCTGGCAGCTCACGTTCATAGATCTGGAAATCGACTTCTTGATTGGCGCGCAGGCGGTTGAGAATGTCGAGCCCTCGGCGGCCGCGACTGCGGCGCATGCGGTCGGAGCTGTCGGCGATTCCCTGCAGCTCGGCCAGCACGAACCGCGGCATGATCAATTGGCTGTCGAAGATCCGGGTCTCGATCACGTCGGCGATGCGGCCGTCGATCACGACGCTGGTGTCGAGCAGATAGGGCCGTTGGCCTTTGACTTCCTTGGAAAACTCGACGTAGGGAATGATGAACCGAAAATCGTCGCGAGTCTGCATCAACAAACTGATGCACAAATAGCACAGCACTAGGGCCGCCACGAACTGCAACTGCTCGCGGACCTGCGATTCGATCGGCAACGGCGTGAGCGCGAGGCCAAACACGTACGTGAGAAACAGCCCCACGATCAATCCGAAATAGACCGACGTGATCGTGTCGAGGCGCTTGCGCGGCAACAGTGCATCGGCGGCGATTACCGCGCCGGCGAGCAGGAGCATGCCCACCAGCACCGCCCAGGAAAACCCCAGCAGCTCGGTCTTCGATTGGAAAACCGACACTCCCAAGCCTGCCGCGACGACCAGAAACAACAGGCGCAGAATCAGCAGGGGCATGGCAGGCGTTCGCCGAAGCGGGAGGAGACTCGAACCGACCAATTCTAACATGCCCGCGATGCCCCACCAAGTTCGGGGGGCTGCGCGTGCGCGTAGGCCGCCGCGAATTCGTCAAACGCTGCGACAAATCTGGGTGTGCTGCTGAGCCGCGTAGCGATCGGTCATACCGGCCAGGTAGTCTCCCACGGTGCGCTCCAAGCCCGATTCTGCCACGCGCTCGGCAAACACCGCGGGCAGCAGCGAAGGACGCGCCACAAGCGCGGCGAACATCTCGCGGAGCATCTGTTGCGCCTGGGCGCGCATTTCGAGCACCTGCGGATGCCGGTAGACACGCAGGTAGAGAAACCGCTCGAGTTCCGACTTCAGCGGCGCCAATTCGTCGCCGGGTGCCACGAGCACGGGCGCCGCGCGCACGTCGTCGAGCCGGTGCACGCCGGCGGCGGCGATCCGGCGCTGGGTGTGCTCGAGCAAGTCGCCGACTTGCCAATTCAGCAGCTCGTGCAGCACGGCCCGTTTGAGCTCGTTCCGCGACAGGGCCTGGTAGCGCCGGCGGGCCTGTCGTGCGGCCGATTGCCAGAGAGGGATTTCGAGCAGCTCGTCGAGCTCCAGGAGCCCGAGCTTCAGGGCGTCGTCGGCGTCGTGCGTGTCGTACGCGACGCTATCGGCCGCGTCGACGACTTGCACCTCAAGCGGCGGGCGCTCGGTGGCCGCTCCCCGGTCGGCACGGGTGGCCTGCCCGGCCAGGACTTCCAGCGAGAGATTCAAGCCGGGAAAGTCGGGATAGCGCTGTTCGAGCTGCTCGACGATGCGCAGGCACTGGCGGTTGTGGCTGAAGCCGCCTTGATCGTGGAGGCACTCGTCCAGCACCGTCTCGCCCGAGTGGCCGAACGGCGGATGCCCCAGGTCGTGGGCCAAGGCGAGCGTCTCGATCAGGTCTTCGTTCAGGCGCAGGGCGCGGCCCAGGTTGCGGGCCACGGAATTGACTTCGAGCGTATGCGTCAGCCGGCTGCGATGATAGTCGCCCAGTTCGCCGGTGAAGACCTGCGTCTTGTCGGCCAGCCGGCGATAGGCGCCGCTGTGCGTGATGCGGTCGCGGTCGCGTTGAAAGGGGCCGCGATAGGGATGCGGCGGCTCGGCATAGCGCCGGCCGGCCGTGTGCACGCTGTGCAAGGCGAACGGCGCCAAGATCGCCGCTTCCCGGGCGACGATCATCTCGGGGACCAGGGGCAACGATTGGCCGATCGACATTACGGCTGCCCCGCGTCGGCCAACAGTTCGCGCAAAGCCTCGAGCGACTGCGGAATCACCTTGACGCCCGCCAGCACCGGCATGAAGTTTGTGTCGCCGTTCCAGCGGGGCACGATGTGCCAATGCAGATGGCCCGGCAGCCCCGCGCCAGCCGTGCGCCCCAGGTTAAGGCCGACGTTGAAGCCCTCGGCGCGCATCCGCGCGCGAATCGCCGTCACCATGCGACCCAGGGTACGCATGCAGGCCAGATGCTCTTCGTCGGTCAGTTCGTCGAGCTGGCCCTTGTGCGCGAGCGGCGCGACGAGCAGGTGCCCGTTGTTGTAGGGGTAGCGATTGAGGATCGTAATGACCGCGGAGCCCTGTTCGACAACCAGGTTTGCAGCCGCGCGCGAGGCACCTTCGGCGACCGCGCGGCAGAGGAAGCAGCTTTCGTCGGCGCCCGGCAGGAAATGACGCTCGGGCCGGGTTTCGTCGGCGCCGGCGTCTGCGCCCTGGATGTAGGCCAGTCGCCAGGGGGCCCAAAGCTGCTCGTGACTCATGGCTGTTGTGCTCTTCCGTGAGTGCTGCGCCGGATGTCTGGACCCCTTCAGGCGGGGGCCGGTTCACAGCGCTTGACCAGCGTAACTTCGTTGCCCGTGGTGTTGTAGCGGACTTCGTCCATGAAGGTGCGCATCAACATCAGCCCGCGGCCGGAGATGCATTCCAGGTTTGCCGGATCGTTGGCGTCGGGCAACGTGGCGGGGTCGAAACCGGGCCCTTCGTCGCGAATCACGAACTGGGCCGAGTCGGGCGTGATGACCGCGCGCACGTGCAACCGGCGATCTTTGTAGGGGGCTTCGTGGCGGCGCCGCTCGACGATGCCGTTGCCGCCTCCCAGCAGGCTGGCGCTGGCCTCTTGCAGATCGTCGCCGGTCACTTCCAGGTTGCCGTGATAGAGCGCATTGAGCAGCGCTTCTTCCAGCGCGATCCCTAGGCGGATGCGGCCCGTCTCGTCGCACAGCCGCATGCGGGCCACGTGATCTTGCAGGAAGTCGACCAGCGGCGGCAACAGGCCGGCATCGTTGTCGAGGATGAAGCTGGCTTCGAGACCCTGCAAGCAGTCGAGCAGCCGCTCGTTGCGGCGATCGGCGCGGGCCACGGCCAGGACGTTTTCGACGGTGTCGTTCAGCTCGCGGGCCAGCACGCTCTTGGGCACATAGCTGGCCGCGCCGTGTTCGAGCGCGGCGACGGCGATGTCCTCGCTGCCGTGGGCCGTCATCAAGATGACCGGCACCAGCGGCCAGCGACGGCGAATTGCCTCGACCAGCTCCAGGCCGTTCAGGCCGGGCATTTGCAGATCGGTCACCACCAGGTCGGCCGCATGTGTTTCCAGATGGGCGAGCGCTTCGCTGCCGTCGGCCGCATAGTCGACCGAGAACTGGGGGTGCTTCTCGAGAATGCCGCCGGCCAATCGTCGATCGATGGCCGAGTCATCGACGATCAAGATCTTGGGCACGGGTGGTCCCTTCGTGAGCTGCGACCGGTCGCGGACAGGCGGAATCGACCTGCCCGGCCAGCCGCCGTACCGCCTTTCGAGAATCTTACTGCTGCCACACGCGGAATGCACGCCCAGGGGGATGGCTCGAGCGGCCCGACAATCGCTGGTTACTGTCGTGTTTGGACCTGTTCGGCCAGCCGTTGCCGCAGCCGGTTAATCCGCGGCAGCAACGATTCGGTGAGCTCGGCGGCCGCGTGCAAATCGCCCTCGCGGGCAGCGTTTTCGACCGCCGAGGCGTCGTGCATGGTCGCGTGAGCCCCGAAGTAGCCCAGCGTGTTTTTCAGCGTGTGTGCGGCGCGGCGCAACCGGGGCCCGTCGGCCGCAACGACGGCTTCGCGCAGCTCGGCGAGCTGCTTGGGGCATTCGGCGACAAATAGAGTCATCAGTTCGCGCAGCAGCTCGACGTCGCCGTTGACGCTCGACAGCGCAGCACCGCGGTCGTAGAGCTCCTCGTCGCCCGGCGCGTCGCCCAGCATCGTCGGCGCGGCAGGTTGCGGCAGTTCGCCGCAGGGATTGGCCGCGGCATGCGATTCGACGGCGGCGAACAGCTCGCGCGGACGCAGCGGCTTGGCCACGTAACCATCCATGCCGGCATCTCGGCAGCGCTGGCGGTCCTCGGGCAGGGCATGGGCCGTCAGGGCGACGATCGGCACGTGCCCGCCGCGTTCGGCCTCGGCGGCGCGGATCGCGGCCGTGGCCTCGAGTCCGCTCATCTCGGGCATCTGGATATCCATCAGGACGACGTCGAATTGTCCGCCGAGGCAGCACTCGACCGCTTGTCGGCCGTTGGTCGCCAACGTGACTCGGTGCCCACGGGCCTCGAGCATGCTGATGGCCACGCGTTGGTTGATCAAGTTGTCTTCGGCGAGCAGGACACTGCGGGGGACCTCGCAGCGCGTCCAGGTCTCGCCCGCGGCGGGCAGCGCGCGTTGCGGCGATTGGCGATCGCACAGCATGGCGGTGATCGTCTCTAGCAGGTCCGACGGCTTGATCGGCTTGGCCAGCGTCGCAGGCGCGGCCAGGACGTGCTCCTGCACCCAGTCGCTTTGCTCGTCGACGTGCGTCAGCATGAGGACGACGGCCGGTGCTTGCGGACGCGCTTGGATTTCGCGGGCCAGGCCCAGGCTGTCGCGCCCGTCGAGCGCGACGTCCAGCAGCACGACGCGGTAGGAGTCGCCGGCGTCGTCGGCTTCGCTCAAGGCGGCGCGGGCCTGCTCGGCTGTGCCCACCGTCTGCGGGCGCATGCGCCAGGCCTGCAAAGTTTCGAGCAATGCCTTGCGCGAGCTGCGGCTGTCGTCGACGACCAGCACGCGCTGGCCGTCGAGCGCGGTGGGGAGCAAAGGTTCTTCTTCGGCGGCGATCTGCAGCCGCGCGGTGAACGAAAACCGGCTGCCCTGGCCCGGTTCGCTTTCGACCCACATCTGGCCGCCCATCATTTCGACCAACTCGCGGCAAATGGACAGGCCCAGGCCGGTGCCGCCATAGTTGCGGGTGGTCGATTCGTCGACCTGGCGAAACGGCTCGAAGATCGTCTCGAGTTTGTCGGACGGGATGCCGATGCCGGTGTCGCAGACCTCGAACAACAGCATCACGCCGTGGTCGGCGGCGCGTTGCCGGCCGACACGCACGACGACCTCGCCCGCCGCGGTGAACTTGATCGCGTTGCCGACCAGGTTGAACACGATTTGGCGCAGACGGCCCGAGTCGCCGATCAGGCGATCCGGCACGTCGGCCCGGACGTGGCAGACCAGCTCGAGCTGTTTCTCATGGGCCCGCAGCGCGAGGGCGTTGACCGTGTCGCCGAGCGCGTCGCGCAGCGCAAACGGCTGGGGGTCGAGTTCCAATCGCCCCGCTTCGATCTTCGAAAAGTCCAGCACGGTGTTGATCAGCGACAGCAAGAACTCGGCCGATTCGAGCACGGCCTCGAGATAGCGGCGCTGCTGACGCGAGAGATCGGTCTGCAGCGCCAGCTCGACCATGCCGATGATCCCGTTCATCGGCGTGCGGATTTCGTGGCTCATATTGGCCAGGAAGTGACTCTTGGCGCGGTTCGCGGCCTCGGCGGCCTGCTTGGCCACGAGCAGCTCGTCTTCGGCACGTTTACGGCTGGTCACGTCGCGCACGACGAACAGGACGGTCTCGGGCCCATACACGGCAACGCGCATTTCCAGATGGCGAATGCCCATCGGCGTGGGCAGCCGGACTTCGAAGGTGGTCAACTCGCCTGAATCGAGCGTGCGGCGAATCCCGTTCAGGAAACGTTCGGCCAGCTCGCCTGGGAAATACTCCGTCAGGCGGACCCCGATGAATTCGGACATCGGAATGAAAAAGTAGTCGGGCGTCGCGCGGCATTCGAGACAGGTGCCGTCGCGCGCCACGACGAAGAACATGTCGGGTGTGGCGTCGAGGATGGCTCGATTACGGGCCTCGCTGCGGCGGAGCTCTTCTTCAGCCTGTTTTTGCTCGTTGATGTCGCGCAGGAAGCAGAGCGTACCGGGATGTCCATTCCAGGTGACCAGCACCGAGTTGATTTCCACCCAATAGTTGCGCCCGGCTGCGCCGACGACGCGAAACGTGTAACGGCTGGGCACCTCGAGCCCGGCCAGCCGCTGCAGATAGCGTTCGGCCACCATGGCGCGGTCGTCGGGATGGATGACGTCGATGAACGAAACCCCGCCGAGCTGTTCGGCGCTGTAGCCGAGTAGTTCGGTCGTACGGGGATTGTGAAACCGCACCATCCCGTCTTGCACGATGACGATCGCATCGTTGGCGTTCTCGATCAGGATGCGGTATTTCTCCTCCGACTGGCGGAGCTGCTCTTCGGCGCCGCCGTGGCGGTCGCCCAGAGCGGCGAACGCAGGAACCACCCCCGGCCACGACGGCAATGCAGGTGGCACAGGGGAGCTGCTTCCCGAGCGGCGATAGATCCGCCGCGCCGCAAACGCCGCCGCGGCGAAGAAACCCGCGGCCGCCAGCAGCAAGTGCGCTTCGTGCATCGAAACGGCCTTGTCAAACAAGATGCCCGCGACGCTAACCCCAGAGGCGCCACCAAGGCCTGGCCGGCGGTTTTTTGACGACCTGCGAGGGCTTGGCGACGGTACCCCTGCCCGCCGGATCGATCATCCCTTCCATCTTGGCCCGAAGCAAACGGGCGTTGGCCAGATCGGCGCCGGTCAGGTTGGCGCCTTCGAGATTGACCATCACCAGGTTGGCCCCGGAGAGGTTTGCTCCGCGCAGATCGCTCCCGTTGAGCTTGGCCTCCTCGAAGTTGGCGCGCAGGTCGGCCATGCTTAGGTCGGCTTTTGTCAGGTCTGCCTTGCGCAATACGGCGCCGGCCAGCTTGGCGTAGCGCAAGTTGGCTCCTACCAACGACGCACCGCACAGGTTGCAGCCGATCAGCAGTCCGTTGATCAGTTGCGCGGCATCGAGGCGGGCTCCCTGCAGGTTCGCGCCGCTGAGCACAGAGTGGTTCAGCCGCGCGCCGGTGAGATCGGCTCCGCGCAGGTCGCAGTCGCGCAGATCGGCATTCGAAAGGTCGGCCTCGCGCAAGTCCTGATTCGCCAGGCACGCGTCACGCAGCCGAGCCGACGCCAGACTTTGCTGACGCAAAGATTTGGCCGCGTCGAGGCGCAGCAACACATCCTGCGTCGTCTTATGACGAATCTCGATCACCGGGGGATTTCCTCCACGGCGCAAACACGAGCGTGTCTGCCGCTCGCACTGCCTAGAAAAGTCCAGCAGCGCGGTCGCCTCTCCCCCGATCTTTTCCGATCGTTAAGTTTCGGCTCTGGCCGGGTCCCCTACAAGTCGGGCACTGTCATAAACCTTCCGGGCGAGGCGCCCGGACCGCCGGGCCGACCTGCGTGCGGTTGCCGTGGAGCTTGCCGGAGGCGGCGCTTCGGCCGCAGAATGGCCAGGATGCGCGACTTTTTCACTGCCAGTCTGATTGTCGTCACGGCCGTCTTGGCCTTGCCGGTGCTGCCGCTGCTCGTCTTGGGCGAGGGATTCGAAGACCGGGTCTCGGCCTGGTTCAGCACGACACTGCCGCCGGCGGAGTTTGCCGGCATGGTCGTCGCGGCTCTGGCGGCCGACGTGCTCATCCCCATCCCCTCGAGCTTTGTCAGCACGCTCGCCGGGGCGAAGCTTGGCATCGGCGCCGCCACGCTCGTCTCGTGGTTAGGGATGACTCTGGGGGCGTTCGGTGGGTTTGCCCTGGCGCGCGCGGGCGGACGTCCGCTGCTGGCGCGCTTGGCTCGTCCCGACGACGTCGCCCGGCTCGAGGGCCTGGCCGAGCGCCTCGGGCCTAGTTTGCTCGTCGCCACGCGGGCCGTGCCCGTGCTGGCCGAGGCGAGCGTGCTCTTGCTGGGGACCACGCGGCTGGCGTGGAAACGATTCGCGCCGCCGGTCGTGCTGGCCAATTTCGGCATCGCCTTGGTGTATGGCATTTTGGGGGCCTTGGCGATGGACTATGCCGTGATGGCGTTTGCCTTGGTTGGTTCGATCGCCGTACCGGTTGCCGCCACCTGGCTGGCGCGGCGCTGGTTGCCCCGCGCGGCGGGCGAGCGTTAAGCTCGCCGGGCACACTACGACCTTCCATCGATTCGGTCGTCGCGCCGATCAAGACAAAAGGCCTTCGCATGTCGAACCAGGCTGCGCAGTTTTCTATCGACGAGATTCTCGGTGGCGCGGCGGCCGACCTGTACGACGTGCGAACCACCGCCGCTGGTCCGCAAGGCAGCTTGCCGCTCGACGAAAGCATGCTGCGCGATTGGCCCAGCGGCGATTTGTTTGCCCTGGCGCAGAACGCCGGGATGGGCTGGCCACCGGCCGAGACGATCGGGCCGCCGTTCGTGCTGCTGAGTACGCAAGGAGGGATTCGCGCGGACGACGGCCGGCCGGTTGCCCTGGGCTATCACACGGGCCACTGGGAGGTCGGTCTGTTGGTGCGGGAAGCGGCCGCCGTGCTCAAGGCGGCAGGCGGCGTGCCGCATGCGGCATTCGTGTCGGACCCCTGCGACGGGCGCACGCAAGGCACCCCGGGCATGTTCGACAGCCTTCCCTATCGCAACGATGCGGCACAGGTTTTTCGCCGGCTGGTGCGTTCGCTGCCCACGCGCCGCGGAGTGCTGGGCGTGGCTACCTGTGACAAGGGCCTGCCCGCCATGATGATGGCCTTGGCCGGCTGTGGCGACTTGCCGAGCGTGTTGGTGCCCGGCGGAGTGACCCTGCCGCCGGCCGCAGGCGAAGACGCCGGCAAGATTCAATCGCTCGGCGCGCGGTTTGCGCACGGCGAAGTGACCTTGGAAGAGGCGGCCGAGTTGGGCTGCCGGGCCTGCGCATCTCCGGGGGGCGGCTGCCAGTTTCTCGGCACCGCGGCCAGTAGCCAGGTCGTGGGCGAAGCGCTGGGCCTGACCTTGCCGCACTCGGCGCTGGCTCCCTCGGGTCAGCCGATCTGGCTCGACATGGCGCGGCGCAGTGCCCGCGCACTGTGGGAGCTCGCGCGGCGCGGCGTGCGTGGCAAAGACGTGCTGAGCGAGGCTTCGCTGCGCAATGCGATGGTCGTGCATGCGGCGATGGGGGGCTCGACCAATCTGCTCTTGCACATCCCGGCGATTGCGCATGCGGCCGGATTGCGACGGCCCACGGTCGACGACTGGATCGACGTGAATCGCCGCACGCCGCGGTTTGTCGACGTGTTGCCCAACGGCCCGGTCGGGCATCCGACGGTGCGCGTGTTTCTGGCCGGAGGGGTGCCCGAGGTGATGCTGCACTTGCGCGCCCTGGGACTGATCGAGCTCGACGCCATGACCGTGGCCGGCCGCACCTGGGGTCAATTGCTCGAATGGTGGGAAAACTCGCCGCGCCGCGCGCGGCTGCGCGAAGTGCTCCGCCAGCGCGACGGTGTCGATCCGGACGACGTGATCATGTCGCCCGAGGTTGCCCGGGCGCGCGGGCTGACGAGCACCGTGTGTTTCCCGCGCGGCAATCTCGCGCCGGATGGTTCGGTGATCAAAAGCACGGCGATCGATCCGCGCGTGGTCGATGCCGATGGGGTCTATCGCAAGACGGGTCCGGCGCGCGTGTTCATCCGCGAAAGCGACGCGATCGCGGCCATCAAGGGGCGCGGGCCGTCGCCGATTCGCCCGGGCGATGTGCTGGTGCTCGCCTGCCGCGGACCTTTGGGTTCGGGCATGGAGGAGATCTACCAGATCACCTCGGCGCTGAAACACCTGAGCTGGGGACGCGAGGTGGCTGTGGTGACCGATGCCCGGTTCTCGGGCGTCAGCACCGGCGCATGCATCGGCCACGTGGGGCCCGAGGCCCTGGCCGGAGGGCCGATCGGCCGGTTGCAGGAGGGCGACCTGGTGCAAATCGTCGTGGACCGGGTCCGGCTGGAAGGCACGGTCGACTTGATCGGCCACAGGGTCGACGGCCAGATGCGTCAGTTCGGCCCCGACGAAGGATCGCGGGTCTTGGCGGCGCGCCCGCCACGGGGCGATCTGGCTGCCGACCCGAGGTTGCCGGCCGACACGCGGCTTTGGGCCGCGCTGCAAGCGGCGAGCGGCGGAGTCTGGGGGGGATGCGTTTTCGACGTCGATCAGATCGAGCGGCTGCTTCGCCGCTGAGTGCCAAATTGGCAGGGTGTGGCAGGGAAACCCGATTCCAGGGCGTGATTTGTCAGGTGAGCGAGCTTCACCCGATATCAGGGTACTTGTGTAAAGCCTTGTCAGGAGTTGGGTTGTGGCGGCGCGGCTGTTTGGCGCGCCGGTTGCTTACCTCAACGCCACACGCCGGTGCGCAAGCGCATCTTTGGCAGCTTGGGGGCGCCTGGCGCCCCCGGTGGCAGACCGCCCGGCTGCCTTCCGTATAGCCCCCGAACTGTTGTTCCAACTCGATTTCCGCGGAGGTTCGTTCTCATGTCGACTGCAACCAAGGCCAAGGCCAAGCGGGCCGGTGGAATCCGACTTCAGCCGTTGGGCGACCGGGTGGTCGTCGAGCGCGAGCAGCGCGAGGAGAAGACGGCCGGCGGGATCGTGCTGCCCGACACGGCGCGCGACAAGCCCGCCCGGGGCGTGGTGGTCAGCGTCGGCGAAGGTCGGCTGCTCGACGACGGCACGCGTCACGCGCTGCAGGTCAAGGTGGGCGACCGCGTGCTGTTCACTTCGTACGCCGGCGACGAATTCAAGATTGGCGACGAGGAGCTGCTGTTGATGCGCGAGGATGACATTCTCGCCGTGATTGAGGATTAGGCTCGCCGCGATTGAAGAATCGGCTCGCCGCAACCCAGGAGCCGCGCTCCTCGACGATTGATTCGCGTACCGCACACTTTTTTCCGCGCCTCCAGGCATTGCCACGAGCGCGGCCATTGAATCCAGGAGAAGTTCAACCATGGCGAAGATGATTGCCTTTGATCAGGAAGCCCGCGAAGCGATGCGCCGCGGCGTGTCGAAGCTGGCCCGGGCCGTCAAGGTCACGCTGGGTCCGAAGGGCCGCAACGTGATCTTGCAAAAGAGCTTTGGCTCGCCGACCGTCACCAAGGACGGCGTGACCGTGGCCAAGGAAATCGACATCGAAGACGTCTATGAGAACATGGGCGCCCGGATGGTCCGCGAAGTCGCCTCGAAGACGAGCGACGTGGCGGGCGACGGCACGACCACGGCCACGGTCTTGGCCGAGGCGATCTTCAACGAGGGCCTGAAGGCCGTTGTGGCGGGCGTCAACCCGGTGCAGATGAAGCAGGGCATCGAGAAGGCCGTCAGCGACATCGCCGAGAAGCTGCACTCGGTGTCGATCACGATCAAGAGCCGCAAGGAGATGGCCCAGGTGGCCGCCGTGGCGAGCAACAACGATCACGAGATCGGCGAGCTGCTGGCCGAGGCCATGGAAAAGGTCGGCAAGGACGGCGTGATCACGGTCGACGAAGGCAAGAGCCTGAAGACCGAGGTCGAATGGGTCGAGGGGATGCAGTTCGACCGTGGCTACCTCTCGCCGTACTTCGTCACCGACCCGACCGAGATGCAGTGCGTGCTCGAAGACCCGTACGTGCTGATCTACGAGAAGAAGATTGCCAACGTCAAGGAAGTGCTGCCCGTACTCGAGGCGGTGGTCAACGCCAACCGCCCGTTGTTGATCGTCTGCGAAGAGGTCGAGGGCGAGGCCCTGGCGACCTTGGTGATCAACAAGCTCCGCGGCACCTTCAAGTGCTGTGCGGTCAAAGCCCCCGGCTACGGCGACCGCCGCAAGGCGATGCTCGAGGATATCTCGATCCTCACCGGCGGCACGGCCGTGTTCGATAGCCTGGGCATCAAGCTCGAGGGCCTCAAGCTGAGCGACCTGGGCCGCGCGAAGAAGGTGATCGTCGACAAGGACAACACGACGATCATCGAGGGCGCCGGTTCGAGCTCGAACATCAAGGCCCGGATCGAGCAGATCCGCCGCGAGATCGAGATTTCGACCAGCGACTACGATCGCGAGAAGCTCGAAGAACGGCTGGCGAAGCTGGCCGGCGGCGTGGCCAAGGTCAACGTCGGCGCGGCCACCGAGAGCGAGATGAAGGAAAAGAAGGCGCGCGTCGAAGACGCACTGCACGCGACCCGTGCGGCCGTGGCCGAAGGCATTCTGCCGGGCGGCGGCGTGGCGCTCGTACGGGCCGTCGGTTCGCTCAAGCCGAAGGGCCTCACCCACGACGAAGAGGTGGGCTACAACATCGTGCTCAGGGCCTGCCGTGCTCCGCTGACGCAGATTGCCGCCAACGCCGGGCAGGACGGTAGCATCATCTGCGAGAAGGTCTTGGCCGGCGAAGCCAACTTTGGCTACAACGCCGCGACCGACAAGTTCGAGGACCTGGTCAAGGCCGGGATCATCGACCCGACGAAGGTGACGCGTACGGCGCTGCAAAACGCCGCCAGCGTGGCCACCTTGCTGCTGACCAGCGACGCGTTGATCGCCGACAAGCCCAAGAAGGACGCCAAGAAGGGCGGCGCCGGCCACGGCGGCGACTACGACGTGTATTAGTCGTCAGGCCATCGGCCGACGATACTCGCCGTGCGCGGTTCGCCGCGTGCAGCGATTCACCAGAGAAAAGCCCCCGTCGATCTTCGGCGGGGGCTTTTTCGTGGCTATTTCCCGGCGCCGCTGACGAGTTCGCGGACGAACTTCACCTTGGGCTTGCCGCCCGCGCCGGTGAGATACTCGGACAAGTAGCGCTGGCTTTCACGGGGACGTTCCGGATCGCGGAAGTTGTCCCCCTTCTGCAAGATGGGGCGATGCTCGGGGATGCCGCCGAAGGCCGCGGCCCCCGCCGCCTGGCACGGGAACCAGTAACCCGCTCCCTGGTCGTCGACCAGGTAGAACTCCGGGTAACAGTGGCCCGGCACCCACACAGTGCGAGCCGGCACACCGTGCGCCCGGCACAGCGCGATGAACAGCGAACTCATCTCTTCGCAATCGCCTTTGCCGTTGCGCAGCGCGGCCAGCCCTCCGCGAAAGGGTCCTTCGACATACTCGACCTTTTCGCGGACGTAGTCGTAGAGTGCTCGCACCTGGTCCCAGGCCGTTTCGTGATCGGCCGTAATCTCCTTGGCCAGCTTCTTGATCTTGGGGTTACGCGCCTCGATGCCGGGGCTGGCACCCAGGAACAGGCCGAAGGTGCGGTCGAGCTTCTCGGGAATCTTGTAGATGTCGGTTTCATCCGGCGCGACGAGCGCATTCCGGCGGACCTCGACGATCATCAGGGCACGGGCCTCTTCGTTGGCCGGCAATTGCTTGACGGTGACGCACATCTGCTTGACGGTGCCCGCCACGACCCGGTAGTCGACCGAGTCGACGAACGATGAGACGTCTTCCTCGACGATCTCGACCGTCTGCTCGGGCCAGTCGGTCGGCATCGGCGCGGTGCCGATGATGCCTTTGCAGGGTCCACCCTGTGCGGTGATGATCATGCCCAGGCGAAACCGTTGAACTTGTTCTTCGCCCAACTGCGGGCCGCGTTTTGCGGAGGCTGCCGGTGGGCTGTCGCCGGCGGACTCGTCCGCCGCGAACAGGGGCGACGTCATGAACACGAACAAGGCGAACAACAAAGCGAGCTGGCGCATGGCAGAGTTCCGCGAGGCGCGCATCCATGCGGTGCAGGGTGACCAATGGATACCGTCAAGGTATACAAACTAGTCTAGCTTCGCGTGGCGCCGCGAAAAGCGGCGAAAGATGCGGCGGGTGGCCCAGAAAATCGCCACGGCCGGCACGGCGAGCGCCGGTATCCACGGCAGCAGGCCGACGAATCCGATCAACGCGAGCTCCCCGGTCGAACTCAGCGCCTCGAGCGAACCTTCCCAGGATCGCCGCAACCGGGTGGCCAGGGTTGGCGCCTGGGGCGGTTCGTAATCGCGCACCTCCTGGATATGAATCTCGACGGTCGCCAACGAGGTGAGGTCGGTCAGCACTCGCAGCCGCCCCTCGATGCGCTCGATCTCTTCGCGGACCCGCGACAATTCGCGCTCGATGGCGACGACGTCCTCCAGGTTGCCGGGGCGTTCCTCGAGCAACTTCAGCAAGCGATCTTCTTCCTTCTTCTTGTTCCGGACGCGCGCTTCCGCGTCGTAGAACTCTTCGCTGACGTCTTCGCTGTTCACGTCCGAGCGCATGAGCTCGCCCAGGCCCGCGGCGGCCGTGCGAAACTCTTCGAAGCGCTGCACCGGAATCCGGATGCGCCACATACCGGTGCGATTCATGCCCGACGCCCCGCGCAGGCTGCTGTCGGCCACATAGCCTTCGAACTGCTTGACCAGGGCGACGACGCGCTCGGGCACGCCGGCGAAGTCCTCGACGATCAACTCGACTTCGGCGTTGTAGATGATCTTGCGGCTGAGGCCGGTGGACGAGGTTTCGCCCGGAGTCGTCGCACCCGGCGCGCCGGGCAGCGTGTCGGCACTGGCCGGTTGTGCCACGGAGGCTTCGCGGGCAGTGGGCTCGTCGGCCACCCGGGACATACAGCCAGGCAACAGGCAAACGATGAGTACACACCACCCGGCGTGTCGCATGGCGACTCTCCCCCGGAAAAGATGGGCGTGGGGCGTCGAGCGGCGCCCTACATCGTTAGACGCGCGGAGCGTGCGAAAAATTCCCGCCGCGCGCCGCTGGCTAGCGTCCGAGCACGGCCTCGATCGATTCGCCGAGGATCGAGACCATGCGATCGATCTGTTCGTCGGTCGTGACGAAACAGGGAGCCAGGTTGTAGACATCGCCGCGGAGGCGCGTGAACAGGCCGCGTTTCTGCGTTTCAGCATGCACGCGCGGACCCATCTGCTCGGCAGCCGGGAATTCGGCCTTCGTAGCCTTGTCCTGCACGATTTCCACCGCGCACATCAGCCCCTCGCCGCGGACGTCGCCCACGTGCGGATGCGTGGTGAGGGTCTGCAGACCGGCGAGCAAACGCCGGCCCAGTTGTCCGGCGCGCTCGATTAACCCTTCGCGCTCGATGATTTCCAGATTGGCCAAGGCCACCGCGCAGCCGACCGGATGCCCCGAGTAGGTGAACGCGTGCATCCACTTCGACGGTTCGCCCGCGTTGTCGATCGCCTCGGCAATCGCGCGATTCACGCCGATGCCCCCCAGCGGGAAATAGCCGCTGGTGATCGCCTTGGCGAAGGTCACGATATCGGGCTCGATGCCCAGGCGCATCAACCCGAACCGCTGACCGAGCCGGCCGAAGCCGGTGATGATCTCATCGGTGATCAGGAGCACGTCGTACTTGTCGCAGATGGCGCGGATCCGCGGCCAATAGTCGTCCGGCGCAGGAATCACGCCGCCGGCGCCTTGCACCGGCTCGCCGATAAAGGCGGCCACGGTGTCGGGGCCTTCGGCCAGGATCAGCTCCTCGAGCAGATCGGCCGCTTGCTGCCCCGGCGTGCGTGGATCTTGGGCCTTTGCGGCAAAGCGATAGGGGTACGGGCTGGCGATATGCAAGAATCCCGGCACTCGCGGCTCGAACATCGTCCAGTACGGCGGCATTCCCGTGGCGCTCATCGCCGCCATAGTCACGCCGTGATAGGCCCACATGCGGCTGACGATCTTGTACTTGCCGGGCTTGCCTTGGGTTTTCCAGTAATAGCGCGCCGTCTTGAAGGCCGATTCGTTGGATTCGGCACCGCCACAGGTGAAAAAGAATTTCTGGATGCCCGGGTAGCACCACGCGCCCAGTTGCTCGCCCAAGGCAATGGCCGGGCGGTTCGAGCTGCCGGTATAGGCCGAGGCGTAGGCCAACCGCGTCATCTGCTCGGCCGCCGCGTTGGCCAACTCGCGCCGGCCGTGCCCGACGACGACGTTCCACAGGCCGGCCAGTCCGTCGAGGAATTCCTGGCCCGTGTGGTCGACGATCACCGCGCCTCGCCCTTCGACCCAGACGTGGGCCGTGGCCTGCGCGGCGCGCGAATGTAGCGCGTGGATGAGGTGTCGCTGGTCGCGATCCAACTCGTTGTTGGCCGCGGGAGGAAGATTGGTCACCGGAAGGCCCTGCGGAACCCAAGGTCGCAACCGCCGCGGAAGCTGCGGCGTGCCCTCAGTCTAATGATTTGCATGCGGGGCTGCGCGCTGCGGCGGGCGAGGTGCTCGCGCAGCGTGCAAAGCTCGCACGCAAAGGCGTTCAGCCCAGCGGCTTACAATCTCCGGGCGCGGCACCGGAGTCTTCAGCACGACGGCCGAGCAGCAGGTGGGGCCGGGGCCTGGTGTGTGCCGAGTCGTACACGCGTCGCAACGTAGTGCGGCCGACGTGGCGGGGACGAAGCCGGGTGAACATCGAGCGCATGGTTTTTACCTGCCGCAAGATCGGCCGGTGACGAGGAACTCGCCGCCGTCCACGGAAGCAGGGGCCACAGGGAGGGTCGCATCGGGCGGGTGTGCAGGGGGGGGCGCGGTACGCCGGTATGCTGTGCGCTGCAGTGATCAGGATCGGCACTGCCTACGCACAGCAAACCGACGTTGCCGCCAACGGCAAGCGCACGGGCACCGGGGGGAGACGCACGCGCGCTATGTGGGGTTTGTTTGGCTCAACCAGGTCCGGGGCCCGGCGTGACGTACTCCACGCCGCCGGAGCCTGGACCGCCTTCCATGATCACCGGGCCCGATCCAGGTCCTGGACCGTAACCCGACATCACTGGATCGGCATACGGCATGCCTCCTGTGTAGTTGGCGCCGTCGCAACACGGATTTTGCGGCATCGCTTGACGACCGCAGCCCGAATCGCACGGCGACGCACACGGATTGCCGCAGGGCGTTGGCATGCAGGGGTTCTGGCCGCAGCAGCGCGCGAGCCAATTCTTATGATGGCAACCCGCGGTTGTGACCGTCAGGGCTGCTACGATCGTCAGGAAGAACAGCCTTCTCATTGCTCGTCTCTCCCATACAACGCGACGAATCATGTCGCGAATCACCGGCGTCAGGGAACTCTACCTCACCCCCGATGATGTGCAAACGCAACACGGTGAGTTTTTGCAACGCCGGTCGCCCGTGGGTGCCGAAATTGCGCGTGATGCACGCGCGGGGTGCACATAGCGACCGCAACGAACGCAGCGGTTGTGACTGAGCACGCGCCGTGCGGCGACGCTGCCCCCTACAGACCTTACGTTCGACGCAACCAAATTCCTCGGTGCTAACGGCATGAGCACCCGGACCATCGATCTAAATCGCCTCGGCGATTGGCGCCGGATGCTGCGCGCGGGGGCGGCTGCGCTATTGGTCTGGAGCGCGGGCGTGGCGCCGCTTGCGATCGGCGAGCAACGGGCGCCAAGCCCGATGGCCGCGCCGGCGCGACTGGCCGCCCTGCCTGACCTGGCGCGCGAGGCCGACTTTCCTGACGCCGAGCTCGATCCGCCGACATTTGCCGCGCCAGAGCTGGTGCCGCCGCCAGGTTGCCGCGCCACGCTCTGGCTGGTGAACACCCGGGCGAGTTGTTCGAGCGCCGGCGCGCAGCCACTGCATTACTTCGTCGGCGACGGTCACGGCCATTGGATTCCAGTGGGCCTGGAACAGTTTCGGTCGACCGATCAACCGGGAGTGCCAACGGTTGTGTTTATCCACGGCAATCGCTACGACGAGCAGGACGCCTTGATCGTGGGCCAGGCGATGTTCGTGCGGCTGGTGCGCGAACTGGGCAATGGCCGTCCGCTGCGGTTCGTGATCTGGTCGTGGCCGAGCGAACGGATCTATGGCGCGTTGCGCCGCGACGTTCGCGAAAAGGCCAACCGCGGCGAGGCCGAAGGCTGTGTCGTCGCACAGTTCGTCGGCCAGATTCCCGGCGAAGTGCCGGTTTGCCTGTTGGGCCACAGCTACGGGGCCCGTGTAATCGTCACGTGCCTGCACCACCTGGCCCAGGTGGAGTCTCGGGCACCCACCGCGCCGGCGCCCGCGCGGCGGGCGGTGCTCATGGCCGGCGCGCTGGATTGCGGCTGGATTGCGCCGGGCGGCGCCTATGGAATGGCGCTGTGGGCCGTCGAGCACGCTGTGGTGATGTACAACCCCAACGACGTGGCCCTGAAGTGGTATCCCTTGCTCTGGGGTCGGGGGGGACCGCCCGCCTTAGGCTATACGGGTCTTCCGGGCAGCGTCCAAGCCAAGTTTGCCGGGCGCGTCGAGCAACTCGACGTCGAACCGTTCGTGGGCCGGCGTCATCGCTTCGCCGAATACCTGGCCGCTGACGAGATCTGGGCGACGATCCGGACCGAGGCGATCTTTGCCTCGCCGGCACGCTAGCCGCGGATAGAAACAGCAGAAGCGGCGCAACCGGGGCGCCGCTTCGCGGTAGCGTGAGGATCAACGTCTGTCGCGAAATACTCCGCGCGTCGAGAAAGAGAGGCCGGTGGGAGTCGAACCCACTTTGACCGGGTTGCAGCCGGTTGCCTGGCCGTCTGGCTCCAGCCTCTGAGGTGTCGTGCTTGTCGCGTGTGGCACAGGCCGGGCGACAGAGTTGGATATCGGCCGGCACGGATTTAAGGCTTGAATCGATTCGTGCCAGCATCTGGCGAACGGCCCGCGAATTTCCACCCCGCTTCTTGCTGTCTCGAGTTTGACGGACCCTGGTGCTCGACCCAGGTTCCAGGTGGGGGATTTTGCGCGCTGGGGCTTTCGACGCGGGCGAACCGCTCGTCGTACGTTCCCGCCGCCATTGGCTCGGGGAGTAATCCACCGTGGAAACTTGTCGTTCACTACCGCGGCCGAAGCGCCTGGGCGAACGCCGCGCGGCCGTGCTGGTGCTGGTCGCCTTTTCGCTGGTGTTTCTGTTGGGCCTGGTGGCTTTGGCGCTCGACGTGGGCTTCATCGTCCTAGTGCGGAGCCAGCTGCAAAACGCCGCCGACAGCGCTGCCATGGCCGCCGCCGGCGTGATGGGGAGCGATCCGGATCATGCCGTGGCGACGGCCCGTGAGTTCGCCGAGCTGCACATGGCCGCCGATTTGCCGGTCAACTTGCAAGACACCGACGTGGAGTTCGGCACCTGGGACACGACGACGCGCGCGTTCGCCGCCTCGGCCGAGGTGGGCAACGCAATTCGCGTCACCTGTCGCCGCGATGCCACGAGCCCCGACGGCAAGTGCCCGCTGTTCTTTGCCCGCATCTTCGGTCATCAGGACTTCGAGATGCGCGCGCAGGCCGTGGCGATGGCCAACCCGCGCGATATCTGCTTCGTGGTCGACTTGTCGGGCTCGATGAACGACGACACGGAGCCGTGCTGGGCGACGACCGCGATCAACTCGACCTTTGCCGGTCAGGGTTACCCGACGATCGGCAACGATCTGGTGCAGGCGATTTACGAGGACTTTGGCTTCGGCGCGTTTCCGGGGGCGATCGAGCACATCGGTCAACCGTTAGGAGTGCCGCAGAATCAATGGGCGTACGCGGAGATGACCCGCGACGACGGCCCCTTGAGCGGCAGCGGCGTGCCCGTCGCATATCGGGTTCAAGCGGGCGACACGGAGAGTGCGCGCAAGCAAAAGGCCTACCGCTGGATCATCGACAACCAGATCGCGGTGTTGATGCCGAATGCCCAGCCGGCGCCGAATTCGGGCAACTACGCGTACTGGGAGAAGTACATCGACTACATCATGCGGACGGTGAGCATCACTCCTCCGCCCCCGCCGGCACCTCCCGCGCCGCCGAGTCCGCCCGCACCGACGCCATCTCCCGCACCGCCGGCGCCTTCCGCGCCGCCGAGTTCGCCGCCTCCACCACCTCCGCCGCCGAGCGGCATGCTGTGGCCGCGCTCGCCAGACCGCGCCGTGGTACGTCTCGACGACGCGACCTTCTGGGGCGCGTCGCGCATCGGGCCGGCGTCGCGTCGCGACTTGCAGGTCGCGATGATGCCTGGGGACGCGATGCAATGGTTGATTCCCCTGGCGCTGACCGGCGCCACTTCGCCTGGCACGCCGCCGGTGAACCGCGGGACGATCCCGCCGAACCTCGACCCGGATCGCATCACGGGGTTCAACAATCCGAACCAAGCCACGTTTCCCAGCGCGGCCGGCGCGAGTGGCTGGCGCATGAAGGTCGGCTACCGCACTTACGTGCAATTCATGCTCGACCACGGACGCGACGAGATTGTCGTGGCCGGACAGCGCACGCCGCTATCGACGCAAAGCTCGCTTTGCCCGTTCCATTCGGAAAGCACCGCGGGCGGCAGTTTCAATTTTCCACCGCGCGAGCAGCCCACCCATGCGTCGCGGCGGGCCATCATCGCGGCGATGCACGTCGTCGATCAGCAGAACGGCTCGATTCCCGACGTCGGGCAGCGCGATTGGGTGTCGGTCGTGACCTACGACACGCTGTCCGGCGGCGGGCCCGTCGTGCTGCAGCAACTGACCGGCGATTACCACACGGCCATGCAGGCGGTGACTCGGATGCAGGCCGTCAGCGACAAGGGGGCCTCGACGGCCACCGAGTCGGGGATGATCGTCGCCAAGCAGCATCTGCTGCCATCGAACCAGGGCGGGGCGGGCCGCAAAATGGCCAACAAGGTCCTCGTGCTGCTGACCGACGGCGTACCGAATCTCTACAGCTCGTCGGCCTCGACGATTTCGCAGTTCCAGGCCAACTTTCCGAGCGCGGATTACTACGCCAACGGCGCCTATTGGTACGACGCCTGTCTGATGCAGGCGATGGACATCCAGAACCGGCACTGGCGCCTGTTCCCCGTCGGGCTCGGGCTCGGGACCGATTACAACTTCATGGATCGCCTGGCGCGGCTGGGGATGACGGCCAACGAAGCCGGCCAGGGCCCGCGCGGCAGCGGCAACCCGGCCGAATATGAACAGCGCCTGACCGAGATCTTCGAAGACATCATCAAGAACCCGCAGGTGCGGTTGGTGCAATAGGGCCGCCGTCTTCTGGCGCCCGTCTCAGCACAGCGGGGGTAGAACGCTATCCCATGGCGCTGTTGAGCGCGTCGAGATAGAAGAAGAACATCCGGAAGATCAGCACGATAATCAGGCCCGCCACGAGGGCCCAGACGGCAAACCCGGCAATCGTCGTGAGCGCGGCGATCGCCAGGCCGGCACGCTCTTCGTATTGCTTGGCCAGCGCGGCCATCGACTCGGGCACCCGGCCCGAGCGTTCGCCCACCTCGAGCGATTCGAGAAACTCGCGGGGAAACCGCCGCGTTTGCCCTAGCGACGCGCTCAGCTCGTGGCCGGCGCGAATGTCGGCGGCCACCTCATCGGTCAGACCGACGTAGCGCGCCAGCCGCGTGGCCCGTAGGCTCATCGTCACGGCCTGCGTCAGCGGCATGCCCGTGTTGGTGGTCAGCTCGAGCGTCCACGCCAGGCGCGCGAGGGCCAAGGTGTCGAGGGCGCGCCCCAGGCCGGGAACCTGCATCGCCACCGCCTCGGCGACGCCTTGCACCGCGCGGTTGCGGGCAGCGAATCGCCAGGCGACGAAGCCGCCCACGGCAATCGCCCCGACCGAGAGGAACCAGATCATCGCGCCGCGTTCGCCGGTCAGGCCCAGGCCGAAGATATCGACCGCCTCGGTGCCGCGCGATTGTGCGATCCAGCCGAGCACCCAGATGACGAACCCCACGATGCACACGGCCGAGACGAGTTGCAGCAGCGGCCAGGTGATGGCGGCCCAGAAGACGCGCCGCAATCGCAACTGATTCTCGTAGTGCACAGCCAGGCGGCGAAATACCTCGGGCAGATGCCCGGTCTGTTCGCCTACCGTGATGAGCTCGCGGAACAACGGCGGAAAGACCTCGCCCGTGGCGTCGATGGCGTCGTGCAGCGAGCTGCCCGAGGCCATGGCGCGGCGCACCGACTCGAGCGGCTCGCGGAGCGAACGTGGCCAGCGGGCCTCGACCTCGCGAGCCCAAACGCGGCGTACATCGAGCCCGGCGTCGAGCGCGGTGGCCATGCGCCGGGTAAAGCCGGCCAACTCGCGTAGGTTCATCCGAGCGGCCAGCAACATGGCGTCTGTCCCAATTCTGGTTGCCTCGTGTTCCGCCTCGATTATATCGCCCCTTGCGGGGGAATCCCCGGGCGGCGTGGCCGCTGGTCTGCGGCGGCCGAAATCGGGTACAATCCGCGTCTTTCGGTCGGCCCCCGCTGCTGCATGTCGCGAACCGGATGCGCCTCGCGGTCGATTGCATACCCCCTGCCGCGTCGGTTCGCTCGGTTCGGCCGCTTATGAAACGCTGGGATACCGTGGCCATCGTGGGCGTCGGCCTGATCGGCGGGTCGATCGGGCTGGCCGTGCGCGAGCGCAGCATGGCCCGGCGCGTGGTGGGCATCGGCCGCAGCACCGGCAGTCTACGCGTCGCCAAACGCGCCGGTACGATCGACGCTGGAACCACCGACTTGGCGCGCGGCGTGGCCGAGGCCGAGTTGATCGTCGTCTGCACGCCGGTCGAACGGATCGCCGAGCAGGTACGCGCGTGCGCTGCGGCTTGTCCCGACGCGGCGCTCATTACCGATGCCGGCAGCACCAAGGCCCAGATTGTCGCAGAACTGGGCGGGGCATTGCCCCGGGGCGTACGATTTGTCGGCAGCCATCCCCTGGCCGGAAGCGAAAAACGCGGAGCGGCCGAGGCCCGGGCCGACTTGTTCTGCCGCCGCACGGTGGTGATCACGCCGGCGCCGCAGACGCCCCCCGGCGACGTGACAAGACTCAAGGGCTTCTGGACGGCACTGGGCGCGAAGGTGGTCACGATGACACCCGAAGCACACGACCGTGCCGTAGCGGCGACGAGCCACTTGCCGCATTTCGTTGCCTCGGCGCTAGCCGCGGCGACCCCCAAGGAACATCTCGCGCTGGCCGCGAGCGGGTTTCTCGATACGACGCGGATCGCCGCCGGCGATCCGGAATTGTGGACGCAGATTTTCCTTTCGAACCGCGAGCCTGTGTTGCAAGCGATTGCCGCTTACGACGCGATGGCCGGTCAGTTGCGCGCGGCCATCGACCAAGGCGACCGCCGGGCACTGGTCCGGCTGTTGAACGTCGGTAAGCAGCGCCGCGATGCCGTGGAGAATTGATGCTCTGGGAAGTCGACATTTTTCCGGCTGAGCACGAAGTCGACGCCGCGGCTGCGCGCGTGGCTGCCGAGGCGGCCGAACTTGGCATCGCCAGCGAGCTGCGCGTGGTCGTCGCGCGTGGTTACTTGATTCAGGGCGACCTGCCGGCAGAGCAGGTCGAGATGCTGGCGGCGCAGTTACTTGCCGACCCGATCGTCGAGCGCACCGAACTGACCCGCGTCGGCGAGCCGCACTTGGCCCAAAGCCGTGCCGGATTGGAATTGCTAGTGCACGTCTTGCCCAAGCCGGGCGTGATGGATCCCGTGGCGCAAAGCGCGCAAGGGGCGATCGCCGATTTCGGCCTGCAGGCCGACGCCGTGCGGACGCTGCGCAAATACTGGCTCGGCCCGCTGCCGGTCGAACGGCTGCAACTGCTGTGCACGAAGGTGCTGGCCAACGAGGCGATCGAGCAGGTGATTGTCGGCCCCCTGCCCTTCGATCGCCTGGCGCTGGGGTCGTCCTACCGCTTCGAGCGGATCGAGGTGCCGCTGGCCGGCCTCGACGACGCGGCACTGGTGAAGCTGAGCCGCGAAGGCCAGCTCTACCTCTCGTTGGCCGAGATGCGCACCATCCAGGAGCACTTTCGCCAGCTCGGTCGCGATCCGAGCGATGCCGAACTGGAGACGCTGGCCCAGACCTGGAGCGAGCACTGCAGCCACAAGACGCTGGCCGGGCGGGTGCGCTATCGCGACGAGCGCGGCGAACGCACGTTCGACAACATGCTGCGCGAGACGATCTTTGCCGCCACGCAGCAATTGCGGGCCCGGGCCGGCGCCGACGACTGGTGCGTGAGCGTGTTCAAGGACAACGCCGGCGTGATCCGCTTCGACGACCAGTACAACGTCGTGTTCAAGGTCGAAACGCACAATCACCCCTCGGCGCTCGAACCCTATGGCGGGGCGAACACGGGCCTGGGCGGCGTGATCCGCGATCCGCTCGGCACCGGGCTGGGCGCGAAGCCGGTGTGTAACACCGACGTTTTTTGCTTCGCGCCGCCGGAGCTGCCCGCGGCCGCCTTGCCGCCGGGCGTGCTGCATCCGAAGCGCGTGTTTAAAGGCGTTGTCGCCGGCGTGCGCGACTACGGCAACCGCATGGGCATCCCCACGGTCAACGGCGCGATTTACTTCGACGAGCGCTATCTGGGCAACCCGCTGGTCTACTGCGGCAACGTGGGGCTGCTGCCGCGCGACAAGTCGACCAAGCAGCCGCTGCCGGGCGACCTGGTCGTGGCGATCGGCGGACGTACCGGGCGCGACGGCATTCACGGCGCCACGTTCAGCTCGGCAGAGTTGACCCAGGAAAGCGAGCAGCTTTCCGGCGGGGCCGTGCAAATCGGCAACGCCATCACCGAAAAAATGCTGCTCGACGTCGTGCTCGCGGCCCGCGACCGCGGGCTCTATCACGCGATTACCGATTGCGGCGCAGGCGGCTTTTCGAGCGCCGTCGGCGAGATGGGCGAAGACATCGGGGCCGAGGTCTGGCTGGATCGGGTGCCGCTCAAGTACGACGGCTTGTCCTATACGGAAATCTGGATTTCCGAGGCGCAGGAACGCATGGTGCTGGCCGTGCCCGAGGCGAGCTGGCCGGAGCTGGAAAGCCTGTGCGCGAGCGAAGGAGTCGAGGCGACGGCGATCGGCCGCTTTGTGCCCACGGGGCGGCTGCGGCTGCTGTACCACGCGCAATTGGTGGCCGATTTGTCGATGGAATTCCTGCACGGCGGCCGGCCGCCCGTAGTCCGCGAGGCGACCTATGCACTGCCCCCGGCGCGGCCTTGCGAGCTGCCGTCGGATTCGGCGGGACAGCCGGCCGACTGGTTGCGGAAGATTCTCTCCGCGCTCAACGTCTGCAGCAAGGAATGGGTGATCCGGCAATACGATCACGAGGTGCAAGGCGGCAGCGTCGTCAAGCCGCTGGTCGGGGTGACCAACGACGGGCCCAGCGATGCGGCCGTCGTCCGGCCCGTGCTTGCGTCGCGGCGGGCGCTGGCGATCAGTTGTGGGATGAATCCGCGCTACGGCGACTACGATCCGTATGCCATGGCAGCCAGCGCGATCGACGAGGCCGTGCGCAATTGCGTCGCCGTCGGCGCTGACCCGGCGCGAATCGCCATCCTCGACAACTTCTGCTGGGGCGATACCGAGCAGCCCGCCACGCTGGGATCGCTGGTGCGCGCGGCGCTGGCTTGCCACGACGTGGCGCTCGAGCTGGGCACGCCGTTTATCAGCGGCAAGGACAGCCTGAACAACGAGTTCCGCTACACCGACGCTTCCGGCCAGCGCCGCTCGATCGCCATTCCGCCGTCGTTATTGATCAGTGCCCTGGGACAGCTCGACGACGCCGCGCAGGCCGTGACGATGGACCTCAAGACACCGGGCAATCGTGTCTATCTGGTCGGCCTCACGCGCGACGAGCTCGGCGGATCGCATTTGGGGCTCGTGCTCCAGGCTCCAGGCGGCCAGGTTCCGCAGCTCGATGCCGCGCGGGCACGGCAGACGTTTGCGGCGCTGCACCGGGCGATCGCCTCGGGGCTGGTACGCGCCTGTCACGACCTGAGCGAAGGCGGGCTCGCCGTGGCCGCGGCCGAGATGGCGTTTGCCGGCGGCTGCGGGCTGACGCTGCGGCTCGGCGAGGTCCCGCACGATCTTCGCCCCGAAGACGCGCTCGCCACGCGCGGGGCGAGCGACGCCGTGCTGGCGTTCGCCGAATCGAACACGCGGTTCTTGTGCGAGGTGCCCGAGGCGTCCTGCGGTGAGTTCGAACGGCTGCTGGCCGGGGTGCCCTGCGCCCGGGTCGGCGAAGTGACGGCCGAACCGGTGCTGGAGATTCGTGGTGTGCCCGCCGGCAATCTCGCCGACGGCGAAGTCTGGATTCGCGCTGACCTGGCCGAGCTGAAAGCGGCCTGGCAGGCGCCGTTGCGATGGTGAAAGCTCAACAGGTATTTGCAGGGGGCTCGCCACGCGAGCGCTCCTGAGAATTTCAAACAAGGAAATCGTGGGGATGGCTGTTCCGCGCGTGCTTGTGTTGCGAGCTCCCGGCACGAACTGCGACGTCGAAAGCGCGTTCGCGTTCGAACTTGCCGGCGCACGGACCGAGCGCAGGCATATCAACCAACTGCTGGCCGAACCGCGGCTGCTGGCCGATTTCCAGGTGCTGTGCCTGCCGGGCGGATTCAGCTACGGCGACGACCTCGCGGCGGGCCGTATCCTGGGCAACCAGTTGCGTCATCATCTCGACGGCGTGCTCGGCGAATTTCGCGATGCCGGCAAGCTCATCCTCGGCATCTGCAACGGGTTTCAGGTGCTGATGCGCACCAGCCTGCTGCTGCCCGAACGCAACGGCGCGCCGCAGGCCACCTTGACGCTGAACCGGTCGGGCAAATTCGAAGACCGCTGGGTGCAGTTGGCTACGCACGGCAGCCGGTGCGTCTTTTTCCAAGGCATCGAGTCGATGTACCTGCCCGTCGCCCATGCCGAAGGGCGCTTCGTGTTCCACGACGAACAGACGCTCGCGCGGCTCGAGGCGGCGGGACAACTCGCGCTGCGGTACCGATCGCAGACGGGCGCGACGTCGCCCGCGTATCCCGACAATCCCAACGGCGCCATGGCCGACGTGGCGGGCATTTGCGACGAATCGGGCCGCGTCTGTGGGCTCATGCCCCATCCCGAGCGGCACGTCGATCCGACGCAGCACCCGCGCTGGACGCGCGAGCCGTCCCGCCGCGAAGGAGACGGCCTGGCCGTCTTTCGCAACGCCGTGCGCTACTTTGCCTAGCAATGCCGGCCGCGGCTCGGCCGATGGTGGCAGCATCGTCTCGGGGTAGTCCCTGCGAGTCTCGAGGAAAGGCCGGTGTCGATGAAACTGGTCATTGTCGGTGGCGTGGCGGGCGGCGCCTCGGCCGCAGCCCGGGCAAGGCGGCTCTCCGAAGACGCCGAGATCGTCGTATTCGAGCGCGGACCGGACGTCTCGTTTGCCAATTGTGGGTTGCCCTACTACGTCGGCGGCGAGATCGCCGACCGCGCGAAGCTGATCATCACTTCGCCCGAGCGGCTGCACGAGCGGTTCAAGATCGACGTTCGCACGCGGACCAGCGTCGAGCGGATTGACCGTGCCGAGAAACAGGTGCTCGTCCGCGAGTTGAGCTCGGGACGGGAATACGTCGAGGCCTATGACAAGTTGATCCTGGCGCCGGGGGCGGCGCCCATTCGGCCGCCGCTGCCGGGTGTCGATCTGCCGGGAATCTACAGCCTGCGAAACCTCGACGACGTCGACCGCATCGTGGCCCGACTGGGCGACGGCGTTCGACACGCGGTGGTCGTCGGCGCGGGATTCATCGGACTGGAACTGGTCGAGAATTTTGTGCGCCGCGGCGTCACCACGACGCTGGTCGAGCTGCAGGACCAGGTGCTGCCGCCACTGGACCGCGAAATGACCACGCCGATCGTGGCGGAACTGGCCCAGCATGGCGTGAAGCTGCTGCTGGGCGAGAGTGCGGCGGGCTTTTCGTCCAGCGGCGATGAGCTGCGCGTGCAGCTCAAGTCCGGTACGGAACTTGTCGCGCAATTGGTCGTCCTGGGCGTCGGCGTAAAGCCGGAGAACCGTTTGGCCGTCGAGGCGAGCTTACCGGTCGGCCCGCGCGGGGGCGTTCGGGTCAATGCCCAGATGCAAACGGCCGATCCCGATATTTATGCCGTCGGCGATTGTGTCGAGACCGTCGATTTTGTGACCGGCGAGCCCACGCAGGTGCCTTTGGCCGGTCCGGCAAACCGGCAAGGACGTCTGGCGGCCGATCACATCTTCGGCCGCGAAGTGCGCTATCGAGGTACCCAAGGTACGGCGATCGTCAAGGTCTTCGACCGCGTGGCGGCGATGACCGGCGCCGGCGAAAAGGCGCTCAATCGACTGGGCCGCAGCTACCGGGCGATCTATGTGCATCCCAGCCATCATGCCGGCTACTATCCCGGCGCCGAGGCCATGACCCTGAAGCTGTTGTTCGATCCGCAAGACGGCCGCGTGCTGGGCGCGCAGGCGGTCGGCGGCGCAGGCGTCGACAAGCGCATCGACGTGCTGGCCGTGGCGATTCAAGCGCGGATGACCGTCTACGATCTCGAAGAGCTGGAGCTGGCCTACGCCCCGCAGTTCGGTTCGGCCAAGGACCCGGTGAACATGGCCGGTTTTGTCGCCGCGGGCGTGCTGCGCGGCGATCATCCGATTGTCGATGTGCGCTCGCTGGGGGATGAACAGGCCAGCGGCAGGCAACTGATCGACGTTCGCACGCCGGCCGAGTTTGCCGCCGGCCATTTGCCCGGCGCCGAGAACGTGCCGGTCGACGTGCTGCGCGACCGGCTGAATGAATTGCCAAGGCACGTGCCGATCGTGGTCTATTGCCAGGTAGGGCTACGCGGCTATTTGGCCACGCGCATGCTCCTGCAGCACGGCTTCGACGTCGTCAACCTGACCGGCGGCTACAAGACGTGGCTGTTGCACCAGCCCGTTGCGGCCGCGAAGTCCTAAAAGATTCCCGCGCCGAACGAGGTGTCGTCCTGCCGCGGTAGGGCCGGGGGCGCCGGCTCGGCATAACGCGGCGGATGATGGGGGCCGGCTGGGTGCGATTCGTTCGTCGCGCGGGACGGCTTGGACGCCTGCGCGTCGCGTTGGCGCTGCGGGCGGAAGTGCGGCGACGACGTCTCGGGCGCGTCGTGACGCTGCTGCGAGTCGCCATAGGCCTCGGCTTCGAGATCGTGCTCGAAATCCTCGTAGCTCGACACGTAGCCGGGCAATTTCGCGCGTTCGAGCTCTTCCTGAAACGCTTGGATCACACGCTGCTGAAGCTGCTCGCGGCAGCGCGAATTGATCGGATGGGCAATGTCGGCATAGAGCTTCGCGCGGCCTTCGTGATCGCGCACTAGTTGCGGCTCGCGCAACCGCACGCCGCATTGGTTGCAGTACGCGGCCCGCAGGTGATTCTTGCAGCCGCAGCGCGTGCAGCGCGCCGTCAGTTTGCGGCTGGGCATGGCCACGAAGGGACCGTTAGGACCTTCGATAATCTTCAAATCGCGGATGACGAACGAGTCGTCGAGGGTGATCGAACAAAACGCTTGCAGGCGCTCGCCGGGCTCTTCGATGAGCTTGATGCGAACTTCGGTGATGTCCATGGCCGCTCTCCCTCGCAGGTGATAATCAACAGTTCATGCGGACCACACTGACCTCGCCCCACTGCTGCGACCGCAGACGCCCGGCGATCGTGCGGGCCTGGTTGGTGCTGCGACAAATGGCAAAACAGGCCGAACCGCTGCCGGTCATTTGCCGGGCTACAACATCCTCGCCGCGCAAGGCGGTGAGAATCCGATCGATCCAAGGCGACAGGCCGGCCGCGGGTGCCTGAAGATCGTTGTGCATCGCCGCGGCCACCTGGTCCCAACGCCCCTGACGCAGGGCATCGGCCAACTGCTGTGCCCCGCGCGGACGCTCGCTGGGGACGCACGCGCGATAGACGGCCGCGGTCGAAAGCCCCTCGGGCGGCTTGACGACGACGACCTGCATCAGCCCGCGCGGCTCGAGCGGTTCGATGCGTTCGCCGCGGCCGCGGCAGATGGCGGGGCGCCCGTGCAGGAAGAACGCCACGTCGCTGCCCAACTCGGCGGCCACCAGCGCGAGTTCTTCGTGGGCCAGCCTCAACTGCCAGCCCAGGTTCGCCGCGACGAGCGCGGCGGCCGCGTCGCTCGAACCGCCTGCCAGACCCGCCTCGAGCGGGATGCGCTTGTGCAGACGAACGCGGGCACCCCGTTCGATGCCATAACGCTGGCGGAGTCGCTCGAGGGCCTGGACAATCAGGTTGTCGGCGCCGGTTGGCAGCGCGGCGCTGCGCGATGCCCGATGCGCCGCCAGCGCTGCCGAGAACTCGATCGGTCCTGGACCAAGTGGCTCGAACTCGAGCGTGTCGCCCAAGTCGATCGGGCACATCAGGGTTTCAATTTCATGAAACCCGTCAGGCCTCTTGGCGAGGACCTCGAGAAACAGGTTCAACTTGGCAGGCGCCCAAATCTGGACGCCTGACGCGAGGTGCCGGACGCGCATACCGCCGCCGTCCCTGTGCTCAATGCTCAATGATGTTCGCTCGCGAGGAGCATGCCCCGTTGAGGAGGTGAGTTTCCCTTCACCTGCTTTGGCCCGACCGAACCGCGCAAATGATTCAAGAAGCTATGAGGGCAATACAGTCCGACGATCGCCGGAATGATTCGCTTGCCAAATCCTCCTGCTGGCCCACGGACGTGCGTGACGCAGGTCGTGCAGAGAGTAGAAAAGCGTCAAACTCGCGAGCGGCAGGGGGCAACTTCGCGTCGTCCAGACGGAAAAATCCACCGCCGATCACTGTGCGGCATTTTACCGCAGGCGCCTAAGTGGTCAATCGGACTTGCCTTCAAAAAACGCGATGAAATTCGCGAGGAATTGGGCAATTTGCGGCGAGGATTGCTAGTCGGGTGGTGGGCTTTTTGCCCGTTTGGCCACCGCGAAGCCGCGGATTAGCGGGCACGCTGGCGATGGTTCTCAGCGACGGGCTCGATCCATTTCACTGCGGCGGATCTCCGCGAAGTCCGGGGGGGCAATCGGGCGAACGGGAACTCGCCGCGCTCGTTGCACCGTTCAATCGCTCTCGGGTCTTGGTTCCAAGGCGTGCCGCAGAACGCGTTCAAGCCGGGCCACGGCCGTGGCGGCGACGATGGCAGGAAGACCGATCAGCACACGCAAGAAAAGGCCTGCTGGCCAGTCGTCGGGATCGCTGAAGAAAAAGAACAGGCCGCTTCCGGCCACAAAACCCACGATGACTTTCGCACAGATTCTAATCGTGCGCAACGCGTGCACGGTCGCCGGCGAGAAAGCCTGATCGTGCACGACATATCCCAGCACGGTGAATGCCTGATAGAGCGCCACGAAAAACGGGACGGAGCCGACGTACGCATAGGCCAGAAAGGGGTCTTTGAAATAGATCTCCAGCAGCGTCGCGTGCTTGTTCCGGCCTTCGAAGTGAGGCTCTCCAAGCAAGAAGACCAGCGCGCCTGTGCCGATGAGCACCAGGGCCATTTGCAGGGCGACCACGGCGATTCGTTTCAAAGTCCGTTCACCAGTTTGGTGCAGCACGCGTCCCCTTGGCCGCGGCATTCGAATCTACTCCTGGCAGACTAGGCCCTCAACGCCGCGGCAGTCCTGTTGGGCGAGCCGCTCTTTCAAGCGTGCATTCTCCTGTGCCGGGGTCCGAAGCTGCCAGGGCGTCACCCGGCTCGGGCGCCCACTTTGCACCGTCCTGTGTCCACCGAAGCGGCCTTTATGTCGCGGAAGTTGGAACATGGCTCCCCAGGCGGTTAGGATGACCTTTAGTCTTCCGAGTCGCTTGGTGCCGGCGGTTTCTTGCATCGCCGAGCGGCGGCGTGGTCTGGCGGGGGGGCACGCGAGGTGCGAGTTCGCCGTTGTCGGCTGAGCAGGTCCCGGGGAAGGAGGGCTCAAACCATGACGGCTTTGCAGCTGCTGACCGCATGGGGACTGATGTGTTGGCAGGGTGCCGCTGCGCCACCGCAAGGCGCCCCAGGAGAGCCGCCGCCCCAGGCTTCGCGGCCCGATCCGGCTGTCGTGTTCGCAGAAATGGACGAGAACCAGGATGGTTTTCTCACGACCTACGAGGTGCCCTACAACAAGCGGCGCCTGTTCCGCGAGTTCCTGGTGCACGCCGACAAGAACCGTGACAAGCGGATCGATCGCGACGAGTTTCTTCAAGGGCTCGCCGAAAACCATCCCGGGCACCCGGCCGGCGACAGTCAAGCGGCCGGCATGGGCAACGCGTTGGACAGCCGCCTGATCAAGGTGCTCGATCTCAATGGCGACCGGATGCTTTCTACGCGCGAGCTGGCCGTAGCCGGCAAGTCGCTCAAGCAGCTCGACGTCGACGGCGATGGTGTGCTGAGCGAGGCAGAACTGTACGGTCCGAAGGCCGTGCCGTCGGAGGCTCCGAAGCCGACCGGGCCCGAACAGTTTTTGGCGAAGGTCAAAGAGGCTGACGCCAACGGCGACGGCAAGATCTCGGCAGACGAATGCCCGCCGTCGCTGCAACTCGTGTTTTCGATCGTGGACGGTGACAGCGACGGTTTTCTCGACGCGCGCGAGATGCAAGCCGCGATGGCTGCCGCCAATTTGTTTATCCCGAAGAAGTGACGGCTCGCGGGCAAGACGCTAACGGTCGGGGTGCCGCGGCCCTCAGGCGAGCAACTCCAGCGCAATTTACGGCTGCGCGGCCACGCTGGCGCAGACCAGTTCGCGGTCGTTTCGTGCGAAGACGTGGCGGTTGGCGTAGGCCGGATGCGCCCAGCAGACGCCGCCGCGCTGGCGCAGCTGCTCGGCGGTGGGCTCGATCAGTTTCGTGCGGCTGAGCTCTTCGAAGCCTTGCGGGGTCAGGCGGGCGATCAGCAATTCGCCGCGCTCGTTGAACATCCAGTAGTGATCGCCGTTGCGCACCGTGTGAATCGTGCTCCACCGCGCGCGGGGCGTGGCCTGCTGGCTCTCCCAAATCCGGTCGCCGGACTTGGCGTCGAGACAGCGCAGCTCGCCATAGCTGTCGACTCCATAGACATATTCGCCATCGAGCACCGGCGTGCTGATGATCGAGTGCAGGCTGTCGGTGTGTTGCTCATCGGGCCCCAAACGGCGCCAGATTTGCTCGACCCGTAGCGCGTCGGGCACGAGCCGCAGCATCAACGAGCCGTCGTAGAACGACGAGACGAACAGCCGCTCGCGATCGACGACCGGCGTGGTGATGGCGATCACCATGCGCGTCGGCACGAAAGGATGCTTCCACAAGGTCTCGCCGCTGGCAGGATCGAGACCCACGACGTTGTCGCCCGTCCAGCACGCCACCACACGGCGGCCCGCCTGCTCGATCACGATGGGCGCCGCATACGATGCACGATCGTCGAGGGCCTTCCAGCGCTCGGCGCCCGAGCGCCGGTCGAATGCGACGACGCACGCGTGTTCGCCGCCGATCTGCACGATGACCAGATCGCCCTCGATGAGTGGCGCCGCGGCGATGCCCCAGATGGGCATTTCGATCTTGTATTCCGTGTTGCAATCGTGTTGCCAGGCGATCGCGCCGCTGGCGGCGTCGAAACAGATCAAATGGCCCATCGTCCCCAGGGCATAGGCCCGGCCGTCGTAGACGGTAACGCTCGCGCGCGGGCCGGCTTCGTAGCCGACGCCGCTGTAATTGCAATCGTAGGCGTAGTTCCAGAGCGGCTTGCCGGTCGCCTCGTCGAAGCAGTGCACACGTTCGATCTGCTTGGGCTCGACGAGCCGATCGGTCACGTAGACCCGTCCCGCCGCGACGGTGGGCCCGCTATAACCGCTGCCGATCTCGGCCCGCCAGCGCAGGGGCAGTTCGGCTTCGGGAAAGCGTTCGAGCAGGCCCGTCTCGCGCCAGACGCCGTCGCGCAGAGGTCCGCGCCACTGGGGCCAATCATCGGCCGCGAGCGGCCCAACGACGAAACACGTACTCCCCGCAACGCAGAACAGGCAGGCGGCTCGCGCGAGATTCAACATCGCTGACCCTGGGGCTGGCGGACAGAGAAACACGACGCGGCGACCGCCGGCCAAAAGATCAGGCCCGCGTGGCGGCGCGGAATTTTTCGATCAGCATCCGCGTGATCGGGCCCGGCGCGCCGGTGCCGATCTTGCGGCTGTCGACCTTTACGACCGGGATCACCTCGGCCGCGGTACCGGTCAAGAAGCATTCGTCGGCAATGTACACGTCGTGCTTGGTCAGCGGCAGTTCGTCGACGGCGATGCCCGCCTCGCGCGCCAACTCGATCACGGCGTCGCGCGTGATGCCGTCGAGGATGCCGGCTTCGAGCGAAGGGGTTTGCAGCCGCCCCTTGCGGACGAGGAACACGTTGTCGCCGGTGCACTCGGCCACCTCGCCCTTGACGTTCAGCATCAGGGCCTCGGCGCAGCCGGCCTGCAGGCCTTCGATCTTGGCGAGAATATTGTTCAGATAATTGAGCGACTTGATTCGCGGGCTGAGCGCGGCCGGATGATTGCGGATCACGCTGACCGTGACGATCTCCATGCCGCGCTCGTAGAGTTCGGCCGGGTAGAGCGAAATGTGATCGGTGATGATGATGATCTGCGGATCGCTCGTGCGATTGGGGTCGAGCCCCAACGCGCCGGCGCCACGGGTGACGACCAGGCGGATATAGGCGTCTTGCAACTGGTTGGCCCGGAGCGTGCGATCGATGGCCTCGCCCATGGCGGCCGCCGACATGGGGATTTCGAGCCAGATGGCCCGGGCCGACTCGTAGAGCCGCTGGAGATGCTGCTCGAGGCGGAACACTTTGCCGCCGTAGCTGCGCAGGCCCTCGAAGACACCGTCGCCGTAGAGCAGGCCATGGTCGTAGACGCTGATCTTGGCGTCGGCTTTGTCGAAGAGCTGGCCGTTGATATACACCTGCAGCGAACTGGAAGGTGCTGGAGCGGCGGACATGGTCGACCTCTCGGTGCGTGCGTCGGAACGGAGGCCGGCTGACATGGCGTGAATCTCCCCCCTCATTGAGCGGCAACGGTGTCGAACCCGTGCCGCTCCGGACACCCATCCGCGGGGGCAGGTTCGCGCATCAGGCGGGCTCGACGCGTCCGGCGGCGAGTCGTACCACGCGGTCTGCCATGCCGGCAATCGCCTGGTCGTGCGTGACCATGACTATAGTGAGGCCCTGCTGGCGGTTCAAGGAAACCAGCAGCCGCAGAATCTCCTGGCCTGTCTCCTGGTCGAGGTTGCCCGTCGGCTCGTCGGCGAACAGCACCTGCGGTCCGGCGGCCAACGCTCGGGCAATCGCCGTGCGCTGCATCTCGCCGCCGGAGAGTTCGCGCGGCTTGTGCGTGGCGCGATGTGCGAGTCCGACGCGCTCGATCCACTCGCGGGCCGCGGCCGTGTGGCGCGCCTGGCGCGTGAGATAGCCCCAGATGCTTTCGCGGATCATCAACGGCACGAGCACGTTTTCGAGGGCCGAGAGCTCGGGCAGCAGGTGATAGAACTGAAAGATCATGCCGAACGTCGCGTTGCGCAAGGCGTCGCGCTCAAGCGGCGCCAGATTGTCGATCCGCCGCGCGCCCAGGTACACCGAACCGGCATCGGGACGATCGAGCGTCGCCAGGATGTGCAACAAGGTGCTCTTGCCCGAGCCGCTCGAGCCGACGATCGCCAGGAATTCGCCTTCGCGCACCGCCAGGTCGACGCCGCGCAGCACGGGCACGGCGATCGGGCCTTTGCGGAAGACGCGTTCGATGCCCGTGGCGCGCAGCGCATAGGCGCCGTCGGCCGGCCGAGCGTGATGCGGTCCGGCCAGGGCCGCCGCCGACGGGGCGCCGGCGCGCGAAACGAGCGATGCGAGGCTACTCATAACGCAAGGCCTCCACGGGATTGAGACGAGCCGCGCGCCGCGCCGGCAACACGCTCGCCAGTATGGCGATCGCCACGGCACCGGCGACGATCCAGGCGACGGTCACCGGATCGACGATCGCGGGAATCTTGTAGAAGTAGTAAATCGACGGGTCGAAGACCTCGCTGCCCGTCAGCCAGGCAAAGACGTCGGCGATTTCGTTGATGTAGATCACGAACAACAATCCGATCACGGCACCGGCGCCGGAGCCGACCAGCCCCAGCGACATGCCATAGCCGAGAAAGATGCCCATCACGCCACCGCTTGAAGCGCCGAGCGCCTTGAGTATGCCGACGTCGCGGGTCTTTTCGACGACGATCATGAAGAAGATCGCCAGAATCCCGAACCCGGCGACGGCGATGATCAGAAACAGCAGGACGTTGAGGATTCGCGTTTCGAGTTGCGCGGCTTGCAGCAGCGGACCTTGCTTGTCGCGCCAGGTGTAGATGCCGTAGACCTGCTCGGGAAACGCCCGCCGCAGCAGGTCGCGCACGACGGGACCGTCGGCGTCGCGCTTGAGCTTGATCTGCAGGGCCGTGACGTTGCCGATGCCGGTGCTCGGATCGAGCATACCGCGCGACTCCTGCAGCGCGCGGAGCGGAACGAAGACCAGGCTCGAGTCGTACTCGCTCATCTTGCTTTCGTACAGGTCGACCACCGTCAGCGGCAACGACACGGCCCGCGGCGGCGAGCCCACCGTGGGAAACGTGAGGCTGACGTCGTCGCCCGGCACGTTCAGAAAGTGATCGCGGCTGTCGCTGCTGCGAAACGAGACGATCGACATGCCCAGAATGATGCCGTCATGCGTTTCTCGGCCGGGATCGAAGATGTTCGCCTCGGCTCCCTCGGGCTGTGCGGTCGCGAAAGGGTTCTGCGGGGTGGGCTCGGCGGGCGCGGCCGTTTCGTCGGTCGTCGCCGGGTCCGTCGCGGCCGGATCAAGCGCCGGATCGCCCTCGACTTGCTCGGCATACGCCTGCTGGGCGAGCGCTGCTTGCCGCGCTTGTTCTTCGCGCCAGCGCCGTTGATATTCGGCATGCCGGCGCCGGTATTCCCAGCCGGCGATCCGCAGTTGCTCGCGCGGCTGCGCCGGACCGTTCGCTTGATGATCGACGACGTCGTAGCCGCCTTCGTGGAGGTCGAAGCTCAGTTGACCGCGATTGTCCGGATGCTGCAGATACTGCGTCAGGTCGGCCGCCAGGCCCGCCGTGGCAGCGTCGACGCCGACGATCTGCACGGGGTGCGTGATCGAATTGCCGCCGTATTCGAAGGTGATCATGCCCGGCACCATCACCGTCGGCGAGATGGCCTCGATGTATTGGCCGGCCGCCTTGCGGATCAGGGCGATGTGCCGATCGGGGTCGTGAAAGCCCTCGAGGCTGCGGCTCTCGAAGGTCACGTCGGAGAGAATGCCGTGAATCCGGCTTTGCATCTCTTGCGTGAAGCCCATCATCACGCTGTTGACGACGATCATCGTCGCGACGCCGAGCGTCACGCTGATGACCGAGGCCAGGGCGATATACCGCGTTCGCAGGTAGCGCCAGCAGAGCAGCAATCGATACATCGCCGGTTCCTTGGCGAAAGGGCCGGTGGCGTTCGGCCGCATCGTGCGCGGCGAACGTTCCGGCCGGACTTCCTTGTCGGCCACCACCGGACGGCGCGGCAGGCTAGCCGCGCTCGGTGGCTTCGAGTCGTAACAGCGGAAACAATATCACGTCGCGAATCGTGGTGCTGCCGGTGAGCAGCATCACCAGCCGATCGATCCCGATGCCCAGGCCGCCCGCGGGCGGCATGCCGTGCCGCAGCGCGCGGATGAAGTCGTGGTCCATCTTGGCCATCGAGTCTTCTTCCTTCTGGCCGGCCAGTTGCGTGCGAAACAGTTGTTCCTGCAGGTCCGGATCGTTCAGCTCGGTATAAGCGTTGGCGATTTCCATCCCTTCGACGAACAGCTCGAACCGCTCGGCCACGGCCGGGTTGTCACGCTTCCGCTTCGTCAACGGGCAGATGCTCGACGGGTAGTCGATCACGAACACGGGCCCGCGCAAAGAGCGTTCGACGCGCTCTTCGAAGACCTCAGTCTTGACCACGTCGGGGTGCTTGCCGGCCGGAGCCAGGCCGATCGATTCCGCAAACCGCGCCACGGCCACCTCGTCGCCCGGCTCGACGCCCGTATGTTCGGCGAACAGTTCGTCGTAGGTGCGGCGGGCGAACGGGGCCGAAAAGTCGATGCGATGTTCGCCCCAGGCGACCGGGCCCTCGTGTCCGATCGCCGCCAGGGCGCCGGTGATGATCGCCTCGGTCAGATCCATCATCGTGCGATAGTCGCCATAGGCCTGATAGGCCTCGAGCATCGTGAACTCGGGATTGTGCCGGGGGCTGATGCCCTCGTTGCGGTAGACGCGGCCCAGCTCATACACGCGTTCGACGCCGCCGACCAACAGACGCTTGAGATGCAGCTCCAGCGCGATCCGCAGGTAGAGCGGCATGTCCAGTGTATTGTGGTGCGTGACGAACGGCCGCGCCGCGGCCCCGCCGGCAATCGAGTGCAACGTCGGGCCTTCGACCTCGACGTAACCGCGCTCGGCCATCGTGTGGCGGATCGATTGGACGATCTTCGTGCGAGCCAGAAAGCGCTCGAGCACGCCGTCGGTATAGGCCAGGTCGAGATAGCGCATCCGTTGGCGCAGCTCGGGATCGGTCAGTCCCTTGTGCTTCTCGGGAGGCGTCTCCAGCGACTTGGTCAGAAAGTGCACCTGCTCGACGAACACGGTCAGCTCGCCGGTCTTGGTGCGTTTCAGCTCGCCGTCGACGCCGATCAAATCGCCCAGGTCGAGACAATCGGTAATCGCCCAGGCGCGCTCGCCGACTTGTTTCTGGCCGATCAACAGTTGGATCCGGCCGGTCCAGTCGCGCAGATCGATGAAATGCAGCTTGCCCGCCTTGCGATGCAGCACGATCCGGCCGGCCACGCGCACCTTCGGGCCATGCATCTCCGGCGCGGCGCCCGCTTCGGCGCCCGGGGGAACCGTGGTCGAGATCTCGCTTTCGCGTGCCCGAACTTCGCCGATCGGGCTCGCATCGTCGAAGCGCTGTCCCCAGGGGTCGACGCCCAACTCTTCGAGGCGGCGCAGCTTGTCCCGGCGCGCGGCTTCAAGCAGGCCGATATCTCGCTCTGCCGATTCGTCGCGCGGTGAAGGCATCGTTCGATCACCTGGGGTGGTGACCACGTGGAACGTCTCCGAGGGCATCCAGCCGGGAACGGTTCGATCCGTCTAAACCTAAGGAGCGACGCATTTTATTGCCGCACGAGGGTGCGTCAACCTCAGCTCTTCGCCGGAGCGAGCCGCCGAAGCGATCTTGCCTTGGACGCTCAACTTGCGCATTGTGCGCCTGCGAAGGGGGCTTGGTGCGCGCCGTGGGTCGTTTTGTGCCGTTGCCGCCGGGTGGATCCAAAACGTGATTGAACGAAGCCATCACGCCAAGATCGGGCTGTTTTGCGTCGAGCTGCGCACCGCGCGCTGGGAGCAAATGGTGCACTGGTATCGGAATGTGCTCGGCCTGCGGGTTCTGGTTCGCGTGGTCGATGATGGCTATGCCCTGCTAGCTGCCGGCGAGACGCGGCTGGCCCTGTTGCAGCGGACACGCTCGGCGGAAGCCTCGCCGCGGTTCAGCCTGGCCTTCGAGGTCGAGGATCTACCGCAATTGGCCACGCGGTTGGCAGCCGCCGGCGAGCAGGTCCGGCCACCGTCGCAAAACGCCGAGGGCTTTCGCGAATTGGTCGCCACCGACCCCGACGGCAACCGCCTGCGACTCTTCTCCTGGCCCCGGCGCGATTAAAAAAGCAGGTCAGCCATTCTGGAGCCGCTGCTGCCCGGCAGAGTTCGGAAGGCAGCGGCAACCCCCAAGATCAACGAGCGAATGTCCGCCCGAGGCTAACAACGGTTCCTGGAACCTTTTCTGGTCGCTCGACGTAGCGCAGCACGGTGAGCAGGTGTTCGCCGCCTTGGATCACGGGACTCTTGAACCGCCCCTGCCAGACGTGTCCGCCGGAGCCGTGGTGCTTGTGATAGCGCTGCGTGTGTGAGATGAGCAGGCTCTGCATCAGGCGGCTGATCGTCGTCTCGGCCGACGGCTGCAACAGCAAATGAACATGATTGTGCAACAGGCAGTAGCCGAACAGCTTGAACGGCCGCCGCTGCTTGAGTTCCCCCAGGGCCCGCAAAAACGCCGCGAAATCATCGTCGCCATGAAAGACGGGCTGGCGATTGTTGCCGCGATTGATGACGTGATACGTTAGACTGGCGCCGACGGGTCGCAGGGGACGAGGCATACATGGCAAGATAGCGGCCCGCGGCGGCCGTGTCCAGAAAACAGTTCTGACCCGGTTTTTGTTTCGTAAATTGGACCTGTCCCCGTTTCTTTTCCCTGTCCCCGTTTCTTTCCTCTATAACTGCACCGCTTCTGGTATTATTACGAAGTCCGGAAATGGCAGAGTCTATATCAACGGCATCTTGCAGTAGTTGTGTGGGGACATGCATATGCGTTGCGAGTCAATTGAGCGAGTTCACCACAATGCTCCGAAGCAGCGACCTAACCTAGTCCAAGTGACATGCATCACGCTCACCTTCGCATCCGCTACGCTCGGAGTGCCCCAGACCGGCATAGCATCGCCTGTGCATTACCGCTTCGAGGGGGTTGTCGACGAGGTCCATTCTATTGTGACGGGTATTGCGGTTGGTGACCCGTTTTCCGGTGAGTTCAGTTACGACGCGGCGGGGTCGACGATTCTGTATGACGGCCCACTCGAGACCGTTTATGGCATTTCGCAGTCGATCGACTTTGATGTCTTGGGAATCGTCGTTAACGGGGA